>JBJMLG010000080.1:0-4999 GCA_045805385.1 Thermoleophilaceae bacterium
AGGCCCTGAACCAGCTCCTGAGCGTCGTCGGACGTCACGCGTCCGCGCGAAACGGCGTCGCCGAGCACCTCCTCGATGCGGTCGCGCGTGAGCATCACGATGTTGAGCGGGCGGATCAGGTTCTTGCTGAGCGCCTCGCGGAAGTCGGCGACGCTCTTGCCCGAGAAGTCCGCTGCGGCTGCCGGCTTCGTCGCCGCGGACGCGGTCTGGCTTGCGCGCTTCTGCGCGGTCTGCTGGCGACCGCGCGCCTGGCCGCCCTTCTTGGCGGCCGCGCGGCGCTTGGGGCTGCCGCCGCTGCTCGACGAGCCGCCACCGCTCCTGGACGAGGATGCGCGCGCCGACGTGGAGCGAGACGACGAGGAACGCGAGGACGACGACCGCGACGTCGATGCGCGGCCACCTGATGAACGGCTGCTCGAGGAGCGCTTGCCCGGCGACGAGCTGCGCGACTTGCCCCCGGACGACCCGCTGCTTCCCTGTGCCATGCCTTCCTCCTCCCGGGCTTTCGCCCCAATTCCCGCGACAGAAGAACTGGCCGGGACTATCTCACGAATGCCGCCGCGACCGGTGCATGGTCCGAAAGACGAAGCACGCGCCCGCACGGCTGCGGCAGCTCGCGGGCCTCGGGCGGCAGCCGGCGCGGCGGCTCGGCGACCTCGAGCCGTCGCGCGAGGATGTGGTCGATCGCGTTCGGCGCCGTGGGCTGGGAGAAGCCGTGCTCGCGCGAGAGCCAGTCGAACAACTCCGTCTCGGCCGGCCGCAAGTTCATGTCGCCGCCGAACACGAGCGGCAGCTCACCGGACCAGTCGAGAGCAGTGAGCGCCGCCTCGCGCACGTCGCGCTCCGCGGCCTTCGGCACGTGCGCCGTGGCGTGGAGCGTGGCGGCGCAGATCGCCCCCTGCTCGGGGTGCTCCATCCGCACCCAGATCATGCGCCGCCGCTCGGGACACAGCGTGAGGGTGTGCCTTCTCACCTCCGCCAGGCGCCACGGCGGACGCGCGAGGACCTGGTTCGAGCCACCCTCGTGCGATGCGATCAGGTCGGGGTTCACACGAGCGACGAGCGTGCGCGCCAGGTGTCCGACGTTGCGCGAGGTGAGAACGGACGCGCCGGACGCGCGCGCCGCCTGCGCCAGCGGGCGCAGCCAGTCGGGTGGCGCCTCCTGTAGAAGAGCGATGTCCCAGTCCCAGCCGGCGAGCTTTCCGGCGAACTCGGGTAGCAGGCAACGGTTCACCTGTACGTGCGTGTCGTCGCGCTCGGTCACGCGCAGCAGGCGCGAGCGCCAGGTGAACAGGGCAGGGTTCGGCGGAGCGTCCCGCCCGTGAAACAGGTTCCAGCTGAGCGCGCGAATTACGATGCCTGGATGCCGCGCCACTTCCTCACCGGCGAAGAGCTTACGAGCGATGAGCTCGATGCCCTCCTGAGCCGCGCCGAGCAGCTCAAGCGCGAGCGGCTGGCATCGCGCGCGCTCACCGACCGCAAGGTCGCGCTCATCTTCCAGAAGCCGTCCACGCGTACCCGCGTGTCCTTCGAGGTCGGCGTGGTGGAGCTCGGGGGGCACCCGCTCGTTCTGCGCGAGGGCGAGATGCAGCTCTCGCGCGGCGAGTCGCCGCCCGACACGGCGCGCGTGCTGTCGCGATTCGTCGACGCGATCGCGATCCGCACCGGGCCCCAGGCCATCGTGGAGGAACTCGCCGAGCACTCGAGCGTGCCCGTGATCAACATGCTCACCGACGAGCACCACCCCTGCCAGGCGCTCGCCGACCTGCTCACGCTCCGCGAGCGCTTCGGGAGCCTGGAGGGCCTGCGGCTCGTGTACGTGGGCGATGGCAACAACGTGGCCCACTCGCTGATGCTGCTCGGCGCGATCGCGGGAATGGACGTCGTGATCGCGGCGCCCGCCGAGCTCTCACCGGACGAGAACGTGGCCCGGCTGGCTCGCGAGCTCGCGAGCGACGGGGCGAAGGTGGAGGTGACCACCGACGCCGTGGCGGCGGCGGCCGGCGCGCATGCGCTCTACACCGACGTGTGGGTGAGCATGGGCGGCGACGACAGCGGCGAGCGGCGACGGCTGCTCGAGCCCTACCGCCTCGACGAGCGGCTGATGGAAGCGGCCCGCGACGACGTCATCGCGCTCCACTGCCTACCCGCCCACCCGGGTGAGGAGATAAGCGAGGCGGTTCTCTACGGCGATCGCTCGGCGGTGTTCGACCAGGCGGAGAACCGGCTCCACGCCCAGAAGGCGCTGCTCGAATTTCTCCTAACTGAACGAAAACACCGCTCTACGTAGTCTCTCCTCACAAAGCTCCTGACAGGAGGTCGGACCAGATGAACAGGTGGCTCGTGCTGCTTGCCTCAACCGCCTCGCTGGCCCTGGTCGCGGCCGGTTGCGGCAGCAGCAACAACAACTCGAGCAGCAGCAACACCTCAGGCGGCGGCTCGACTACCGCTCAGCCCACCCAGACCACCTCGTCGAGCAGCGGTGGAGGCGGCGGCAAGACCGCCAAGGTGGTCATGAAGAACATCCAGTTCGCGCCCAAGGACGTAACCGTCGCGAAGGGCGGCAGCGTGGAGTGGACGAATGACGACTCCGTGCCGCACGACGTGACGAAGAGCGGCGGCCCCGGCCCCCAGTTCGCCTCCGGCACCGGCAACATCCAGAAGGGCGGGACCTACAAGCAGACCTTCAGCACCGCCGGGAAGGTCACCTACATCTGCACCGTGCACCCCGGCATGGAGGGCACGATCACCGTCAAGTAGTGGGCGGGCGGAGGCCGAATCCGCGCAGCATCAGGAGCGCGGACTCGGCCACGCTGCCCCGCTGCGGGAGCAGCCCGAGCTGGACGCCCGCCTCGTAGAGGTCGAAGAAGCCGCGCGCGCGACGCACCCGGCCGTCCTCCAGCTCTGCGAAGTGGACGCCCTGAAGCACCACGAAGCGGTTCGTGGCCGGCACCGAGCCGAGCTCCTCCTTGTGCGTGCCTAGCGCTCGCCAGGCGATACACGCGTGCTGACCCTCGGGGTCGCTGAGCACGGGCGCGGTGCGTTCGACACGCAGGTCCGGGAACCCCGCGCGAAGGCGCGCGGCGTGCTCGGAGAGCGCGTGGACGCCCGCGAGCGGGTTCACCGCCACCGGATCCTCGTAGCCCACGTCCGCGGTGCAGCACTCGTCGAAGGACGCCGTGCCGAGCCAGGCCGACGCCCAGGCGTCCGCGATCGCCTCGCTCACGTGAGCTCCGGCACGCCCTCCATGGGCGTGGACGCCTCGGCGAACAGCCGCCGCGGGATGCGCCCCGACTCGCGTGCCAGGCGCCCCGCCTCGACGGCGAGTCGCATGGCGTGCGCCATGCTCGCAGGGTCCTCCGCGCGCGAGATGGCGCTGGCCAGCAGCACCGCGTCGCAGCCGGCCTCCATCGCGAGCGCCGCGTCGGAGGCCGTGCCGATGCCGGCGTCGAGAATCACGGGCACGCGCGCCTGCTCGAGGATGAGCCGCAGGTTGTACGGGTTGTTGATGCCCATCCCGCTGCCGATCGGCGAGCCGAGGGGCATGACGGCGGCGCACCCGGTGTCCTCGAGCCGCCGGGCCAGGATCGGGTCGTCGTTCGTGTAGGGCAGCACGGTGAAGCCCTCGCCCACGAGCGTCTCCGCCGCCTCGAGCAGCTCCACCGGATCGGGCAGCAGCGTCTTGTCGTCGCCGATCACCTCGAGCTTCACCCAGTCGGTCTCGAAAGCCGCGCGCGCGAGCCGCGCGGTCTGCACAGCGTCGCGCGCCGTGAAGCAGCCGGCCGTGTTGGGCAGGAGGCTCACTCCGGCCCGCTCGAGCACGCCGACTATCGAGCCGTGGCTGCTCGGGTCCACCCGCCGGAGCGCGAGCGTGGCGAGCTCGGCGCCGGATGCCTTCACGGCGTCGCCCATCGCCTCGAGGCTGCGGAAGCCACCGGTGCCGATGATCAGGCGGGAACCAAACTCACGTCCGCCGATGCGAAGCGGCTCAGCCACCCTGCACCGCCTGAAGCACCTCGACACGTTGCCCTTCGGTGAGCTCGGTCCCAGCCCATTGGCCACGAGGGACGACCTCGCCGTTCACCGCCACCGCGATGCCGCGGCCGGACGGCTCTGCGCCCGACGCGCTGACCGCGCCGGCGACCGTGGTGCCGTCGGCGAGCTCGACGGGCTCGCCGTTGAGGAGCAGCTTCATGCTGCGCCTCCGCCCACCGCCGCGAAACGCGAGGGCGAGAACGGCGCCACCTGCACCGGCGGCTCCGCGCCCGCGGCCAGCGCCGCGATCGCCTCCGCCGTGATGGGGGCGAGCAGCACGCCGTTGCGGTAGTGCCCGGTCGCGATCAGGAGGCCCTCGGGACCCGCCGCGCCGATGACCGGCGCGTTGTCGGGTGTGCCCGGCCGGAGTCCCGTCTGCGCGCCCGCGAACTCGAGCTCTCCGATGTCGGGCAGCACCTCCCATGCGGCCTCGAGCAGCCGGTACACGCCCTCGGCCGTGACGGCGGTGTCGAAGCCGCGCTCCTCCACCGTGGCCCCGATCACCACGCGGCCGTCGGGCCGCGCCACGACGTAGCAGCGCGGCGTGTGCACCATGCGCCGGATCAGCAGCTCGCCGCCGCGGCTGCGCAGAGAGAGGATCTGTCCCTTCACGGGCCGCACCGGGGGCAACGCCTCCGGCGGCACGCCCGCGAGCTCGCCGCTCCAGCAGCCCGCCGCGAGCAGCACGTGCTCGGCTTCGACGCTCGCGCCGGCGGCGGTGCGCACCCCTGTCACGCGCTCGCCATCGTGAAGCAGCTCCTCCGCCGCCTGCCCGCGGCGGATCTCACCGCCCGCGCGCTCGAACGCGGCTGCCAGCGCGGCGACGGTCGCTGCCGGGTCCACCTGCGACTCGTGTGGCGTGAGGATCCCTCCGGGCACTCGCGGCGAGAGCCCCGGCTCGAGCCGCCGGCACTCGCGCGCGCTCAGCCACTCGGCGTCGAGGCCGAGCTCGCGCTGGAACGCG
>JBJMLG010000081.1:0-7202 GCA_045805385.1 Thermoleophilaceae bacterium
CGTCGCAGCTCGCGGCGGCCGAGCGATGGGCGCCCGCGCCAACCGAGCGCCCTGCGCGTGCGCGGTCCGGCCACGCCGTCGACGGCGAGGCGCCGCCGGCGCTGCAGCCGGCGCACGGCCCGCCGCGTGGCGGGCCCCGCCACGCCGTCGATCGGGCCGCCGTACAGCCGCAAGCCGCGGAGCGCCACCTGGAGCGCAGCCGTGCCCGCCTTGCCCGACGATGCTTCAGCGACGGGCGCGAGCAGGAGCACAGCAAGGAAAACCGCGACGACGGGCGCGGACCTGGAGGAGGGCATCCCCCAAAAGAGATAGCCCGCTCGTACCCCCCTCGAGCGGCCTGGGAAGCGTCTTGCATGAGAGGCTCCCGCCCGTGACCCGCGAGAAAGGACGCTTCATGCCCGCAGACCTGTCCGGCAAGGTGGTTGCCGTAACGGGGGCGTCGTCAGGCATCGGCGAGGCAACAGCGCTGGCGTGCGCGAGGGCTGGTGCCGCCGTCTCGCTCGCCGCCCGCCGGCTCGACCGCATCGAGGAGCTAGCCCGCAGGATCGAGGACGACGGAGGCCGCGCGCTTGCGGTCGAGACCGACGTGGGCGAGGAGGACCAGGCGTACGCGTTCGTGAACCGGACGAAGGAGGAGCTCGGCCGCCTCGACGTGCTCGTGAACAACGCGGGCGTGATGCTGCTCGGGCCGATCGAAGACGCACCCACCGAGGAGTGGCGCCGGATGATCCACGTGAACATCTTCGGCGTCCTCTACTGCACGCACGCGGCGCTGCCGATCCTGCGCGAGCAGGGCAGCGGCCACATCGTGAACGTGAGCTCCGTTGCGGGCCGTGTCGCCCGCGCGGGCGCGGGTGTCTACAACCTCACGAAGTTCGGCGTGGGCGCCCTGTCCGAGGCGCTTCGCCAAGAGGTGGCGGAGGCAGGCATTCGCGTGACGCTCATCGAGCCCGGCGCCACCGCGACGGAGCTCGCCTCGCACAACCGCGACGAGATCCTCCAGCAGATTCGCAGGGAGTTCCGCGACCGTGGCGCGCGAATGGAGGCCGCCGACATCGCCGACGCGATCCTCTACGCGATCACGGCCCCCGAGAACGTGAGCCTCAACGAGGTCCTGATCCGGCCCACGTCGCAGGTCAGGTGAACTTCGGCAGCACCTCTTTGGAGTAGGTGCTGAAGAAGCCGTCCATGTCCGGGCCGATCTGCTGCACGTACAACTCGTCGGCGCCCGCGTCGGCGTACTCCTGGAGCGCCTGGACGTGCTTGTCGAGGTCCGGCCCGCATGGCACCGACTCGGCCACCATCTCCTTCGTGACGAGCTCGGTCGCCTGCTCGAAGTGGGCGGGCGTGGGAAGCACCTGGGCGAGCTCGCCGGGCAGCACCTCGTTCGGCCACAGCCGGTGCACCTCGTCGATCGCCTTCTGCTCGTCCTGGTCGAAGCACACCTTCGTGCCCGCCTGCACCGGCTTGCCCTGCCCGCCGGCGGAATGGAACTGGGAGATCAGCTCGGCGTCCGGCATCGTTATCGCGTAGCCGTCGCCCACCCGCCCCGCCATCTGCACGGACTTGCGGCCGAAGCCCGACACGATCACCGGGGGCGGCTCGTCGGGCAGCGTGTAGATGCGCGCGTTCTCGACGCGGTAGTGCCTGCCGCGGTGGCTCTTGGTGCCACCCTGCCACAGCATCCGCATCACCTCGATCGCCTCCTCGAGCATCTCGATCCGCTCCTCGGCCTCGGGCCAGTGGTCGCCGAGTACGTGCTCGTTGAGGGCCTCGCCGGTGCCGACTCCGAGGTTGAAGCGGCCCTCGAGCGCGACAGTCGCCGTCGCCGCGGCCTGAGCGACGATGGCTGGGTGGATCCGGATGGTCGGGCAGGTGACGGCTGTGGTGACGCGCATTCCCGAGGTCGCCTCCGCGAGCTGCCCGATCACCGTCCACACGAACGGGCTCTGCCCCTGCTCGTCGTTCCACGGGTGGTAGTGGTCGGAGATCCAGAAATCCTGGAAACCCGCCTCCTCGGCTCGGCGCGCCTGGTCCACCAGCTCGCGCGGGCCGAACTGCTCGCACGAGAGGAAGTAGCCGATCCTCATTTCGCCCGTTCCCTTCTGCCGCCTGCCGGTCGCCTGTCAGTTGCTCGTTTCCCGAGAAGGCAAACCGCGCGGTGGCTGTGGCGGCGCACTATTTTTGTGTGGCAATGAGCACCACGGACGACGGCCACGCGATCTCCTACCAAGCGCTCCGCCGCGGCACGCCGGTGCGGGCGGCCGGCGGCACGGAGGTCGGCACCGTGCGCAAGGTGCTCGAGAACACCCGCGAGAACATCTTCGACGGCATCGTGATCGAGACGCCGAAGGGCCAGCGGTTCGTCGACGCGCCGGAGGTCGCGCGCGTGGCCGAGCGGGCGGTGACGCTCACCATCTCCGCCGAGGAGGTCGACGCGCTTCCCCCACCGCGCTCGCTCATGAAGGATCGCTGGGATCAGGCGACGCTCGTGCGGCGCGCGCGGCGCGCCGGCCGCAACGCCCGCCGTCGCTGGGACAACCGCTGAGACCTCAGTAGGGGTCGCGAGGCGGCTTGAGGTCGCCCTGCCAGTCGACCGGCTCGCCACTGCCGAACTGCTCCTCGAGCACCACGTCCTGCTCGTGCTCGACCTTGGGCTCACGCTTGCTGCCGCGGAACACGATCGCCATGAGCACAGCACCCGCTACCAGCACTGCGACGACGAGCAGGATCACCGCAAATGTCGAGATCGCGAGAACCATGCGTCGAGGCTACGCTCGCGCGTCTCGCGGATCAACTCTCGCGGGCCGCGGAGCGTGCCTCTTCCGGCGTGGAGAACACCCGCAGCCGGATGGCGACGTCGTCCTTGAGCGTGAGCATATGAGCGATGTCCTCGCTCACACGCACGCCGGTGAGCCGGCCCTTGCCCTCCTGGCGGAGGACGACGACCACATTCCTCAGGCCCCCGTCGCGCAGCGGCCCGAGCTCGATCTCGGTCGGCCAGACTCGGTACTCCTCGAATGTCTCGTCGGTCTGCTGGAACGCCGTCAGCGCACCGGCGTGCCCGTGGTAGACATCCGCTTCCGGCGCTTCCGCCCGGTCCTGGAGCTCCACGTCGTCGCCGAGGAGGGCGAGCACGGCGTCGAAGTCGCCGCGTGACATCGCCTCATAGCCGCTCCTCAGAACCGCGCGCAGTTCGTCGTCGTCCACAAGCGAAGTATTCCGGCGGACGTGACATGGCGCACATGGCGCTTGACCAAGGCCGCACGACGAGGTCTCATGGCGGCATGACGGACGTGGCAGTGGACGCGGCTCCGAGTGCGCTTCCTCCTGGCCCCCGCGCACTGCCGGCGGCGAACCTGTTCGCGTGGCTCTCGCGGCCGATCCCCACGCTCGAGCGCTGCCAGCGCCGCTACGGCGACGTGTTCGCGATGGACTTCGGCCAGCGGCACGGCCGCTTCGTCTTCGTGGCCGACCCCGGCCTCATACGCGAGGTGTTCACGGAGAAGCGCGACTCGTTCGTGGCCGGCGCCCCGAACAGCGTTCTGTCGCCGATCGTCGGCACCGGCTCGGTGTTGACGACGGATGGCGCACGCCATGTGCGGCAGCGCAAGCTCTTGCTGCCTCCCTTCCACGGGGAGCGTCTCGAGGCCTATCGCAGCCGCATCCGGGCGCTCGCCGACACGACAGTGGCCGCCTGGCCGGAGAACCGTGCGTTCGCGGTGGCCGACTCGTTCCAGCGCATGGCGCTTCAGGTGATCGTCGACGTGGTGTTCGGAGTCTCCGACGAAGAGCGGCGCCGGCGGCTGCTCGAGCTGCTGCCCCTGCTCACCCGCGCGGCGACCACGATGATGTTCTTCCCGGTGCTCGAGCGGGACCTCGGACCGCTCAGCGTCGGTGGCCGGGTGAAGAGGCTCCGCGAGGCCGTCGACGAGCTCATCCACGCGGAGATCGCCGCGCACCGCTCGGCGGAGCAGGCAGGGCGGCCGGGTGACGACATCCTCGCGATGCTCATCGCGGCACGTGACGAGCACGGCGAGTCGCTCAGCGACGAGGAGCTGCGCGACGAGCTGATGACGCTGCTGTTCGCAGGGCACGAGACGACGGCCACCGCGCTCGCCTGGGCGGTCGACCTGGTGCTCCAGCACCCACGCGTGCACGGGCGACTCGTCGAGGAGCTGCGCACGAACGGCGACACCTACCTCGACGCCGTGATCCAGGAGACGCACCGCTTCAGGCCGACCGTGCCGAACGTTGTCCGCGAGGCGACAGAGGACGTCGAGCTGGGCGGCTGGCTCGTGCCCGCCGGCGACGTGGTGTCGCCCGCGATCCACCTGGTGCACCGCCGCGCCGACCTCTACCCGGAGCCGGACGTGTACAGGCCGGAGCGCTTCCTCGACTCGCGCGCGGAGACCTACGGATGGCTTCCCTTCGGCGGCGGCATCCGCCGTTGCATCGGGGCGAGCCTCGCCCAGCTCGAGATGCGCGAGACGCTGCGCGTGGTGTTCGAGCGCGTGCAGCTCGACGCCGCCACGCCGGGACGCGCAGAGCGTCCGAAGCGGCGCACGGTCACGTCGGTGCCGGCGCGCGGGACGCGCGTGATAGCGCGGCGTCGCGCGGAGCGCTTACAGCGGCAATGAGGAGTGGGTCCGGTCGGGCCCGGTTTCTTCGATGTTTGCTTCGCGAAAAGCGGGCGCTCGATCAGCCGCCGGCTGACAGGGTCCCCAAAGCGGAACTCGTGGACCGGCGAAGCCGGTTCACCCGCGCGGGCACCCCGCAGCCGAGCGGCGTACCGAAAACGTTCCGGCTAACCGCCGATCGGGGCCTTGCCGCCGTTGAAGGCCTCGGTGCCGTTCGCCAGCTGCACGCCAGAGAACGAGGTGTTGGCATGCAGGTAGTCGAGCTCGTGCGCCAGATCACCGACGCCGTTCGAGCCCGCAAGCGGCGCGATCGCGACGGTGCTCAGCACTCCGAACGCCTTCCCGTCCTTGTCGAGGAAGCCGCTCCCCGAGTCGCCGGGGATCCCCGGCGTGACGGTGTAGACCGTGTGGTTCCAGCCGCCGCTGTCGGTGCCGAGGCTGAGGCCCTTCTTCGGGCTGAGCGTGGTGACCCCGCCGCGCAGCTCGGAGTTGCCGTAGCTGTAGACGTTGTCGCCCTGGTTGGTAGCGCCGCCGAGCCCCACCGGGCCGCCCCAGTAGGGCACGCTCGGGTTCACCTTGCCCGTGTCGGCTGGGGCGAGCTGGATCAGCGCGAGGTCGTTGTAGGCGCAGGTGTCAGCGTCCTTCTCACCCTTCGCCTGCATGGTCGCCCAGCTGTTGTAGACCATCGTGCCGGGCTGGCTCGCGCCGGTCACGTCCACCTTGGTGCCCACCGGCAGCGTGCCCGAGGTGCAGCCGTCGGTTGCTGTGTTGCCGCCGGTGCCCGAGCAGTGCGCGGCCTGGCCGATGTACACGTTCGACGCATCGAAGTAGACGAAGTTGGCTGTGCACTGTGCGCCGTCGGTGAAAGTCTGCACACCCGGATGAATCGCGGCGCTCGCAGCCGGCGCCCATGTGGGCGCGGCAGATGCGGTCCCTGCGAGCGCGAGCAAGCCTGCTACGGCGACAACGGCACATGCCGCCATGAAGCGGATCTTCACACCATCCCCCTGCCATTGATTGCGATGTCGGGAAAGGCGCCGCGTCGGTAACTCCCGCCTCCGTGCGGCATCTCTTCGTACCCGGGGCGAAACAGTACCGAAACCCGGCCCGGCCCGACCCCGCTTCCGATGGCGCGCCGCAGCGCCGGATTCCGCTAACCAATGCCGCTTTGCGGCCGACTACCGGGGGGAGATGCGCGCCTACCTGCGCAATCCCGCGTACCTGATCAGCCGGCCGATTCCGGCTGACGAGCTGCGCGAGCGGCTGCCTTCGTTCCGACGTATATGTCCTCCACGTCGAGCAGCCCATGACGCCGCCGCACCGGCTCCGGCAGCTCCCGCACGTACGGATCGACCCTGACGCCGAACCCCGCCTGCTCGAGGCGGGCGGCGAAGTCGCGGCCGTACAAGCGCACGTGGTCGTGCTGCCAGAACTCGCGCGCGCGATCCTCGGGCGAGATCACAGCCGCGTCCTCGTAGGTCTGCTCGCGGCTGAGGTCGAGCGGCACGAGCACGATCGCGAAGCCGTCGGGACGCAGCACGCGCGCGAGCTCGCGCATTGCCGCGCGGTCGTCGTGCACATGCTCGAGCACGTGGCTGCACAGGATCGCGTCGAAGCTGTCGTCCTCGAACGGGATCGACGTGATGTCGAAGTGCAGCATGGCCTCGGGTGAGTCGAGGTCGGCCGTCACGTAGTCGAGCTGCGGCAGCGACTCGAACCTGCGGCGGAAGATCAGCTCGGGTGCGAAGTGCAGCAGGCGCAGCGGCCGCTCGAACAGCGGCGTGCGATCGCGCATGTACAGCCACAGCGCGCGGTGGCGCTCCTGTGCACCGCAGCGCGGGCACACCGCGTTCGCCCTGCCGCGCTCGGTCATGAACGTGCCGAAGCGCCCGCCGCAGCAGGGGCATTCGACCGAGTCGCCACGCAGTCTGTGAATGCGCCAGCGGCGCCGCACCGCAGCCGGATAGCGCGACGGGCGCGCGGCGGCCCGCAGCAGCTCGCGTGTCGAGAGGATCGGCACGCGCGAACCCTATTCGCGCGGGGCTAGACCGCCGTCAGGTCGCGATAGGAGGTTGCGGGCATGATCCCGCTCATCTGCGCCTCGATCTGCTCGAGGGCCTGGATGCGGCGCTCCACCGGCGGATGCGTCGAGAACAGTCCGGCGAGCGACGACTTCACGCGCGCGGGCACGATGAAGAACGCGTTCAGCTCCTGCGCCGCGCGCAGGTCGTTCGCGGGCACGCGCTTCATCTGGCCGGAGATCTTCAGCAGCGCCGCGGCGAGCGCGGACGGGCGGCCGGTGATGATCGCGGCGCCGCGGTCGGCCGCGAACTCGCGGTAGCGCGACAGCGCCTGCATCAGGAAGAAGGACACGCCGTAGACGGCCACCGAGATCCCGATCAGCCCGAGGATTCCTGGGTTGCGGTCGTTGTCGCCGCCGAAGAACAATCCGAACTGGAGGATGTACGCGGCGAGCGTCGCGAAGAACGACGCGACGGTCATGATCACGACGTCGCGGTGGCGTATGTGCGCGAGCTCATGCGCGAGCACGCCCTCGAGCTC
>JBJMLG010000082.1:0-15111 GCA_045805385.1 Thermoleophilaceae bacterium
ATGAGGTCGGCGCCCGCATCGGCGCAGGCCTCCCCCACCGCACGCGACTCCTCGAGACTCGGGAAGCCGCCCATCAGGTACGGCATGAGCGCGGCCCTCTTGCCGTGAGTGGTGAACGCGGCCGCTATCCGCTCGGCGCCCGCGGGCGCCGACACGTCAGCCACGCTCGAGCACCTCGGCGAGGTCCTTGTCGCCCCGCCCCGACAGCGTGAGCGCGTCGAGCTCCGAGCCGCGGTTCGCGAGTAGCCACGCGAGCGCGTGTGAGGACTCGAGCGCCGGGATGATCCCCTCGAGCCGCGCGAGCAACCGGAACGCGTCGAGCGCCTGGTCGTCCGTGACGGCCTCGTAGCGAGCGCGTCGCGAGTCGCGCAGGAACGCGTGCTCGGGCCCGGAGCCTGGATAGTCGAGGCCCGCCGAGATCGAGTGCGCCTCGAGAATCTGGCCCTCGTCGTCCTGGAGCACCGCGGACAGCGAGCCGTGCAGGATGCCGCGCGCGCCCGTGGTCAGCGGCGCGCCGTGGCGCCCCGACTCGAGGCCCTCTCCCCCGGCCTCCACGCCGATCAGCTCGACGTCGTCGTCGTAGAACGGAACGAAGCTGCCGATCGCGTTCGAGCCGCCGCCGACGCAGGCGATCACGCGTTGCGGCAGCCGCCCCTCGGCCTCGAGCAGCTGCGCGCGCATCTCGTCGCCGATCACGCGCTGCAGGTCGCGCACGAGCGCGGGATAGGGCGAGGGGCCGACAGCGGAGCCGATCACGTAGTGCGTGTGGCCCACGGTCGCGACCCAGTCGCGGATCGCGGCGCTCGTCGCCTCCTTCAGGGTGCGCGCCCCGGCGTCGACCGGCTTGACGGTCGCGCCGAGGAGTTTCATACGGTCCACGTTCGGGCGCTGGCGGCGCATGTCCTCGGTGCCCATGTAGACCACGCACTCGATCCCGAGCAGCGCGCAAGCCGTGGCGGTCGCCACTCCGTGCTGGCCCGCGCCCGTCTCCGCGATCACCCGCGTCTTGCCCATGTGCCGCGCGAGAAGCGCCTGCCCGAGCGCGTTGTTGATCTTGTGCGCGCCCGTGTGGAGCAGGTCCTCCCGCTTCAGGTACACGGGATGGCCGACGTCCTCCGACAGGCGCTCGGCGAGATAGAGCGGCGTCGGGCGCCCGGCGTAGTCGCGGAGCAGCCGAGCGAGATCGGCCTGGTAGGCGGGGTCGTCGCGCACTTCCAGCCAGGCCCGCTCCAGCTCGTCGAGCGCGGGGATCAGGGTCTCGGGCACGTACCGGCCCCCGTAGGGGCCGAAGCGCTCCTCGACGCCGGACTCGACCTTGCCGGGGCTCACGCGGGCACCCGGTCCGCGTGCTCCACGGCGCGGAAGAAGGCGAGCATGCGCGCGTGGTCCTTCACGCCTGGCGAGGCCTCGGTGCCACTGGCCGTGTCGACCGCGAATGGATGCGTGGCCTTGATCGCCTCCCCTACGTTGTCGGGGGTCAGCCCCCCGGAGAGGATCACCGGCACGTCGCGCCCGTGCAGGTGCACGAGCTCCCACTGGAACGTCTCGCCGGTGCCACCGCGGCGGCCCGGCACGTGAGTGTCGAGCAGGTGGAAGTCGGTGTGAAAGGCTGACAGCGCCTGGATCGACGCGGCGTCCTTCACGCGCGCGGCCTTGATCACCTTCGTGCCCGTACGGCGAGCGACCTCGCGGCAGAACGCCGGCCCTTCGTCGCCGTGCAGCTGCACCATCGTGAGTGAGCAGCGGTCGGCCGCGTAGGCCACCTCGTCGAGCGTGGGGTTCACGAACACGCCGGTCACCTCGAGCTGCCGCTTGAGCTCCGCGCCGATCTCCTCGGCCGCCTCGATGTCGCAGCGGCGCTCGCTCCCCTCCCACAGGATCATGCCGATCGCCCATGCGCCCAGCTCGGCCGCGGCGCGCGCGTCCTCGAGCCTCGTGATTCCGCACATCTTCACCCGGGTCACGCGCCAATGGTGGCATGGAAGGAGCGCCGCGTCCGAAGACGCGGCGCTCGGCCCTGGCGACTCACTCCATTGGACTCGCTATGGCGAGGGGAACGGGAAAGGCAGTTGCCCGTCCCCCCCTTGTCCGCCCTGGCTCTGCTGGCTCTGGTCGACGCCCGACGGGCGGTTCCCGAGCGTGACCTTGGCCGTTTGCAGCTTGGTGCCGCGGTAGAACTGGATCGTGACCTGCTGGCCCGGCTTGTGGCTGGCGATAGCGGCCGCGATGTCGTCGGGCTTCGAGATCGTCTTCGAGTCGACCTTCACGACCAGGTCGCCGCCGATCGCGAGCCCCGAGGAGGTCTGGCTGTCCCCGCCCTTCAGGCCGGCCTTGGCCGCCGGGCCGCCCTTCACCACCTGCTGCACGAGCGCTCCCTTCGAGCTGGGCAGGTTGAGGTCCCTGGCGTCCTGTGGCGAGATCTGCGCGCTCGTGATGCCGAGGTAGGCGTGCGAGACCTTGCCGGCGCCCATCAGCTGGGGGATCACGGCCTTGGCGGTGTTGATCGGGATCGAGAAGCCGATGCCCACGTTGCCGCTGCCGCTGCCGCCGGTGGCGATCTGTGAGTTGATGCCGATCACGCGGCCGGCGCCGTCCAGCAGCGGGCCGCCCGAGTTGCCGGGGTTGATGGCGGCGTCGGTCTGGAGCACGTTGTTGATGCGGAAGCCGTTCGGCGCCTCGATCTGGCGCTGGAGCGCTGACACGATCCCGGTCGTGACCGTGCGGTCGTAGCCGAAGGGGTTGCCGATAGCGATGGCCGGATCGCCCACGTTCACCTTGCTGGAGTCGCCGAGGTTCAGCGGCACGAGCGTCGCCTGACCCGGGTTCACCTTCAGTACGGCCAGGTCGGTCGATGGATCGGTGCCGACCAGCTTCGCGTCGATCAGGCTGCCGTTCCCGAAGCGCACGCCGATCTGCTTTGCGCCCTCGACCACGTGTGCGTTCGTGAGGATGTAGCCCTTCTTGTCGAGCACGAAGCCGGACCCGGTGGCCACTCCCTGCTGGGTCTGCGAGAAGCCGAAGGCGGACTGCGTCTGCGCGGAGACCCGCGACTGGATGAACACGACGCCGGGGCCGTCCTGCTTGTAGATGTCCTCGACCGTGAGTCCGTCGGCGCGGCTCGAGCTGGCCGGCGTGGTCGGACCAGGAAGGCTGGCCTGCTGAACCACGGTCTTCGTCGTTCCACCGGTGTCGACCGCGCCCGTGGCGACGAGGATCGCGCCGAGGGCCAGCACGAGCAGACCACCCGCGGCACCTGAGAGCACAGTCCTGCGCATGAGACGAGTCTCTGTGCAGGTGGTGAATCGGCGTTAAAGCGAGCTGAAAGCCGATGTAAGGACGCTACGCGCGGCGCGGCGTTCGCCCGAGACCGGGCGGCAGCGCGACCACGGCGCGCACCCTGTGGAGCGGCCCGCCGCCGCGGCCGAGTGCGCGCCGAAGCGCTCGGCGGTCGGCGCGCGTGGGGCCCGCACCCGGGATCGGCGAATAGCGCAGCTCGCGCAGATGGCGCACGTAGCCGCCGGCGTCAGGGCCCGCAGAGCGCTCGAGACGCCGCTCGAGCTCGGCCAGCGTGGTGCCGGGCGCGACCCGGTAGCCGAGTCGCCGCAGCGCGTGCTCGAGCTCGCGCAGGTCTGCGTCGACCGGATGCGCGCGGCGTCGATTCGCGGCGGGCCGTGCCCAGACGAGCGCGAGCAGCAGCGCAGCGATCAGGCCGACGACCATCAGCGCGACGCCCCACCACGGCAGCTTGTTCCCGCCCTGCGAGCTCGACGGCGCCCCGTTCGTGGCGCGCTCGGATGCGAGCGGCCCTTCGCGCCGCCCACGCGGGGCGTTCTGCACCCGGCTGGGGCCGCCGGCAGCCACGCTGCCGCCGGCCGTGCGGTTCGCCGGCGCCGCGGGCGGCGTGGGGTCGAACGTGACCCAGCCGATGCCCGTGAAGTACACCTCCACCCAGGAGTGCGCGTCCTGGTCGCGCACGCGCCACTCCTTCGACTTGAGGTCGAAGCTGCCCGGAGCGAAGCCGGTCGCCACCCGCGCCGGGATGCCGTTCATGCGCAGCATGAGGGCCATTGCGCCGGAGAACTGCTGGCAGTAGCCGTAGCCGTCCTGGAACAGGAACGCGGGCAGCGGGTAGTTGTGACGCGGCGTGCGCTCGTTGTAGACGTATTGCCGCTTCAGATAGCTCTCGATCCGGGTCGCCACGCCGTACGCGGTCCCCGCGGGAGCGGCAAGGCGGCGGGCGAGCCGGTACATGCGCCGGTACGGCGAGCGGAGCACCTCGCGCCGCGCGTTCCAGCTCGCCGAGCCCGGCGTGCCGCGCAGCCCCAGCGATACCGACGGCCTCAGCCGGTTTCCGCGCTGCGTGGTGGTGTCGTTGAAGACCTCGCCCGAGCGCGGCAGCTGGAAGTTCGTGTAGTGCATCAGCCCGCCCTCGTACTGGCCGGACGCGCGGCGTAGCTGGGCGGCGTTCGGCTCGGGCACGTACACCTCGGCGCGGTAGGACTCGCCTTCGCGCAGCGGCTTGTCGAGCAGCGTAGTGCCGTCCGAGCTGTACGCAGCGTTCCCAGCGCCCCGCACGAAGAAGGTCGTACCGGCGCCGATCGCGACGGGGCTCTGGAGGCGCTGCACGTCGACCTGTATCTCGCGGTACCAGTCGGGGCGAGCGCCGCGCGCACGGCCGTCGGCGCCGAGTGCGTCGGGCGGGATCTCGGAGCCGGGGTTCGTGCCGGCGTTCGTTCCAGAGCGGTACCAGCGGAATCCGTCGAAGCTGTCGAGCGTCTCGGCCTTCCAGTAGTAGGGCTTCTCCGACTTCACGTACAGGACGGTGCGCCCCTTGCGCGGCCAGTCGAGTGGCCCGTACACGTGGTCCCAGGAGAAGGCCTCGCCGATCGGCGTGGCATCCCAGCGCCAGTGCTTGTAGTCCACCCACGCCGCGCTGCCGTCGAGCTTTGACGCGACCGGGAGCGCGATCAGGCCGGTGACGGCCACGAACGCTGCGGCGCCGAGCACGTCCCGTGACGCGAGCCTCGGGGCCCACAGCCAGGCGGCGATGAGCAGCAGGAGCGCGATGCCGCGCACGAGCTGCGCGCCGAACGGCACCTGCGCGACGGCCGAGCCGAACAGCAGCAGCAGGAGCGCCAGCCCGGCCACGCGCAGGGCGGGGCGGGCACGGCCCCCGGGCCAGAAGCTCACGAGCGCCGCCACGGCCACGACGGCCGGGGCGGCCAGCAGCAGCGTGAGTCTCACCCACTGACCCGCGTCCGGCCCGACGGGATAGTCCGCTGACTGGAGGCCGACGAGACCGCGGTCGAGCCCCGCGGAGAGCTCGTCCCAGTGCGCAGGCTCGAGCAGCCGGGAGGGGAGACCCATTGCCACGAGTGCTCCGCCGAACGCGAGCAGCGCGATGAGAACGCGCACGGGCCACGCGGCGGCTCGCGGAAGCAGCGCGCTCCCCGCGAGCGCGGCCCCGGCCGCGGTCGCAATCAGCACGACGAGCAGCGCGCGCCCGGTAGGCGGGCTCTTCACGAGCGCCGTCCAGTGGAGCGCCGCGAACAGCGCGAGCGCCGCGAACGCGACCAGCTCGGCCGCCAGGGCGGCGCCCGGCAACGTGCGGCTGTGCGGCTCATCGCGCAGCCTCGCTGAGGGAATGCCGGCGATGCTGTAGCCGCTCATGCGGCCGCCATCCTCGAACGCTGCGAGAGCGCGTAGCCCGTACAGCCCGCGACGGTGAAAGAGGCATGCAGGTTCCCGACCGGGTCGGGCGCGACGAGGAAGGCGCGCGACGGCAGTCGTGACAGCGCCGCCGGCTTACGGCCGCCGTGCGCCATCACCCAGAACACCGCGCCCTCGCGCTCGAGCTGTCCGGACGGCGGCACGTCGTCGACGGGCCCCACCAGGGCGAGGCGCGCGTGGAGCGGCGGGAACGAGTGCAGGTCGGCGTCGAGCTCGTAGGCGCGGCGGTCGCCGGGAAGCAGCATGGCCGCGCCTCCGACGTCGCGCGCCAGGTGCACCGCGAGCGACGCCGCCGCCCGGACGGCGCGGTCGAGCGCCTCCTCGGAGGACGGCCTGCGCGCATCGAGCACCACGAGCGGCCGCGAGTCGCCTGCCGCGACCAGGCGGCGCTCCACCATCTCGCCCGTGCGCGCGACGGTGGGCCAGTGGATGCGCGACGCCGGGGTGCCCGGGCGGTACGGGCGCAGGTGGTCGAGCTCGAGCTCGGCGGCCTGCCCGAGGCCGGGGCCATGCGCGGCGAAGCTCGTGCCGCCGCGCTCGCCCACCACGAGCACCGGCTCGATCCGCGGCAACACGAGCACGGTCGCCGGGTCGGTGTGTGTCTCGCGCACGAGCAGCGACATCGGATCCCGGATCACGAGCCGTGCAGGCTCGAGCTCGCGGCGCCCGCGCCTCGAGAAGCGCACGTTCACGCGCACGCGCCGCGAGCGAGGGTCGGCCGCGGGCAGCGGACGGCCGAGCAAAGGCTCGAGGAGCTCGCCGCCCGGGGGCGGCAGCACACCCGGGTGGACCCTCAGCACGAGCGGGTACGGGTCCTCTTCCTCGACGGTCGCGGGGCCCGCCACCCGCAGGACGCGCGCGCCGCGCGCCGCGAGCAGCACCCACACCGCACAGCAAGCCGCGATCACCACGAAGGCGACGCCGGGTACGTACAGCGACGGGAGGTCGAAGGCGCCGCCGGCCACGCACATCAGCGCGCCGAGCACGGCGACGCCGATGGCCCTCATCGCGCTGGGACTCGCTCCAGGGCCGCGGACACCACGTCGGCGCGCGAGATGCCGACCGCCTCGGGAGCGAGCAGCAGCCGATGGGTGAGGACCGACGGGGCGAGCGCCTGGACGTCGTCGGGCATGGCGTGATCGCGGCCGTCGAGGGCGGCGTTGGCCTTGGCGGCCTTCAGCAGCATGAGGCCCGCCCGCGGGCTCGCGCCGAGCTGCGTGCGCTTGTCGGCACGCGTCTCGTCGAGCAGCGACACCACATAGCGGCGCAGCACGGGGCTCGCATGAACCGCGGCCACGGCCGCCTGAGCGCCGAGCACCTCGCCCACGTCGGTGATGGCCTCGACGTCCAGCACGCGGTCGTGCAGGGCGTGCTCGGCCAGCATGTCGGCCTCGGCCTCGGCGTCCGGATAGCCGAGCGAGACGCGCACCATGAACCGGTCGAGCTGAGCCTCGGGCAGCGGGTAGGTGCCCTCGTACTCGATCGGGTTCTGAGTGGCGACCACGATGAACGGGCGTGCCAGCTCGTGCGTGTGGACGTCGACAGTCACGTGGCGCTCCTGCATGCACTCGAGCAGACCGGATTGCGTCTTCGGGGACGCGCGGTTGATCTCGTCGACGAGCACCACGTTCGCGAACACGGGGCCGGGCCGGAACTCGAAGCGGGCCTCGCGCTGGTTGAACACGTTCGTGCCCACCACGTCTGCCGGCAGCAGGTCGGCCGTGCACTGCACGCGCGCGTACTCGGCGTCGATGGAGCGAGCGAGCGCCCGCGCCAGGGCCGTCTTGCCCACGCCCGGGTAGTCCTCGATCAGCACGTGGCCCTCGGCGAGCAGCGAAACGATCACGTTGCGGAGGGCGTGGTCGGGCACCTTCACCGCCTGCTGCACGTTGGCAGCAAGCCGCTGTCCCAGTGCAGCGACGCCTGCAGGATCGAACTCAGGCACGGACGCCATCCGTGTTCGATCTTACGACAGACGCAAAAGCTGCCCGCCGGGCTATTCGTCCAAAGGCACGCCGAACGCGCCTAATGCTCGGTTTCGTCCGGCGGCTCCGGCGGATCCTCGCGTCGAGTGAGCTCTCGCACGGCTGCCTCGGGGTCGTCGGCGCGCATCAGCGTCTCCCCAACGAGCACCGCGTCCACGCCCACCCGCTCGAGCTCCTCGACCTGCTCGCGATAGACGATCCCGGACTCCGATACCACCGTCTTGCCCGCGGGCACGTCGGTGAGGAGGTCGAAGGTGCGGCTGATGTCGACCGTGAAGTCCTCGAGATTGCGGTTGTTGATGCCGATCACGTCGACGTCGATCTCGAGCGCCGCCTCGAGCTCCTCCTCGTCGTGGATCTCCACGACCGCGTCGAGGTCCAGCAACTGCGCCTCCGAGTAGAGCAGCGCCAGCTCGCCCGGACTGACCGAGCCGACCACGAGCAGCACCGCGTCGGCGCCCGCGGCCTTCGACTCGTAGAGCTGGTAGACGTCGACGGTGAAGTCCTTGCGCAGGATCGGGAGGTCGCTCGCGGCGCGCGCTGCGCGCAGGTCGTCGAGCGAGCCGCCGAAATGCTGCTCATCGGTGAGGATGGAGAGCGCCGACGCTCCGCCGCGCTCGTAGGCCGAGACCATCTCGGCAACGTCCACGCCCTCGCGGATCGGTCCGGCCGAGGGCGACCGGCGCTTGTACTCCGCGATCAGCGAAGTGCCGGGCACGACCAGCGCCTCGCTGAACGGGCGCCCACCCTCGCGCTCCGCGGCCTCGCGCTCGAGCTCGGCCACCGGCCGCTCGCTCTTGCGCCGCGCCACGCTCTCGCGCGTGGCCTGGATCAGGTGCTCGAGCCGTACAGGCATCAGATCTGCGGGGCGAGCTCTCTGGTGCGCGCCACGTAGCGCTCGAGCAGGTCCCGGGCGGCGCCGGAGTCGAGCGCCTCCTCGGCCGCGCGCACGCCGTCCTCGATCGAGCCGGCGCGGCCGCCCACGTAGATCGCGGCGCCGGCGTTCAGCGACACGAGCGAACGCTCCGGCCCGGGCTCGCCGGCGAGCACGCTGCGCGTGATCCGCGCGTTCGCCTCGGGAGTCCCGGCACGCACCGCATCGGGGTCGGCCGGCTCCACGCCGAGGTCGCCGGGGGCGACCGTGTAGCCCTCGACCTGGCCCTCCCTCACCTCGATCACGCGGGTACGACCCGAGACGCTGATCTCGTCGAGCCCATCCTCGCTCGACACTACCAAGCCGCTTCGGCAGCCGAGGTTCGCAAGCGCGCGAGCGATCGTGTCGATGTGCTCCATCGCGGAGACGCCGATGAGCTGCCGCTGCGCGCCGGCTGGGTTCGTGAGCGGCCCCAGGAAGTTGAACAGCGTCCGCACCGCGAGCTCCTTGCGCACCGGCACCACGTGGCGCATGGCCGTGTGATGCGCGGGGGCGAACATGAAGCCGAAGCCGATCTGCTCGATGCACTCGGCCACCGCCTCGGGATCGAGGTCGATGCGCGCGCCGAGCGCCTCGAGCACGTCCGCCGAGCCCGACGAGCCGGTGTTCGAGCGAGCCCCGTGCTTCGCGACGGTGCAACCCGCGCCCGCGGCGACGATCGCGGCGGTTGTGGAGACGTTGAAGGTGGGCCGCCCTCCTCCGGTGCCGGCGGTGTCGAGCAGGTCCTCGCTCGGCACGGTCACGTGACGCGACAGCTCTCGCATCGTGCGCGCCATGCCCGTGATCTCGTCCACCGTCTCGCCCTTCGTCCGAAGGGCGACGAGGAACGCCGCCGACTGAACGTCGGAGGCGCGTCCCTCCATGATCTCGCGCATCACGAGCGCGGCCTCGTCCACGTCGAGGTGGTCGCGCTGGGCGAGCCTGTCGATCGCCTTGGTGAGGATGTCGTTCGGCATCAGCTCTCGAGGAAGTTGCGCAGGAGCGCCTTTCCCTCCCCCGTCAGCACCGACTCGGGATGGAACTGGACGCCCTCGGCGGGCAGGTGGCGGTGCCGGACTCCCATGACGGTGTCGCCGTAGTGGGCCGAGCGCTCGAGGCAGTCCGGCAGGTCGGGATCAACCACGAGCGAGTGGTAGCGGCCCGCCACGATTGGGGTTTCAAGGCCGGTGAAGATGGTCCTTCCGTCGTGCTCCACGAGGGCGGTCTTGCCGTGCACCGGCTGCCCGCGCACGACGCGCCCGCCGAACGCGGTGGCGAGCGCCTGATGGCCGAGGCACACCCCCAGCACGGGCACGCCGGCCTCGGCCAGCGCGCGGATGCCGTCCACCGACACGCCCGCCTCGGCGGGCGAGCAGGGGCCCGGCGACACGATCGCCTTGCCGCCGCGTGCCCGCTCCACGAGCCCGTCCGCGTCGAGCGAGTCGTTGCGCACCACGTCAGGCTCCGCACCCAATTCGCCCAGGTACTGGACGAGGTTGTAGGTGAACGAGTCGTAGTTGTCGACGACGACGATCTTCATGCCCAGTCCCGCTGCCGGCAGGCGAGCTCGACGGCGCCGAACACGGCGCGCGCCTTCGCCTCGGTCTCGCGCACCTCGTAGTCGGGCTCCGAGTCCGCGACGATCCCCGCGCCGGCCTGCACGTGCATCCGCCCGTCCTTCACGACCGCCGAGCGGATGTAGATGCAGGTGTCCATGTCGCCGGAGTAGGAGACGTAGCCCACCGCCCCGCCGTACGGCCCCCGCTTCACAGGCTCGAGCTCGTCGATGATCTGCATCGCGCGGATCTTCGGCGCCCCGGACAGCGTGCCCGCGGGCAGGCAGGCGCGCAGCGCGTCGAGCGCGCTCACCTCCTCACGCAGGCGGCCGGACACCGAGGAGACGATGTGCAGCACGTGCGAATAGGTCTCCACCGCCATCAGCTCCTCGACCTGAACAGTGCCGTACTCACACACGCGCCCGAGGTCGTTGCGCCCGAGGTCCACGAGCATCACGTGCTCGGCCCGCTCCTTCTCGTCGGCGAGCAGCTGCTCGGCACGCTGCACGTCCTCCTCCACCGTGTCGCCGCGCGGACGCGTGCCGGCGATCGGCCTGTTCTCGGCGCGGCGGCCGGTCACCTTCACGAGCGACTCGGGGGACGCACCGGCCAGCTCGAAGTCCTCGAAGTCGAGGAAGTACATGTACGGGCTCGGATTCACGGTGCGCAGGCCGCGGTAGATCGAGAACGCCTCCACCGGCGCGGCCGCGCTCCAGCGCTGGCTCGGCACCACCTGGTAGATGTCGCCGGCGCGGATGTACTCCTTCGAGCGCTCCACCGCCTCGGCGAAGCCGGCCGAGCCGATGTTCGACTCGTACTCGGGCGGCGTGCGGCCCGCCTCCGTGCGCACGCGCGGAATCGGCGCCGCCAGCCGCTCGCGCACGTCCGCGATCGCCGCGACCGCCTCGTCGTAGCGCGTCTCGAGGTCGCCGTCGACGAACACATTGGCGAGCACGGTGACCTCGTGGCGCAGGTGGTCGAAGGCGACCATTACGTCCGAGACCATCAGCGCAAGGTCGGGCAGCTGGAGGTCGTCCGGGTTGGGCTCGCCGATCGAGGGCTCGGGATAGCGCGCGAGGTCGTAGCCGAACAGGCCCACGGCGCCGCCGGCGAAGGGCGGTAGACCGGGCAGCTCGGCCACGTCGTAGCGCGCGAGCTCGCTCGCGACCGCCGCGTAGGGATCGTCGAACTCGCGCGGCTCGCCGCCGACTTTGAGCACGCCGTCCTGCAGCCGGATCACCGTGCGCGGCTGCACGCCGAGGAACGACCAGCGCCCGAAGCGCTGCCCCCGCTCAGCCGACTCGAGCAGGAACGACGGTCCCTCGCCACGCAGCTTCAGGTAGGCGGAGACGGGCGTCTCGCAGTCGTCGATGAACGTGTGGCGCACCGGGACGACCGTGTGACCCTGCGCGAGCGCGCGCACCTCGTCGAGGCCGGGCTCGACCTCGATGCCGTGCTCAGCGGCGACGGCCATTGAGCTCCTCGAGCGCGCCCTCGAGCGTGAGGCCGCGCGAGGCGAGCAGTACGGACAGGTGGTAGAGCACGTCGGCCGCCTCGGAGTTGACGCGGTCGTCGGTCTCCGCCTGCGCCGCCCAGACCACCTCGTCGGCCTCCTCGCGCACCTTCTCTCCGATCTGCGGCGGGTCGGACAGCAGCCGTGCGGTGTAGCTGTTGCCGGTGTCCCCAGCTTCGCGCCGCTCGGCGATCGTGCGCTCGAGCGTCGCCAGCGCCTCGTACGGTGCGGGCTCGAGCTCGCCGCGGTGGAAGCAGGTGCGCTCGCCGGTGTGGCAGGCAGGCCCTGCGGGCTCGACGAGGGCGAGCAGCGCGTCGGCGTCGCAGTCGTAGCGCAGCGCGCGCACCTTCTGCACGTTGCCGGACGTCTCGCCCTTGTGCCACAGCTCGCCGCGCGAGCGGCTGAAGAAGTGCGTCTCTCCGGTCTCGCGCGTGAGGCGCAGTGACTCCTCGTTCATGTAAGCGAGCGTCAGGACCTCCCCCGTGCGCCAGTCCTGGACGATGCACGGGACCAGGCCGCGCTCATCGAAAGCGATCTCGTCCAAGAAGCCGATTCTATGGCGGTCCGTGCGCAAGTCGCGCGAAGTAAGGGGTGCGGAGCCGAAGGTATGGGTGTCCTGCCGATGGCAGGGCGCCGTCTTAGCCGTAGCTTGGCCACCATGAACTCTCCGAATCTCGTCACATACCAAGCGGCAGCCGCACGGGCCGCCGACCTCCGCGTCGCCGCCGGCGCGCGCGACTTCGACGGGCCCATCCCCGCTCGCGTGCGCGGTAGGCGCCGCACCGCGCAGCTCGCAGCCGCCCGCCGCCGCCACCCGGCCGGCGCCTGAAACGGGGCGCCGGCCGGGAAAGGCGGCTGAACCCGGCTCCTTTGGGTACTCCCGCCATGGACGTGGACCTGTTCACTGCCCACCGGGACGTGGATCGGGACACGTCCAGTCTGCGATGCAGATCGAAGTAAGGGGGCGGCCACCGAAAGTGTGGGCATCTGCCCGATGTAAGGGGCGCTTCTTAGCCGTAACTTCGAGGCTGTAAGAGAAGCCCGAAGGAGGCAACGATGCAGTCCACACAACTCCTCTCCTACGTCGCCTCCGCGCAGCAGGCGGACATCGCCCGCCACGCACGCGACGCACAGCGCAAGCGCATCCCCGAGCCGGCCCGCAAGCCGGCTCGGGAGCCGCGGCTGCGCAACTGGCGCCCCGCCTTCTCCTGAGCCTCCTTCCCCCGAGGCGGGAACCCGCGTCCTCCGGGGGGTGTAGACAGGACCGGTGGTGGTCCGGCCGCCGGAAGACCTGGAGGAAACCAAGCTCGTGCAACGCGCACAGCGCGGGGACGCGCACGCTTATGAGCAGCTGGTGGAGCGCCACCAGGCGCTCGCGCTGCGAACCGCTCACCTGATCACCGGCTCCGCCGCCGAGGCCGAGGAGGCCGCGCAGGACGCCTTCGTGAAGGCCTACCGCGCGCTGGGTGGCTTCCGGCTCGGCGAGCCGCTGCGGCCATGGCTGCTGCGGATCGTGGCGAACGAGTCGCGCAACCGCCGGCGCGCGGCCGGCAGGCGGCGAGCGCTCGGGCTGCGCGCCGCGGCCGCGGAGCCGCGGCTCGAGCCAGAGGGGCCCGAGGCCGTGGTGCTCGGCGCCGAGCGACGCGACCAGCTCCTCGAGGCGCTCGGCGCACTCCGCGACGACGACCGGCTCGTGCTCTCCTGCCGCTTCCTGCTCGACCTGTCCGAGGAGGAGACCGCGCAGGTGCTGTCGCTGCGACGTGGCACCGTGAAGTCACGCACCTCGCGCGCGCTTACGCGCATGCGCGCGAAGCTGGAGGGGGCCGATGCCTGACCTCGAGGGCGAGCTACGCGCGCTGCGAGCCGCGATCGAGCATCCCGATCCCGCCGGGCTGGCCGCCCGTGTGCGGGCGCGGGTGGAGGGGCTGCCGGCGCCCGGACCCCGCCGGCGCCCCTCGCTTCCCGCGCGGCGCACACTCGCAATCGCGCTGGCCGCGCTGGTGGCGCTCGGCGGCGCGGCGTTCGCGGCGTCGCCGCCACTTCGCCACAGCGTGCTGCACTGGCTCGGCCTGCGCGGCGTGAAGGTGGAGCGGGTGCCAGAGCTGCCCAAGCCGGCGGGCGCCGGCGAGCGGCTGGGTCTCGGGCGGCGCACGTCGCTCCCGGTGGCAAGGGGGGCCGTTTCGTTCCGGCTGGCCGTGCCCGCGGCGCTCGGGCCGCCGGACGAGGTGTGGTTGAGCCGCACGATCCCGCGCGGGCAGTTGAGCTTCGTCTACGCGCGCGGCCCGCACGTGAACGCACTCGTAACGCAGTTCGTGGCCCAGCAGCCGTTCACCTTCCTGGAGAAGTTCGCCACGCCGCAGACGCGCATCGAACGCGTGCGGGTCGACGGCTCGCCCGGCGCGTGGATAGCGGGCGTGCCTCACGAGGTTGCCTACACGGACGCCGACGGCACCGTGCGGACGGAAACCCTCCGGCTGGCCACGAACACGCTCATCTGGCAGCGCGGCGGCGTGACGCTCCGGCTCGAGGCTCACGTGCCGAAAGCGCGAGCGCTCGAGATCGCTCGCTCGTTCCGCTGAGCCGGGAACCCCTTCGCCCCGGCGGTTGTAGAGGAGGCAGCAACCAAGGAGGCCCCATGAGGAAGGCATTGCCGCTCGTCGTCGTGGCCGCAGTGTTCGTGCTGGCCGCGCCCGCCGCCGCCAAGACCGGCGTCTCGCTCGACTCCACCCCGGACGGCCTCGCGCCCGGACAGGCGTGGGACGTGACGATCACGCCGGTGTTCCACGATCCCAATCACCCGCAGCCGCCCGGCCCCAAGGGGGTCGCGATCAAGTCACAGGAGAACGGTCAGACGATTCACTTCCCCGCCAAGCGGATCACGGGCGGCGATTACCGCGCGCACGTCGTCTTCCCCAAGGAGGGCACGTGGGTGTACCGCGTGACGGGATTCGGCATCCCGAGCCAGATGCAACAGGACTTCGCGCCCGTGTTCATCACCAACCCGCCGCCCGCGCACCAGCCGGCGAGCGGTGGCGGAGGCGACGACGGGTTCCCCCTCGCGGCGGTGCTTGGCGGTCTCGGCGGCCTGCTCGTGCTCGGTGGCGGTGTGTTCGCTATCCGGCGCGCGCGAGTGCGCCCCGCCGCCTCGTGACGCGCAGGCCCTCGATCACGACCAGCACGATGGCGACCGGGACGGTGGCGGGCAGCAGGTCGTAGACGAGGAACAGCTGGTCCCACGCCAGCGCCGCAACCAACACGCCGAGCGCAGCCGGCAGCTGCGGGCCGCGCTCGGCCGCGAGCACGCCGCCGAGCACGCCCGCGATGAAGAGATCGCCGTAGCCCATCGTCGCGCCGCCGAACGCGACCGACTGGAGCCGCGGCAGCCCGAAGCCGGGATGCGCGGCCTCGAGCACG
>JBJMLG010000083.1:0-26381 GCA_045805385.1 Thermoleophilaceae bacterium
CCCGGGAAGACCACGACAGCGCGTGGGGGACCGGGCGGCCCGATCGCGCGCGCGGCAGCGCGCCAGTCGTCGCGCTGGTAGCGCGGCTGCACGTCGACCCCGATCACGGCCCCGAGGGAGATGACGCCAAGTGCCGCGGCCGCGGCCAATCCCGCACGGCTGACGGCGAAGGCCGCCGCGACGACCACGAGCAGGAGCGGCAGCGCTGCGATGAGATTGCGCGTGATCAGAAAGTCGGCGCCTGCGAGCGCCATCACGAGCGGAACCCCGAGCGCCAGGGCCGCGACCGCGGCGGGAAGTGCCGCGCCGCGGCGCTGCTCGGCGGGCGCGCGCCGCAGCAGCAGCCAGACCCCGAACAGCAAGAGTGCGCCCGCCACGGCGGCGAGCACGACCTCGGCCGGGGCGTCGTATCCGATCAGATACTGCTTCGCGACCTGCACCACTCTGTTGGCGAGCGAGCTTCCCGTGATGAAGTGCGCACGCGAGGCATCGCTCTGGTTCACCGCGAGCGGAAGAAGCGCCGCGCCGGCGAGCGCGACCGATCCGACGGCCATCACCACGCCGCGCCTCGGGCGTGCGCGCACGAGCAGCCAGAGCGCCTCCGGCACCACCACGAAGAGCGCGAAGTAGTGGGTGGCGAGCGCTGCTGCGGACACCAGCGCCCAGCCGGCGAGTCGGCTGCGGGAACCGGTTCGAAGAGCGCGCTCGAACAGCAGGAACGAGGCGCCGGCGAGCAGCGCGAGCAGCATGTAGGCGCGGGCCTCCTGCGAGTACCACACGAGCAGCGGGTTCACGGCGGCGAGCGCGGCGACGATCAGCCCGGCACGGCGGGAGATGAGGTCGCGGCCGATCAGGTACACGATCGGCACGAGCGCCGTGCCCGCAAGTGCCGAGAGCGAGCGCAGGCCGAACTCCCACTCGCCGAACACGCGCGACCACGTCCACAGCAGCGCGTAGTAGAGCGGCGGCGTGGACTCGCTGCCCGGGATCTTCGAAAGCATGTCGAAGAAGCCGTGACGGACGAGCTGGGCGGTAACCGCCTCGTCGAGCCAGAAGCTCTGAACCGAAAGCGTGGCGAAGCGAAGCGCCGCGGCCGCGACCACCAGCGCCGCCAGCACGTGCCATTCCCGGGCGCGCGCGCGGGTCACGGCAGGTGGCTCTCCACCAGCCGGCGCTGCTCCTCGTCGAGCCAGGGCCCGTTACCCGCGAGCGCGTTCGAGCGGGCGTGCTCCGGGTTGCCGGTGGCCGGGATCGCGACGGTCACGCGGCGGTCCGACAGGATCCAGCGCAGGAGCGCCTGGGCCCACGTCTCGACGCCGAGCTCGCGCTGGATCTCCTCCGGCGCAGGGCCGGTGGGAAGGGAGCGCTCCCCGAACGGGCGCATGACCAGGACGCCGATGCCGAGCTCCTCCGCGAGTGGCAGGATTCGCTGCTCGCTCTCGCGCTCGAGCGGGTTGAGCGGCACCTGGACTGCATCGATGCGCCCCGTCCGCATCACTCGCTCGAGCTCGGCGAACGCCGAGGGCGAGTAGTGGGTGGCGCCGAGGAACCCGACGCGCCCCGCGTCGCGCTCGCGCTCGAGCCAGGGGAGCCGCTCCTCCCACGCCAGCAGGTTGTGTATCTGCATCAGGTCGACGTGCCCGCCGAAGAAGCTCAGCTGGTCGGCGAAGTGCGCCTCCGCGGCTGCCTGCGAGCTCGACCAGGTCTTGGTGGCGACGAAGACCTCGGCGCGGTGGGGCGCGATCACCTCGCCGACCACCTCCTCGGCGCGCCCGTACATCGGCGATGAGTCCACAACGCGCGTGCCCACTTCGAACATGGCCTCGAACACCGAGCGGGCCACCTGCTCACGCCCAAGCGGGAGATCGAACGTTCGCCAGGTGCCGAGTCCGATGACCGGCAGCTCAGGGCCGCTCCGTCCCAGCCGCCTGCGCTCCACTACAGCGTTATGACGTGGTCCGGCGGGTTGCCGGCGAGCGCGCCGTACAGGTCGGGGAAGCAGCCCACCTGCACGCCATCCACGGTGTCCTTCGGCGTGCAGCTCGGTGGATGTCCCTCGGCCAGCCCGCGCTCGAGCGCGCACTGGTCGCAGAGCATGAGCAGCATGCCGTTCTCGCGCGCGACCTTGCCCAGGCGCTCGCCCATCGGGTCGCCTCTTCGCAACGCGAAGGTGTTGTCGTCGAAGAACATCATCCCCACGACTTCCACGCCGTGGTTGCCGGCCTCGAGCTGCGGCAGGATCATCTTCCCGAGCTTGTAGCTCGCCGTGTGGCCGGACGTGGAGAACACGTAGGCGACCTTCATCTGCTCCCTTCCGTGAGCTTGCGGTGAGCGCTGAGTCTGACGACTCGCGCCGGGCGGCGGTCGCCTGCGCGCCCAACAGTTCTTAACCAGGTGTGGTTTCCGACCATGCCCGTTGCGGGAATGTGAACGAGGTGCGCGGGGAGGACTGCGCGGTCACCGCCACGGAGAGGCATTAATTGGCCCAACCCCAGAGTCCCGAAGACGGGGCTACCAACAAACTCGCAAGGTGGATTGCTGCCGCCACGGTGCTGCTGGCCGTGGTGGTGGTCGGCGTGCTGATGTTCTCGGGCGGGTCGTCGTACGAGGTGACGGCCCGCTTCGTCAACGCCTCCCAACTCGTGAAGGGCAACGAGGTGCGCGTCGCGGGCGTGTCGGTCGGCAGCGTCACCGGCCTGAAGCTCGCCCCCAACGGCGAGGCCGACGTGAAGCTGAAGATCGACGGCGACCACTCGCCGCTCGAGCGCGGCACGCGCGCGATCATCCGCCAGGCGTCGCTCTCGGGCATCGCCAACCGCTACGTGGACCTCCAGATGCCGCAGGGCCAGACGGGCGGCAACATTCCGGACGGCGGGTTGATTCCCACGGACCGCACCGAGGCGTCCGTGGACATCGACCAGCTCTTCCGCACCTTCGACGCGCCCACGCGCAAGTCGCTCCAGCGGTTCTTCGTGGGCTCGGCGAAGCAGTTCAAGGGCAGTGAGAAGCAGGCGAACGAGGGCATCCACTACCTCAACCCGGCGCTTGACCAGAGCCGCACCCTGTTCGACAAGCTGACCGCGGACACGGTTCTGCTGAACCGCTTCGTGACCGACAGCGCGAAGCTCGTGACCACAGCCGCGTCGCGGCGCGAGGACCTGTCCCAGCTCGTCGGCAACCTGAGCGACACGACCCGGGCGATCGGGCAGGACAAGGCGGCACTCACCGAGGTGCTCGACCGCACGCCGAACTTCATGCGCCGCGCGAACACGACGTTCGTGAACCTGCGCTCCACGCTCGACCAGGTGGATCCGCTCGTGGCCGACGCCAAGCCGGTCGCGAAGAAGCTGAAGCCGTTCCTGCCGCAGCTGCGGTCGTTCGCGAACGGCGCCCGACCCACCGTGCGTGACCTCTCCCGCACGGTGCGCAATCCGGGACCGAAGAACGACCTGGCCGAGCTGTTCCGCAGCTTCCCGCCGCTGGCGAACATCGCCGTGGACAGCGCGCAGCGCAACGGCGCGAACCGGCCGGGCGCGTTCCCCCAGACCGCCGACGCGCTGAAGAAGGCGGCGCCTCAGCTCGGGTTCTTCCGCCCGTACACACCCGACCTCATGGGCTGGTTCGACGACTTCTCGCACTCCGGCGCCTACGACGCGCTCGGCGGCTTCTCGCGAACGCAGATCTTCTTCAACCTCTTCACGGTCTCGACCGGTGGCATCCCCGTGCTGCAGAACCTCGAGGCGCGCCCGAACGACTTCCTCGCGACGGCGAGGACTTCGCAGGTGAAGCGCTGCCCCGGCGGCTCCGAGGTGCCCGCGCCTGATGGCTCGAACGTGTTCTCGGCAGATGAGCAGAAGGCGCTCGACTGCCGCGAGAGCGACAGGGCGGTGAAGCCGTGATCCGCGTGCTGGCTGCATCGCTCGCGGTCGTGGGCGCCTGCCTGGCGATCGTGTTCGGCACGGGTGCCACGAGCGACAGCGGCACCGGCAAGCACTGGAAGCTCGAGTTCGACAACGCCTTCGGCCTCGTGAACGGGGCGGACTTCAAGATGGCCGGCGTCCGCGCCGGCGCCATCACGAAGCTCGAGCTCTCGAAGGGCTTCCCGCCCAAGGCGATCGTGGACGTGGAGGCGACCCAGCCGGGCCTGCGCTCGCTGCGCTCGGATGCCACCTGCGAGGTGCGGCCGCAGTCGCTGATCGGCGAGTACTACGTGGACTGCAACCCCGGCTCGTCGAGCAAGGAGATCCCGAACGGGGGGACCCTGCCGGTGAAGCAGACCACCTCGACGATTCCGATCGACGTGGTCCAGAACATCCTGCGGCGGCCGTATTCCGAGCGCCTGAGGATCATCATCATGACCCTCGGCGCCGGCCTCGCCGGGCGGCCGCAGGACCTCAGCGCGGCCATCCACCGGGCCGCGCCCGGGCTGCGCGCCACGACTCAGACGCTCGGCATCCTCGCGCGCCAGGAGAAGATCCTCGACCGCTTCATCTCGGACTCCGACACGGTGATCGCGGCGCTCGCACACCGCAAGACGGACGTCCGGCAGTTCGTGCACCAGGCGGCTCGGACGGCGTCCGTCTCGGCCACGCGGCGTGACGCGCTCGCGCAGTCGATGGCGAAGCTCCCCGGCTTCCTCACCGAGCTGAAGCCCACGATGGCACGGCTCGGCGAGCTCGCCGACGCTCAGATCCCGGTGCTCCGGAACACGCGCCGCGCCGCGCCCGCGCTGACCACCGCGTTCCAGCGCCTCGGCCCCTTCTCGGACGCCGCACGGCCCGGCCTGCGCTCGCTCGGCGACCTCTCGCGGACAGGTTCGAGCGCGATCAAGGCGAGCGACCCCGTTGTCGCTCAGCTCCGCAAGGTGTCGGACCAGGCGCCTCAGCTCGCCAAGCCGCTGCGTCAGTTCCTCCAGACGATCGACGACCGCAAGCGCTCGATCGAGACAGACATCCGCGCCAAGGCGACGGCGCCGCCCGCGCCCGACAAGGCCGCCTACAAGCCAGGCGACGGCTTCACCGGCATGGAGTCGCTCCTCAACTACTTCTACTGGCAGACGCTCGCCATCAACGGCTTCGACAAGGTGAGCCACGTGCTGCGCTTCACGATCCTCGTGAGCCAGTGCTCGCCGTACCAGACGAACCCGTCGGCGGACCTGATCAAGAACTGCGCGTCGTGGCTCGGGCCGCACCAGCCGGGCATCAACGCCCCGGACCCGACCGCGAAGGGCGGCGCGGCGAAGGCGTCCGACGTGTCCGCGCGCAACAGGCGTACGTCCTCGCGCACGCCCGCCGCCGGTGGAGGCAGTGGCGGCGGCAGCGCGCCGAGCACTCCGCCGAAGCCGACGCTCCCGCCTGAACTCCAGTCGCTGCTCGGCGGGCTCACCGGCAAGGGCGTGCCCTCGCTGCCGTCGGCTCCGTCGGTGCCCGTGCCGCAGTCCGGCGGCGGCGCTCCCACCGACCCGGCCAACTCGCTCCTCGACTACCTGCTCGGGCCATGAGGAGCAAGCGCTCGAGCGTAGTCGCGAGCCCCGTGCTGATCGGCGCGGTCACGGCGCTGATCACGCTGGTCGCCGTCTTCCTCGCCTACAACTCGAACAACGGGCTGCCGTTCGTGCCCACCTACGACGTGAACGTCCAGCTGCCGAGCGGGTCGAAGCTCGTGAAGGGCAACTCGGTGCGGATCGGCGGCAACAACGTCGGGCAGATCGCCGACCTGCGGCCGGTGACGATCACCCAGAACGGCAAGCCGGTCACGATCGCCGTCGCCAAGCTGAAGCTGAAGAAGACGGTCGATCCGCTGCCGAAGGACACGGTGGTCACGGTGCGCGACCGCTCGGCGCTAGGTCTGAAGTACATGGACCTCGTGCCGGGCCACGCCAAAGCGGGCTACAAGGCGGGCGCGACGATTCCGCTGGCGAACGCGCGCGCACGCGTGGACCTCGAGGACGTGCTGTCCACGTTCGACCCCGAGACGCGAGTCGCGTCGCAGCAGGCGCTCGCGGGTTACGGCGACGCCTTCGCCGCGCGCGGAGCCGACCTGAACATCACGATCGGCGAGCTGCCGTCCCTGCTCGGCCACCTCAAGAACGTGATGGAGAACCTGTCGGCGCCGAGCACGCAGCTCGACCAGTTCTTCAGGCAGATCGGCGCGTCGGCGGCGCAGGTCGCCCCCATCGCGAACGTGCAGGCCGAGTTGTTCTCGAACCTGCGCGACACGCTCGCGGCGCTCTCGCGCGATCCGCGCGCGCTGCAGGACACGATCGCGAAGTCGCCCGGCACGCTGCAGACCGGTATCGAGAGCTTCCGCGTGCAGCAGCCGTTCCTGGCGCATTTCACGCAGCTCTCGCGCGATCTCCAGCCGGCCACGGCTGCGTTGCCCGCGGCGCTGCCCCCGTTCTCGCGAGCGCTCGCAGCCGGCGTGCCGACGCTCAGCCGGAGCGTGCCGCGGCTGAGCAGCGACACCAAGCAGCTGTTCACCTCGCTCGCGGACCTCTCGCGCGACCCGGCCACCCTGGTGTCGCTCCGGCAGCTCGAGACCACCGTGAACGTCGGCACGCCGCTCGTGCAGTTCGTCGCTCCGTACCAGACGGTGTGCAACTACTTCAACTACTTCCTCGGACCACTCGGCGAGCACATGTCGGAGCCCGTCGACCGGGGCACCATCGAGCGCGTCGGGTTCGTGACGGCGAACCAGCAGCAGGACAACTCGCTCGCCAACGGCAACGCCGACCGCCCCGCCGACGTGCCCGCCGACCAGGATCCGCGCACGGCGCAGCAGGGTGGCAACCCGCTCACGAAGCTGAACACGCAGTTCGGCGCGCCGGCGATCGACAAGAGCGGCAACGCCGACTGCCAGGCGGGCCAGACGGGCTACCCGGTGGGCCCGCTCAACTCGGGCGGGCGCTACCCGCCGAGCAATGATCCGTCGCAGGGCGGTGGCAGCCACATCGTGGTCGATCCGAACACGCCCGGCAACGCGGGCGGCACGTACCTGTCCCGCAAGCTCGGCATCAAGAGCCTCAAGGACGTGCCGTGAGCCGGTTCCGGCCATTCAAGGGACGCGAGGTGTCGTCGTTCACCGCCGGCGCGATCGGGCTTGTGCTGGTGGCGGTCTTCGCCTTCTTCGTGTTCACGAAGATCAACCCGTTTTCGCACCCGTACAAGATGTCGGCGCTGTTCTCGAACGTCGAGAACCTCAAGCAGGGCTCCGAGGTGCGCACCGCCGGGATCGTGATCGGGAAGGTCAAGAGCATCGAGGTGGTCAAGGACGGCTCGGGGGTCGCGCTCGTGAACATGCAGATCGACAGCCGCGGGCTGCCGATCCACCGCGACGCCCAGCTCCAGGTCCGCCCGCGCATCTTCCTCGAGGGCAACTACTTCGTCGATCTGAAGCCGGGGTCGCCCACGGCGCCGGCGGTGAAGTCAGGCAGCACGCTCCCGATTCAGCAGACCGCAAGCTCGGTCAGCTTTGGCGAGGTGCTGAAGGTGCTCGACTCGAACACGCGCGATGACCTGCGCACCCTGCTCGCCGAGTACTCGAAGGCGCTCGACAAGGGCGGCGCCGAGGCGTTCAACCAGTCCACGAAGTACTGGGCGGGCGCCTACCGCAACACCGCGATCGCGAGCGATGCGCTGCTCGGCCAGAACCGGAGCACCGACATCCCGCAGCTCTTGCGCGGGCAGCAGCGCACGTTCGCCGCGCTCGTCCGCAACCCGCAGGACCTGGCGGACCTGATCACCAACCTGAACCGCACCACGCGCGCGTTCGCGTCCGAGGACCAGGCGCTCGCAGCCTCCGTGCCCGCGCTGCGCGATGTGGAGCGCGTGGGCTACCCCGCACTTGGCACGCTGAACAACGCCCTGCCGTCGCTGGCGCGCTTCGCCCGCAACGCGCGCGCGCCCGTGCGCTCCACCGGGCCGGCGATCGACGCGGCCACTCCATTCATCACACAGCTCGCGCGGCTCATGTCCCAGCGCGAGCTCCGGGGCGCCTCCCGGCAGTTGCGCGCAACCGTGCCGCCGCTCGTGTCGCTGAACCAGGATCTGCAGCCCTTCCTCTCCCAGGGACGTGCGCTCAGCTCGTGCACCTCCAACGTGCTGGTGCCGTGGGCCAACACGCCGATCCCGGACCCGCACTTCCCCGACAGCAACAACCAGCCCTTCTTCAAGGAGGCCCCGCGCGCGCTCGTGGGCCTCGCGGGCGAGAGCCGGGGCGGCGACGCGAACGGGCAGTTCTTCCGCGTGCTCGTCGGCGGCGGCCCGAACACGCTCGTCGAGCGCCCGCCGACCGGGGCGCCGCTGTTCGCACAGGCGCTGTTCCCGTCGCTCGGCACGCAGCCGGCGGTGCCCTCGTCGAAGCCGCAGTTCCGGCCCGACGTGCCGTGTGAGACGCAGCAGCCGCCCGACATGTCCGCCGACACAGCTGCGGGCGACCCCACGAGCGGTGGCGGCAGTGGCGGCGGGCTATTGCCGCTCAGCGCGACCGATAAGAAGTCGCTCGACGCCGTGAAGAAGGCGATCGCCAAGGACGCGGGGGCAGGGAAGTGAGGCTCGCGATCCGGAAGTACTGGGGCAGCTTCCTCGCGCTCATCGGGCTGATCGTCGTCGCCTGCGCCGTGGGTATCTACATCCTCCACCAACAGGGGCTGCGGCTGCCGTGGGAGGCCAAGCCGTTCGAGATCACGGCGGACCTGTCCGAGGCGCAGGGCGTGAAGCCCGGGCAGCACCAGGCGGTGCGGATCGCATTCGTGCAGGTCGGTGAGATCACGAAGACCACCCTGAAGAACGGCCGTGCCGTCCTCACCCTCGCGATCCAGCCGAAGTACCGCGACAGCATCCGCCAGGACGCGACGGCCCTGCTGCGGCCGAAGACCGGCCTCGAGGACATGTTCCTCGACGTGGACCCCGGCACCGCCAACTCGCCGCCCGTGAAAGACGGCTTCACGATCCCCGTGTCGAACACGATGCCGCCGGTGCAGTCGGAGGAGATCCTCAACACCCTCGACGCCGACGCGCGGGATTACCTCCAGCTGCTCGTCAACGGCGGGGGCAACGGGCTCAGGGGCCGCGGCAACGACCTGCGGGAGGTGTTCACCCGCCTGTCGCCGCTGCACCGCGACCTGCGGACCGTGAACGGCGTGGTCGCCCGCCAGGAGACGAAGGTGCGGCGGCTCATCCACAACTACGGCGAGCTGACGAGCGAGCTCGCGAAGGGCGACCGCGACCTCACCACGATGGTCGGGGCGTCGAACCAGGTGTTCAGCGCGTTCGCGCAGCACGAGGGCGACGTGAGGAGCTGGGTCGCACAGCTGCCCGGTGCGCTGCGCCAGACCGAGTCGACGCTCGGCAAGGTCAACAGCTTCGCGACCGAGCTGCCCGGCGCGCTCGACTCGCTCACGCCGGCGCTCAAGGCCCTCGAGCGTGCGAACCCGTCGGTCACGAGGCTCTCCAAGGAGGGCACGCCGATCGTGCGCAACCAGATCCGGCCCTTCGCGATCCGCCTGCAGCCGTGGCTGAAGAACCTGCGCCCCGCCGCGACATCGCTGTCCGCCGCCACGCCCGACCTCACCCAGGCCACGCTCGAGTTGAACCGCTTCTTCAACATGGCCGCCTACAACAAGAACGGCGCGGAGAAGGCGACCGGCGATCCGAACCGCGACGAGGGCTACCTGTTCTGGCTGGGCTGGCTCGCCCACAACACGAACTCGTTGTTCTCGACGTCGGACGCCTCCGGGCCGTTCCGGCGCGCGAACTTCGCGATCAGCTGCGCCACGATCCGCGCGCTGGTCGCGGCCCAGCCGATCGCGGAGCAGGTTCTGGGCGTTACCAATCTGCTCAGCCATGAGTGCGCGACGGGGGCGGGCGGCTGATGGTCAAGCAGACGCCTGGGCGCGGTCGGATGGCGGCGATGATCCTGTTCGCGCTGTCGTGCGTGCTGATCCTGTTGTTCCTGTGGGTGTCGTTCGGCGGTTCCGTGCCGCTGTCGGCGCAGAGCTACCGCGTGAAGGTCGCCTTCCCCGAGGCGCAGTTGCTCGTGACCGAGGCCGACGTGCGCATCTCCGGCATCAACGTGGGCAAGGTGAAGCAGCTCACCGTGCAAACGAGCCCGCCGCGCACGGTCGCGACCCTCGAGATCGACCATCAGTACGGGCCGATCCCGAAGGACGCGAAGGCCACGCTTCGCCAGAAGACGCTGCTCGGCGAGACCTACGTGGAGCTCGCGCCCGGCGACCGCAGCTCGGGCAAGGTCGCCGACGGCGGCCGGCTGGCGGACGGCAACGTGGCCAGCGCGGTCACGCTCGACGACATCTACCAGGCCTTCGACCCGCCCACCCGCCAGGCGATCCGCGGCTGGATCGGCGAGAACGCCAAGGTGATCGACGGGCGCTCCGGCGACCTGAACGGCGCCCTCGGGAACCTGCCCGGCTTCGCCTCGTCCGGCAACAAGCTCCTCGGCGTGCTCGACGCGCGCGGGCGCGCTCTCCACGACTTCGTGCGCAACACCGGCGTGGTGTTCGCGGCTCTGAACCAGCGCGACCAGGGACTGCGCGACCTGATCCTCAACTCGAACCGCCTGTTCCAGACGACTGCCCAGCGCGACGATGCGCTCGCGCAGATCATCCAGGTGTTCCCGACCTTCCTCGACGAGTCAAAGGCGACGCTCGCCCGGCTCGAGACGTTCTCGCGGAAGACCGACCCGCTCGTGCAGGACCTGAGGCCGGTGGCGCGCGACCTCGGCCCGACGGTGCGCGACATCGGCGCGCTGTCACCGGACCTCACCAACCTCTTCCACGATCTCGACTACCTGTCGACCGTTGCGCCCAGCACGCTGCCCGACGCCGCGCGTGTGCTGCGCGGTGCGCGCCCGGTGCTGCAGTCGCTCACGCAGTTCCTGCCGGAGCTGAACCCGGTCCTGTCGTTCGGCAACTTCTACGCCGGGTCGATAGCGGACTTCATCACCGTCGGCGGCGCGGCGCTCGGGGGCACCGTGCCGGGGTCGAGCCCGCCGAACCACTACCTGCGGCAGCTCGGCATCATCAACGACCGCTCGCTGGCGCTGAACCAGGGGCGGCCGTCGTACGAGCGGGCAAATGCCTATCTCGCCCCGAACGCGTGGCAGCGCTTCCGGCCGCTTGGCGTGCTCGAGAGCTTCGACTGCTCGCCCGCCGGCGGCGTGAAGCGCGAGCCCACGGACACCTCGCCGCCCTGCTACGTCCAGCCGCCGAACCTCTGGGACGGCAAGATGTTCCCGCGCCTCGAGCGCGGCAAGGCGCCGCTCGTGCCGCCGCCGCTCAACAACGAGGGCAAGCGGCCGGCGACTCCCTAGCCCCGGAGCCTCAGCTCGGAGCGATGTTCTGGTTGAGCCGGAAGAAGTTGTCCGGATCCCAGTGGCGCTTCAGCGTCTTCAGGCGCTCGTGCCTCTTCGGTCCGTAGGCTTGCCGGATGCGCTCCTCGCCCTCCTCCATCAGGAAGTTCACGTAGACGCTCGTGTGGTGGGGAGAGAGCGCGGTCCAGAAGTTCCGTGACCACTCGCGCTCGCGCTCGAAGCCGGCTTCGGTGGCGGTCATGCCGGTGATGTTGAAGGTGTGGCCCGCTGCACGGCTGCCGAAGGCGCTGTCGTTCTCGTTCACGCGGGCGACGGCGCCGCCGAGCTGCCAGATCGGGAAGCCGGTGAGCGGCGACTCGATCTTCAGCGAGTGCTCGACCGTGATGTCGATCACGTCGTCGCTCAGCTCCGCGACGTCGCAAGCGCGCATGTAGTAGTGCCAGCCGTGCGGGAAGGAGGGGTCGAACATCGCCTGGTGCGCGACGTAGGGCTTCGGTTGACAGAGGTCGAGCACCGGCGAGCCGAAGCTCTTGAGTGCCCGCACCGCGCGCTCGCCGTCTTCGATAGGGCCCGCGTAGCAGCAGGCCACGATGCACACGAGCTCGCCGTGGAGCTCGGCGGGCACGGCCGGAAGCGGTGGCGCCTTGCGGTTGAGCACGATCGTCATCAGCTCGTCGGGAGCGTCTGCGATCCAGTCGCGGTAGAAGCGCAGCAGCTTCGGCGCGTCCTTCATGCGCCAGAAGATCGGCCCGGCGAGCACGATCGGTCCCAGCTCGTGGAGGCGAAACTCGAAATCCGTGACGATGCCGAAGTTGCCGCCGGCGCCTCGGAGGCCCCAGAAGAGGTCGGCGTTCTCGCTGCGGCTGGCCCGCACGAGCTCGCCGTCGGCGGTGACGAGGCTCACCGACAGCAGCTGATCGATCGTGAGGCCGAACTTGCGCTGCAGCCAGCCGATGCCGCCGCCGAGGGTGAGTCCGGCGACGCCCGTGTGGGTCACGATCCCACCGGTGGTGGCGAGGCCGAAGGCCTGCGTCTCGCGGTCGAGCTCTCCCCACAGCACTCCTGCCTGTGCGCGCGCGGTACGGGCGACCGGATCGACCACGATTCCCTGCATCGGGCGCAGGTCGATCACGATGCCGCCGTCGCACACCGACAGTCCGGGGAAGCTGTGGCCCCCACTGCGCACCGCGACCGGGAGGCCGCTCCGGCGGCAGAACGTGACTGCGGCGATCACGTCCGCGACTCCCGTGCAACGTGCGATCAGCGCCGGATGCCGGTCGATTGATCCGTTCCACACCTTTCGGTGCTCGTCATAGCCCGGATCTCCCAGGCGAGTCAGCTCACCGCGGAAGGCGCCATCGAGGTCCTTCAGGGCGGTCGGGTCGAGCTTGGCTCCAGCAGCGGCGACCGTGGTCATCGAGTCCCATCTGCACGGGTGCGGGTCCGAGCCGATTGTCGCGGGACTGGGTGGCCGCCGCAAGCGCCGTCACGGCGACAAGGCACGGCCGTGTCGTTACGCTCGGCGGCATTATCCAAATCAGATAATGCCAAGCGGCGTAGATATCTATATATCGCTCGCTATAATGCCCTCGTGACGCGACGCGTGCAGACGAACCCTTTCCGCTTCGGCGCACTCGCACGCGACGAAGCGTTCACGGACCGCGAGAGCGAGGTGCGCGAGCTCCTCTCCGACGCCCGCAATGGCCAGGACGTGGTGGTCTTCGCGCCGCGGCGTTACGGCAAGACATCGCTCATCGACCGCGTCGCGCAGCGACTCGTCAAGGACGACGTGCTGGTCGGGCAGGTGAACCTGATGCGGACGCCCACCAAGGAGAAGCTCGCCGAGAAGCTCGCCGCGGTCGTCTACGACGACTTCGCCGGTCCGGTCGCCAAGGCGAAGGATCTCGGCACCCGCATCTTCCGCGGCCTGCGGATCACGCCCGCGATGACGATCGATCCCATGGACGGTTCGCTCGGGTTCAGCTTCGGCGCCGGCCACTCTCCCGAAGACGTGGACGCGACCCTCGAGCGCCTGTTCGAGCTCGTCGCCGAGCTCGCCACCGAGCGCGGCCGCCGCGCGGTCCTGGTGCTCGACGAGTTCCAGGAGATCATCGAGATCGATCCGGGCTTGCCGAAGCTGATGCGCTCGGTGTTCCAGGAGCAGGCCGAAGTCGCGCACATCTACCTCGGCAGCAGACGCCACATGATGGAGCGGATCTTCAACGACGAGAACGAGCCGTTCTGGCGAAGCGCGAAGAAGAGCGAGATAGGCACCATCGCGCCGGAGGCATTCGCGGCCTTCATCGCCGAGCGTTTCTCGGCGACCGGGCGGGCGGCCACGCCTGCGGCGATCGACTCCGTTCTCGCGATCACCCGGGGGCACCCGTACGCGACGCAGGAGCTCTGCTACTTCCTCTGGGAGGAGAGTCCGCCCGGCGAGCCGGCCGACGCGGACAAGCTCGCGCTCGCACTCGAGAAGGTGCTGCGTTCGGAACACGCGCACTTCAGCGTGATCTGGGAGCGAGCCTCGTCCGTTCAGAAGCTCCTGCTACAGGCGCTCGCACGCGAAGAGGGGCACCCTGCGACCGAGGCGTATCGCGTCCGCCACGGACTGCGGAGCACGTCTTCGACCCAGAAGGCGCTCGAAGCGCTCGAGCGCGACGAGCTGGTCGGTCGGGAGCGCGGGAGGGCGTGGATCGCCGAACCGTTCCTGGCGGAGTGGATCCGGGCGAACGCCGAATAGCTGCGTTTGCTACGGACCGAACTCGCCGCTCGGAGGCGGCTGCGGCGTCGCGGCGGGTGCCGGGGCCGGTGCCGGCGCGGGTGAGGGCGAAGGGGCGGGCACCGGCGCTGGCTGCGTGACGGCGCGAATGGGGGCGACTGGCGTCGCGGCCCGCCTGGCACGCTGGCGGTGCGCCGCCGAGTGCTGTCGCCGCTGCTTCGGCGGCAGCGCCACGTGCGCCCGCGGCGGCTTGGCGATCTGCGTGGCGACGGCGGGCGCGTGCTGCGCCGCCGGCGGCTCGAGCTTGTTCACCGCCACGGCGCCCCCTCCCGCGATCGCCGCGGTTGACGCAGCCACCGCGGCGACCTTCGTGCCGGTCGCCAGGTCCATCAGCGACAGCGCCGCTTCGTGGGCGCGCATCCAGGCGATCACGAAGCGGTCGTGAAGCCAGCCGATGAGCGACCACGAGCCCTCGGCGACGTCGTCGAGCGCGTCCAGCGCAAGCAGCCCTCCGGGCGCGAGCGCTGCCACGCGCGCCGGCGCCTCGCGGTATTCGCGAAGCGCGCCACGGCAGTAGAGGCAGCTGCGCAGGTGGGGGCGGAGCAGCGCCATGTCCTCCGCACTGGCCTCGCCGTCGGCGAGCGCTGAGAGCTGAGGGGCGAGGCGGTCGCACTCAGCGCCCGACTCGATGCCCGCGACGCGATCGAGGAACGCGCGGCGGCCCTCCGTGAGGCAACGATTGACCTTCGTATAAGTCCACCCCGTCTCCGCGCAGATTTCTTCGTACGACAGCCCCTGCGCCTTCAGCAGCAGCGCGCGCGTCTCCTGCGGCTTCAGCCGCCCAAGCGCCTCGGCGCCGATCCGCAGCCGCTCGAAGCGCTCGGCCTGCTCGTCGGTGGACGGACTCGCGCCGTCCCAGGGCGAGTCGTCATCACGTAGCTCGGTCCGCTGGCGCTGCCGCCTGATCGCGAACGCCTCGTGCTTCACGACCGTCTTCAGCCACGGCAGCAGGTCGGCCTCGCTGGTGGAGGGCGCCTTCGTGAGCAGGATCTCGAGGCCGCGCTGGTACGCGTCCTCGGCGTCTTCCGCGTTCAGCGAATAGCGGCGGGCGGTACGCAGGAGCGACGCCCCGTAACGCTCGATCAGCTCGAGCGCAGCCGGGTCGATCTCGGCTCGCGTCGGGCGCGTCCTAGCGCCCGCCCAACTTCCTTGTCGGAGCATCTCCTGCGTCATGGCCTCAGTGCCGGAAGCGATCATGCGACGGAGTTCGCCCCCTTCGCCATCCCTCGAATGGGTCGAGTTGTCGGATCCGGCGTCGGCGCACCCGCAACGGGGCGCGAAGACACCCGCTTCGCGGCCGAGTCCCTGTTTTGGGTTACGATCGCCGCGGACTCGCAACCAAGGAGGGGATGTACTTGCTCAAGAAGCTGGCACTAGTTGCAGCTCTAGCGCTCTGCCTGGCCCCGGCTGCTGCCCAAGCCGACGAGGGCAACGCCAACGGCCACGTGGCCAAGGTGATGACCCGCAATCTGTTCCTCGGCGCCGACCTCGGGCCGGCGATCGGGGCACCGAATCTCACGGCGTTCGTGAACGCCAACGGCGGGATCCTGCGTCAGGTCACCGCGACGAACTTCCCGGTTCGCGCGCAGGGCCTCGCCGCCGAGATCCTCAGCCAGGAGCCGGACCTCGTCGGGCTCCAGGAGGTCGCGCTCTGGCGCACCGCCGCTCCGTCGCTCGCACCGGTGCTCGGCGGCCCCAAGACCGCCACGACCGTCCGCTACGACTTCCTCCAGCTCCTGTTGGACGAGCTCAACAAGGACGGGGAGAAGTACCAGGCGGTCGTCGTTCAGCCGGAGTTCGACCTCGAGGCGCCGGCCAACGAGAACAACACGAGCGGCGACGGGCCGTTCCCGATCGTCAACGCCGAGCTGAACGCACGCCTGACGATGCGCGACGTGATCCTCGCCCGCGTGGACGACTCGAGCGTGAAGGTCGAGAACCCGCAGGCGGGGCACTTCCAGAACCCGCTGGTGCTGCCGATCCTCGGCAACCCGGTGACGGTGACCCGCGGTTGGACGGCGATCGACGCGAAGGTGCGCGGGAGCGGCTGGTTCCGCTTCGTGAACACCCACCTCGAGGCGTTCGATCCGCGCAGCGTGGTGCCGAGCATCCGCGCCAAGCAGGCCGGCGAGCTCGTGGCTCCGGGCGGTCCCGCTTCGGGCGACCTTCCGGTCGTCCTGCTCGGCGACTTCAATTCGGACGACGACACGGTGTTCAACGGTGACCAGCAGGCGTACAACGCCCTGACCGGCGCCGGCTTCGTGGAACGCAGCACCAACGACCCGCTCAGCTGCTGCATCCACTCGGCGAACCTCCAGACCGGCACGGACGCGCAGTTCGACCACCAGGTCGATCACGTGCTCACGAACTCACCGGACACGGTGGAGCTCGTGGACTCGGCCGTCACCGGCCGCGAGATGCAGAACGGCTACTGGGACTCCGACCACGCCGGAGTCTTCAGCGCGCTGCGCATGCGCTAGTGCGGGAGGCAGGCCCGCCGGCGGAGCGATCCGCCGGCGGGCAGCCGCCGCTGGTCAGCTATTTGGGTATCGCCTCGAGCTCGGCGAGGTCGTCGTCGCTGGGCTGCCAGCGCAGGGCGGCGGCGTTCGCGCGAACCTGCTCCGGCTTCGTGGCGCCCGCGATCACCGACGCGACCATCGGCCGGGCGAGCAGGCCCACGATCGCCACATCCAGAATGGAGATTCCGCGCTCAGCGGCGAAGCGCTCGAGCGCCTCGAGCTTGCCCCAGGTCGCGTCGCCGGCGAGCTGCCCGCGCCCGTGCAGGCGCGTGCCCTCCGGCGCCGGCTCGTCGCGGCGGTACTTCCCCGTCAGGAGCCCGCCCTCGAGCGGGTAGTAGGGAAGCACGGCCACGCCGTAGCGCTCGCACACCGGCACCACGTCGGCCTCGATACCGCGCTCGAGCACGCTGTAGTGGTTCTGGAGGCTCACGAAGCGCGCGAGGCCACGCTCGCACGCCACGCGCTCTGCCTCCTCGAGCTGCGCCGCGGAGAAGTTCGAGCAGCCGATCTCTCGCACCACTCCCTCGCGCACCAGCTCGTCGAGCGCCCCGAGCGTCTCCTCGATCGGGGTCACGCCGTCCGGGCGGTGGTACTGGTAGAGGTCGATCACGTCGGTGCGGAGACGCTTCAGCGATGCCTCGACGGCTTGGCGGATGTAGGCACGCGATCCCGGCGGGCCCACCGGCTCGCCGTTCGCGCCGGCCATGTCCGTGCCGAACTTCGTGGCGAGCACAACCTCGTCACGGCGGCCCTCGAGCACCTCGCCGAGCAGGCGCTCGCTGCCGCCCTTGTTGCCGTACACGTCGGCGGTGTCGAGGAAGTCGATGCCCGCGTCGAGCGCGGCGTCCACAACGGCGCGCGTGCCCGCGAGGTCGAGGTTGCCGCCGAACTGGTTGCAGCCGAGCCCGACGGCGGACACGCTGAGCGAGCCGATCGAGCGGTGGGGGATCCGGTCGCTCAACCGAGCCACTCGTCGATCAGCCGCCGCGCGATCGCGATCGGGGGCGGCAGGAGGAAGTCCCCCTCACCGCGGGCGGCCGCCTCGAGCTCCTCGCGCGAGAACCAGCGCACGTCCTCTAGCTCGGCGTCGACCGTGCGCGCGTCGCCCCCGGCGTAGCGGGCGAAGAAGCCGAGCATCAGCGACGACGGGAACGGCCAGGGCTGCGAGGAGCGGTAGCGCGGCTCGTCGACCGCGACGCCCGACTCCTCCCGGACCTCGCGAGCCACCGCCTCCTCGAGGCTCTCACCCGGCTCCACGAAGCCGGCGAGCGCCGAGTAGCGGCCCGGCGGCCAGGACGCTTGGCGGCCGAGCAGCACCCGATCGCCGTCGTGCACGAGCATGATCACGACCGGGTCCGTGCGCGGGTGGTGAACCGTGCCGCAACGCGGGCACGCTCGCACGAAGCCCGCCTCCGCGGTGTGGGTGGCGTTGCCGCAGTTCGCGCAGAAGCGGTGGCGCCTGTGCCAGTTGGCGAGCGCGGTGGCGTACGCGAGCAGGCCGCCCTCCGCCTGGTCCACCCGGAACGCCGCTTCACGGAGCCCGAGCGGCGCCGCGCCGTCGAGTGCGGGGCTGGAATCGAGCGTGGCCGCGAAGAGCGCGCCGTGCGAATCGACCCCGAGGAGGATCAGCTCGGCGGCGGCATCGGCGACCTCGGAGAGCGGCACGAGCGCCGCCGCGCAGTCGTCCCCCTCGCAGTGAAGGTAGGGCCCCTCGGGGGCCACCGGCAGGGCGCGCGTGGTGGGATCCGCGAGGCGCCCGTTCAGCCACGCCTCGTCCGTGCGCCTCGCCGCCGCGCGGTCGAGGCTCGCGCCGGCGAACGTGTTCGGCGGCATCACGCCCGTGAACGTTAGAGAGCCGAGGTCTCGCCCTCGAGGTGTGGCTTGTCGCCCTTCGCGTCGTGCAGCGCGAAGCGGCGCGCCGGGCCGTCGTCCCAGTTGCGGAACGAAACCTTCGACGGGAGGTAGACGGGCAGCTTGAATCGCACCTCGACCGCGTAGGCGCCGGGCAGGTGGCCTTCGAGCGCCGCCAGGCAGCGGGCCTTCAGCCACATGCCGTGGGCGATCGGGTGCGGCATGCCGAACAGCTTCGCGCTCAGCGGATGGAGGTGAATCGGATTGCGGTCGCCCGACACCGCCGCGTAGCGGCGTCCCGCGTCGCCCGGGATCTCCCACACAGCCGCCGGCTCGGGAAGCTGCGCGCCCTCCTCTCGGCGCTTCTTGCCGTCGCCCCCGCCGCCCGATCGGTGGAGGTAGGTGCTGCTGCTTCGCCACACGGTCTCGCCCGCCACCTCGGCCTCCGCCGCGATCACGAACTGGGTGCCGCGCTCGTGCTCGGCGAGGTCCCGGGCGCGGACCCGGACGGTGAGGCGCTCGTCGTCGCGAATCGGGCGCAGCTGCTCGATCCGGTTCGCGATGTGCACGAGGCCGATCACCGGGAAGGGGAAGCTCCCGTCCGTCATCAGCTCCATCGAGAGCGGGAAGGCGAGTATGTGCGGGTAGGTGGCCGGCAGCTCGTCGCGGAGCGTGAAGCCACATACGCGGTCGTACTCGCGCAGGTGCTCGCGGTCGACTGCGACATCGCTCAGGACAAGCTCCTCGTCGGGCAACTCGCGCCTACGCTTGAAGCGGCGGCCGAGGCCGGGCACCTGCCCGAGCACCGGCCGCACCGTCGAGCCGGCGAGCGCCTTCGGGTAGAGCGACGTGAGACTCGGCGGCGAGCTCAGCTCTCGCGTGGCCATCAGGCGCCCAGGAGGCTCTGGCCGCAGACGCGGACCACGTTGCCGTTCACCCCGCCGGACGCCGGGCTCGCGAGCCAGGCGATCGTCTCCGCGACGTCGACCGGCAGCCCGCCCTGCGCGAGGCTGTTCATGCGTCGGCCGGCCTCGCGCGTGACGACGGGCATGCTCGCGGTCATCTGCGTCTCGATGAAGCCGGGCGCCACGGCGTTGATCGTGCCGCCGCGCTCGGCGAGCTGCGGCGCCATAGCGTGCACCATCCCGATCAATCCGGCTTTGCTCGTCGCGTAGTTCACCTGCCCGCGGTTGCCCGCGATGCCGCTCTGCGACGACACCGACACGATCCGGCCGCCGGGGCGGAGGACGTCGCGAGACAGCAGCTCCTCGTTCAGGCGCTCCTGGCTTGTGAGGTTCACCGCGATCACGCTCGCCCACTGGTCCTCGCTCATGCGGCCCAGCGTCTTGTCGCGCGTGATGCCGGCGTTGTGGACCACGATGTCCACGCCGCCGTGCCGCTCGCGCAGGTGGTCGCTCAGCTCCCGCGGGGCATCGGACGAGGTGATGTCGAGCTGGAGCGCCTCGCCGCCGAGCCGGTTCGCCACCTCGGCGAGGGCGTCGCCCTGCGCGGGCACGTCGAGGGCGACCACGTGTGCCCCGTCGCGCGCGAGCACCTCGGCGATCGCCTCGCCGATGCCGCGTGAGGCACCCGTGACCACGGCGACCTTGCCGTCGAGGGGACGCTCCCAGTCGGACGGCGTGGCCGACTCGCCGGCGCCGACGAAGACGGGCTGCCCATCGACGTAGGCCGACTTCGCGGACAGCAGGAAGCGCAGCGTGGACTCGAGGTTGCCCTCGGCGCCCGGCTCGGCGTAGACGATCTGGCCTGTAGCGCCTCCCGAGAGCTCCTTCGCCGCGGAGCGCAGGAAGCCCTCGAGCGCCCGCTGCGCCGTTGCCTCCCGCGCATCGGCGCACGAGTCGGGCGGCGTCCCCAGAATGAGCAGCCGCCCGGAGTCCGTGAAGCGCCGCATCACCGGATGGAAGAACTCGTACACCGCCTGGAGCTGCTCACTCGACCTCACGCCGGTCGCGTCGAACACGATCGCGCCGTAGCGACGGTCGTCGTCCTGAGGCGGAGAGACTTGCGTGTCGAGTCCAGCCTCGAGCGCGGCGTCGCGGACCTCGCCCTGCTTGGGCACATGGGCCTCGGCTGCCGCCGATCTGAGGACGGAGGCGACGGCGCCGGTGAGCCGTCCGCGGGGCGCCGCCCCGAGCAGGGCCGGTCCGGCAAGCAGGGATTGACCGGATTCGTAACGTCGAAGAGAGGCGGGGCGCGGCATGCCGAGCTGCCTCGCGAGGAAGCGCCCGGGCGGAGATTCGGTGAACTGCTGGTAGCGGTCGCTCATATCGTCCTAGGTCGTGCCCATTTGACAAACTGAACAAACGGTCAGGCAAGGGAGTTAGATGGCGCAGAACAACTCGAAGCAGCAGCGGCGGGCCGCCGTGCTCGGCGGAAACCGCATTCCGTTCGCGCGCTCCAACGGGCCCTACGCGCACGCGAGCAACCAGGACATGCTCACGGCCACGCTGGACGGTCTCGTCGCGCGCTTCAACCTCCAGGGCGAGCGCCTGGGCGAGGTGGTGGCCGGCGCGGTCCTCAAGCACAGTCGCGACTTCAATCTCACCCGCGAGTGCCTTCTCGGCAGCGCTCTCGACCACCGCACGCCGGCTTACGACGTCCAGCAGGCATGCGACACCGGCATCCAGGCCGCGGTCGCCGTCGCGAACAAGATCGCGCTCGGACAGATCGAGTCCGGCATCGCGGGAGGCGTCGACACCACGAGCGACGCGCCGATCGCCGTGAGCGACGACCTGCGCCAGCTCCTCCTCGACTTCAACCGCGAGAAGTCCACCGCGGGACGGCTGAAGCTGCTCGGGCGCGTCCGGCCAGGTCAGCTCGTGCCGGAGATCCCCCGCAACGCCGAACCCCGCACGGGGCTGTCGATGGGTGAGCACCAGGCGATCACCACGCGCGAGTGGGGCGTCCCGCGCGAGGCGCAGGACGAGCTGGCGGCGGCGAGCCACCGGAACCTCGCGGCGGCCTACGACCGCGGCTTCTTCGACGACCTGGTGACGCCCTACCTCGGCCTCGAACGCGACCAGAACCTGCGCCCGGATTCGAGCCCCGAGAAGCTCGCGAAGCTGAAGCCGGTGTTCGGCGAGGGCGAGGACGCCACCATGACCGCGGGCAACTCCACGCCGCTCTCGGACGGCGCCTCGGCGGTGCTGCTGGCGAGCGACGAGTGGGCGGAGGAGCACGGCCTGCCCGTGCTCGCGCACATCGTGGATGCCGAAACCGAGGCCGTCGACTACGTGCACGGCGACGACGGGCTGCTGATGGCTCCGGTCTACGCCGTCCCGCGGCTGCTCGCGCGCAACGGCCTCACGCTCGACGACTTCGACTTCTTCGAGATCCACGAGGCGTTCGCGTCGCAGGTGCTCACCACGCTCGCCGCCTGGGAGGACCCGGCGTTCGGCAAGGACCGCCTCGGGCTCGACGGCGCGTTCGGCACGCTCGACCGCTCGAAGCTGAACGTGAACGGCTCGTCCCTCGCCGCCGGCCATCCGTTCGCGGCGACCGGCGGGCGCATCATCGCCACCCTGGCGAAGATGCTGGCCGAGAAGGGCTCGGGCCGCGGCCTGATCTCGATCTGCGCCGCAGGCGGGCAGGGCGTGGTGGCGATCCTCGAGCGCTAGCGGCGCTTGAGCACCGGCCCGACCCGGCCGCCTATGCCACGCAGCACGTAGGCGTCGCGCGTGCGGCTGTAGCGGAAGGCGACACGGGCGACCTGTATGAAAGGCCTGCGCACGTAGTGCCGCGGGCGTTGTTGTCGAGTTCGCATACGAGGACCTCTTGTCCTCCCCACGACATCCACGCTCTCACCTCAATCGCCCACGTGCAAGCGCCTTTTTACAGCGGCTAACCTTGCAGGGCGGTCCGCCGCCCAGATTGGGCAACTCCAGTGCGCCTGCGCGCACCGATACATTTGCGCGGCGGACTGGTTTCCAGAGGCAGGGCGGATGGCTAACGGCTTGGCAAGAGAACTTCGCGAGGTGAGGACGGCTCCGGCGGCGCTTCCGTCCCGTGACGTCCGCAGCCGCAAGCCGCTGCTCCTTCGAATGGAGACCGCTCGCATCCTGCTGCGGGCGAGCTCGCTGCTGGCGCTCGACGCGGCCGGCCTGTTCCTCGGCATCTGGACGGCCCTGGAGCTGAAGGCGCTCGCGCGCGGCAAGTCCGACCTGGTGCTCTCCTACCACCAGACCGTCGACGTCGCGCCCCTCGCGATCCTCGTCACGATCTTGCTCTTTGCGCGCTCGGGGCTCTACGGCGACCGGGGCGTGCGGCCCGGGTTCTCGCGCGTGGTCGCGTCGCTCTTCCAGGTGATGTTCGTGATCCTCATCTACGCGATCGCCGAGGGTCAGCACTTCTCCTCGTACTACATCTTCTACGGCTCGCTGATATTCGCGGTCTTCTACATCACGTCGTTCCGTTGGCTGTTCGAGGAGATCTCCGGCCTCGCGCTGCGCGCCGCCGGCTACCGCCGGCGCGCGGTCCTGGTCGGATCCGGTCCGCACATCCAGGCGGTGGCGCAGGCGCTCGCCGGCGGCGGCACCCATCCGCCGGTCGAGACCGTCGGCTTCGTCTCGCTGAAGCCGATCGCCGAGAACGGCCTGCGCGATCTCGGGCGGCTCGAGGAGATCGAGCGCTGGTTCGGGCAGATCGACGAGGTGCTGATCGCGGACCCCGACTTCCCGCAGGAGGAAGCCGTCGAGCTCACGGAGCGCTGCCACCGCAACGGCGTGCGCGTCCGGATTGCGCCGTCGACGATGGAGATCCTCATGGACCGCGTGGAGTTCGTGCCGGGTCAGACCCTCCCGCTGTTCGAGTTGAAGGCGCCGGTCTTCGAGGGCGTCGACTTCGTCGTTAAGCGCCTGTTCGATCTGCTCGCGTCCACGTTCATCCTCCTGCTGCTCTCGCCGTTCCTGCTGCTGATCGCCGCCGCCGTGAAGCTCACCTCGCGCGGCCCGGTGATCTACCGCTCGCTGCGGCCCGGCATCGGCGGCGAGCCGTTCGCCTGCCTGAAGTTCCGCACGATGTACGAGGGGGCCGAGCGCAGTCAGGCCGAGCTCGAGAAGCACAACGAGGCCGGCGGGGCGATCTTCAAGATGCGGCGCGACCCGCGTGTCACGCCGGTCGGCCGGCTGCTGCGGCGCTTCTCGCTCGACGAGCTGCCCCAGCTCTTCAACGTGCTCAAGGGCGAGATGTCGCTGGTCGGCCCACGCCCGCTGCCCCAGCGCGACTACGACCGCCTCGAGGACTGGCACCGCAAGCGCTACCTCGTGCTCCCGGGCGTCACCGGCCTGTGGCAGGTCTCGGGCCGCTCGGAGCTCGACTTCGACGAGCTGGTGCGGCTGGACTTCGTGTACCTCGAGAACTGGTCGGTCTTCCTGGACATCACGATCATCCTGAAGACCATTCCCGCCGTGTTCCGCGCGAAGGGCGCCTGGTAGCCCGCTTCGGAAGCAGTCGCCGGGAGATCCCGGCCGAGCGGCTGGAGGACGGCGCGATTCTGCTGCGCCAGCCCGAGGAGCGCGACGTGCGCCTGATCGTGGCGATGCACCAGGACGACCTGATCCCGCGCTTCACGGGCGTGCCGCATCCGTACAGGGAGCTCGACGCGCGGGCGTGGATCGCCTCCGCGGGCGGCCGTCTGTCGGCGGGCGAGGGCGCCGACTTCGTGATCATGGACCCCGAAGACAAGCGCCTGCTCGGGACCGTCGGGCTGGTGCGCGTGCGCTGGGAGGACCTGACCGCCGAGGTGGGCTACTCGCTTGCCGCGAGCGCGCGCGGCCACGGGTACGCCACCCGGGCGGTCGAGGTCGTGACGCGATGGGCGTTCGATTCGCTCGGGATGCGCCGGATGGAGCTGACCACGCACGTGGACAACGAGCGCTCCCAGGCCGTGGCGGAGCGGGCGGGCTATGTGCGCGAGGGCGTGCTGCGCTCGTACCGCATGCTGCGGGACCGGCGCGTGGACCTGGTGATGTTCTCGCGCTTGCCGCAGGACCCGAAGGCGCGATCCACCGGGTGACCCTCGCCGGCGAGGATCCGGCGCAGCGCGGCATTGCGCGCTGCACCGGCCTGCCGTCGCCGGACCGGAGTCCGGCGCTAATGGGTCTTGCGGTCCTCGCTGGGGCTCTGCGTCTGGTTCTCCTGCTTGTCCTCGCCCTTCGGCTTCGGCACCTTGCGCACCACGGTCTCGCACGAGCCGTTCGGGTTCTCCGGCGTGGCGTCCACGATCACGTCCACGGTGTCGAGGAGCGCGGTGTCGTTGCCCGGGCCGCAGTCGATGCGGTCGGCCTCGCCGTCGCGCGTGTGGAACGTGTCGTTGCCATCGCCGCCGTGGAGCGTGTCGACCGTGGTGTCGCCATCGGCGGACACGTCGCCGCGCGCAAGCGCCCAGAGGTCGTCGTTGCCCGCGTCGCCGAACGACTCGTCGGCGCCGAGGTTGGCGAAGATGCGGTCGTTGCCATCGCCGCCGTGCTGCACGTCGTTACCGGTGCCGCCCGACATGAGGTCGTTGCCGGCGCCGCCGTCGGAGGTGTCGTTGCCGTCACCGCCGTGGATGCGGTCGTTGCCCTTGCCGCCCGTGATGTTGTCGTTGCCGGGTCCGCCCCAGAGACGGTCGTTGCCGGCGCCTCCGCCGTTCAAGGTGTCGTCGCCGGCGTTGCCCCAGATGCGGTCAGGACCGATCCAGCCGTGCACGTTGTCGTTGCCAGCACCTCCGAAGAGGAAGTCCCTGCCAACGCCGCCTCCGACGTCGTCGTCACCGGCGCCGCCGAACTCGCGGTCCACGCCCGCGCCGCCGCGCAGCTTGTCGTTGCCGTTGCCGCCGAACAGCCAGTCCCTGCCGGGCCCGCCGTCCACGTCATCCGCGCCGGCGAGCGCGCGCACGCGATCGCCTCCGGCTCCGGCGTGGATCACGTCGTCGGCCGGTGTGCCGGTGAGCCTGTCGGGGCCACTGGTTCCTGTGATCGTCGCTGCGAGCGCGACGGCTGCGAGCATGCCGACGAGCCCCAGGCACGCGACGACAGCGCTCGCGAGGCGAGTCATCCGCTTCATCTGATCCCTCCCCTTTGGGAATCGCGTCTTGGTGCCCGTAGAACACGCGGTGCCCGCCGGGAGTTGCGCCCCCGCCGGCGAGGACCGGCGCTGCGCGGCGTTGCGTGCTGGGGCGCGCTGCCGTAGCCGGACCGCAGTCCGGCGCCCTACCTCACCCGCTTCGTGCGCGCCGCGTAGCGCGTGTAGCGGTCGCGCTTGCGGTCGTAGCGGTAGAGGATGGTGCGGTTGATGCTCGGGCAGCAGAGGGGCTCGCCCGGCTTCGTGAAGTACACGCTCAGCGAGAGCTCCCTGCCCTTGAAGCGGGTGCTCAGCTCGCGAACCTTCGCCGCGAACCCCGCCGGGCCGTCCGCGCCGCGCGGCGTGCGCGGCGGGTGGTCGCTGGAGTAGCGGAAGAGCTCGCGCGGCCGCGGGCAGCCGCTGCCCTGGGGCCGCAGCGCGACCAGCTCGACGGACCCGGCGCGGCCGGATGCGCCAGAGCGCAGGTCGATGAACGCCTCGCGACCCCGGTGCGTGTCCGCTTTGGGGAAGCTGATGGAGCCGAGCGCGTCCTGCGGCTTCGTGACGAAGTGGTTTGCGCCGCAGCTGTCGTCGATCGCAACCGCTGTCTGGGCAGACAGGTCGCCGGTCTCGCCGTTCGGCCCGGGCATCTTCACCGTGTGCACCCGCTCGGGCTTGCCGTCCCCCGTCAGGTCGACGTGCCGGCTGACGGGCTCGAAGAAGCCGAGCGCGGCCGGCGCGCCGAGAGCGAGCACCACGAGCGCCGGCAGCGCTACACGCATATCTTCGACTCTAGGTGTGGCGGCGGCGGTATGCGCGAGCCTTGCTGCGGTTGCCGC
>JBJMLG010000084.1:0-7476 GCA_045805385.1 Thermoleophilaceae bacterium
ACTCGAGGCGGTCGGCTCGTCGCTCAGCGCGCAACTCATGAACGGCGGAACGGCGGCCTTCGACCAGATTCCGAGTCTGTTCGCGTTCGGGAACGCGCTCCCCTCGGTCGGCGTCCGCGGCGTGCCTGGCAGTCACCTGCTCCGCGTTCAGCTGCGCGACGACTCAGCGGGCACGATCCAGAAGGGCACCGGCGGGCGAGCGCTTGCACTCGAGCTGGCCTCCGGCGCAGGGAACCCCGTCGCGCTCGCTGCTCCGCGCCGCACAAAAAGCGGCGCCGCCGAGGCGAGCGACGGTGTGACCGTGGTGCTCATCGCCGGGTGTGCCCTGCTCGGGGCTCTCGCCGGGCTCGCGATCGGGCTACGGAGGCGCCGCTCGTGATGCGGCGTCTGATCGTCGCCGCCGTCGTGGGTCTCGCGCGCGCCGCGCCCCCCGGCGCCGCGGAACACCCGCTGGCCGGCGGCGCCACCTTCAACACGGCCGGAACGGTTACGCCGGGCACGATCTCCGACGCGCTCGTGCCCGGTAGCCAGACCGTGTACCGGCTCACGCTCGACCCGGGACACCGCATGACGGCCCAAGTGCGTGTGGACGTGGCGGCGATCGACCCGGCAGCGGGGAATGCGCTCCAAATGAGCGTCGCGCTCTACAGCCCGCTGCGCGACCGGGTCGCCGAGGCCCGCGCGACCGGCGCGGCCGACACGCTCACCCACGTGAAGACGGTTTCCGTCGAAGGCCCGCGCACCGTCGAACAGGGGGACTGGTATCTCGTCGTCTCGGCGACGCCGCTCGACGCCGGCGCGGCCGCGGCGCCCGAGCTGCCGCTGTCGGTCACGTTCGCATCGCCGATGGCCGCTGCAGGGTCCGCCGGCAAGGCGGGCGGCCACGGCGTCCGCTGGGGGCTCGCGGCCGGGCTCGCCGCGATCGCACTCGTCGCGGGTGCCCTCGGCGCCGTTGCGGCTGCACGCGTGGCGGTGCGGCGCCGCGAGCGGCATTGAGCCGCGCGTTACGCTGCCCCGCCGGACTACCGCTCACCGAAGGAGGGCAATGGAGAAGATCGAACGCGTTGCGTTCATAGGGCTCGGGATCATGGGATCCCGCATGGCGGCGAACCTCTGCCGTGCCGGCTTCGAGGTGCACGCCTGGAACCGCACGCGCGAAAAGGCGGAGGAACTCGCGGAGCAGCACGGGGCCCACGTGGCCGACACGCCGCGCGACGCCGCGGCGGCGGCACAGGCGGTGATCACGATGGTGGTCGACTCCGGCGACGTCGACGAGGTGCTGTTCGGGCCGGACGGGGCCGCCGCCGGGATGCACGAGGGCGATATCGCGATCGACTGCTCCACGATCGCTCCAGAGGCCAGCCGGGCGATCGGCGAGCGGCTCGCGAAAGGGGGCGTCGCGTTCCTCGACGCTCCGGTGACGGGCTCGAGCCCCAAGGCCGAGGACGGCACGCTCACGATCATGGTGGGCGGCGACAAAGAGGCGTTCGACCGCGCCAGGCCGCTGCTCGACGCCATGGGCGAGCTGATCGTGCACGTGGGCGAGCTCGGCCAGGGCGAGATGGCGAAGCTCATCAACAACATGGTCGCGGCCACGAACGCGGCCGCGCTCGCGGAGGCGCTCGTGCTCGCCCAGGCGACCGGCGTGAACCCCGACGCACTCTTGCGAATCATGGAAGCCGGATCGGGTAACTCGGCGATGCTCGGGCTGAAGGCGCGTCCGATGCTCGAGCGCCGCTTCGATCCCCTGTTCAAGCTCGACCACATGCTCAAGGACGTCCGTCATGGACTCGAATCGGCCCGCCAGGCGAAGGTCGCGATGCCGCTCGGGGAGCGGATCGAGGGCCTCTACGACCGCGCCTCAGAGGAGGGCCACGGCGACGACGACTTCGCGGCCGTGATTTTCGCGGTGGAGGAGGAATGAGACCAAAATCACGTTGACTGGCGCGTCAACCAACTTGAATTCGGGCATCAAATCCGTACAATCCACTGGCGGTTCCGCGCCAGCCCCGGTGCGTCAGCCCGGTGAACGTCGGAACCTTTTCCTTTACTCGTCTTCTTTCGATTTCTCTACCTCTACCTATGCCGATTGCTCTCAAAGAATGGGCCGTGACCGTGCGCGCCCTCGCCGAAGGTGAGCAGCTGCTCACCCTCCGCAAGGGCGGGATCCGCGAAGAGAACAAGCACTTCGAGATCGAGCACGACCGGTTCTTCCTCTATCCGACGTTCGATCACCAGCGCAACGACCTGGTGCGCGAGTCCCACAAATCCGAGCTTGGGCGCGCGCTCGAGGAAGGCGTGTGGGCCACCGGCGAGCCGCCGGCGCGCGCGCTGCTCCAGGAGGGCGGGGTGCCGCAGCCCGAGCGCGTCCGCATCCGCGCCTGGGCCGAGGTGGCCGCCAGCTACCTGATCACGGACCCGCGCTGCGTGGACGCTCTCTCGCCGTACTACGTGTGGTCGACCGACTACGCGGAGAAGCGCCTCGCGTGGAAGCGCCGACATCCGCTCCACGTGATCCTCCTTCGCACGTACCGCATCCCGCGTCCCGTCACCGTGAAGGTGCGCGACGAGTACGCGGGCTGCCGCTCGTGGGTCGAGCTTCACCGCGAGCTGCCGTTCGAGGGCACGCCGGTGCTCTCTGACGACGAGTTCGAGCGCGCGGCCGCGGAGATCGAGGCGATCGCCTCGGAAGCGGTCCCCGTCTTCGCGTAGGACAACCGGCGCGGCACTCGCGGGCTGTGGCTAGAGTGCCGCGCCATCTTGCGCCCGTTGCTCGCGGGAACGGCTGTCGCGCTTGGACTCCTGGCAGGGGTAGGCTCGCCCGCGCTCGCAGCCGGGGCGAAGCCGTCGCAGCTTCCCGAGCTTCCGGTCCCGCTGCCAGTTCCGCTCCCGCCCGGCTCTGACTCCGGGCCCGCGCCGGGCGGCTACCAGCAGGACGACGCCAAGGGCTTCTGGAACATCCTGCCGTCGGGCCAGAACGGTCTCGCCAACGACCCGCAGCTCGCCGCGTTCCTCTCGACCGGCCAGCGCCCGCCGCACAACAACGACCAGCTCTCGATGTACGGCGACCTCGTGTACGCGACGCCCGGGCTGAGCGCAACGGACATCCCGAAGTACTTCAAGGACGCGAGCTTTGGCGTGAAGGACGGCGACGTGGAGCGCCGCTACAGCCCGCGCAGCGACGTGACGATCGTGCGCGACAAGGGCTTCGGCGTACCCCACATCTACGGCGCGACGCGCGCCGGGGCGATGTTCGGCATCGGCTACGCGACGGCCGAGGACCGGCTCTTCTTCATCGACGTCCTGCGCCACCTCGGGCGCGCGCAGCTGTCGAGCTTCGCGGGCGGCGCGCCTGCCAACCGCGCGTTCGACGAGGAGCAGTGGCAGGTGGCGCCGTACACCGAGAAGGACCTCGATGCGCAGATCAACAAGTTCCCGCGCTACGGCGCCGACGGCGTGCTGCTGCACGACGACCTCGTGAACTACGTCGCGGGCATCAACCAGTACATCGACGAGGCGAAGCTCGACATCACGAAGATGCCGGGTGAGTACGTCGCCATCAACAAGCCGCTCGGCCCGGATCCATGGAAGGGCACCGACGTGGTCGCCACCGCCGCGCTCGTGGGCGCGATCTTCGGTAAGGGCGGCGGCGGCGAGCTGAACGACGCGGCCGTGCTCCAGGCGGCCCAGAAGCGCTTCGGCCTCAAGAAGGGCCTGCGCGTATGGAAGGACTTCCGCTCGGCGAACGACACGGAGGCGCCGACCACGGTGCACAAGGCGACCTTCCCCTACGAGAAGACCCCGAAGAAGATCGCACGCGGCAGCCTCGCGATCCCCGACCGCGGCTCCTTCGAGGAGCTCCACACCGAGAGCGGGGACACGAGCACCGCCGCGAAGGCGTCGAGCAGCTCGGGCATCGGCGGCCTCCTGAAATTCCCCAGCTCGATGTCGAACGCGCTCGTGGTGTCCGGTGCCGAGTCGCAATCGGGACACCCGCTTGCCGTGTTCGGCCCCCAGACGGGCTACTTCGCGCCGCAGATCCTGATGGAGCAGGACGTGCACGCGCCCACCCTCGACGCCCGCGGTGCCGGCTTCCCCGGCACGAACCTGTATGTCGAGCTCGGCCGTGGGCGTGACTACGCTTGGAGCGCCACCTCGGCGGGCCAGGACATCATCGACACGTTCGCGCTGCCGCTCTGCAACCCGGACGGCTCGAAGGCGGACCTGTCATCGGACCACTACCGCTTCCACGGCTCGTGCCGTGCGATCGAGAAGCTCGACCGCACCAACTCGTGGAGCCCCAACGCGGCCGACCAAACGCCGTCCGGCTCCGAGACGCTGCACGCCGCGCGAACGGCGCTCGGAATCGTCGCCGGCAAGGGCACCGTCCGCGGAAAGCCGGTCGTCTACAGCAAGCTGCGCTCGACGTACATGCACGAGGTGGACTCCGCGCTCGGCTTCTCCGACTTCAACAACCCGGACAAGATGCGCACGCCGCAGGGCTTCCAGAACGCGGCGTACAAGATCGGCTACACGTTCAACTGGCTCTACGTGGACGACAAGCACGACGCGTACTTCAACTCGGGCAACAACCCGGTGCGCGCGAAGGGGATCGACACGAACTTCCCCACCATGGGCCTGAAGCGGTTCGAGTGGCGCAACTTCAACCCGGCCGATCTGACGGCCGACTACACGCCGCAGAGCACCCACCCGCAGGTGGTGGACCAGAACTACATCACGAGCTGGAACAACGCCCAGGCGCGCGGCTACAGGGCCGCCGACGACAACTTCTCGTTCCAGTCGGTGTACCGCTCGAAGCCGCTCGACGACGGCATCAAGACCCGCATCCGCGGGGCCAAGAAACTGAACCTGTCCGGGCTGATCGACGCGATGGAGGAGGCCGGCACCGTGGATCTGCGCGGCAACGCGGTGCTGCCGTGGATGCTGCGCGTGCTCGGCCCGCAGAAGGACCCGCAGCTACAGGACGCGATCGCCAAGCTCACGCGCTGGCAGAAGGGCGGCGCACACCGTCTGGACAGGAACCGCGACGGCGTCTATGACCAGTCGGAGGCGGTGCGCATCATGGATGCCTGGTGGCCGCTCTGGATCCATGCCCAGTTCGAGCCGGTGCTCGGCAAGGAGCTGTTCGACTCGATCACGAAGGTGAACGAGATCGACAACTCGCCGAACAACCACGGCGACCACCTCGGGTCGGCGTACCAGGCAGGCTGGTATGGCTACGCGCTCAAGGACCTGCGCAGGCTCTCGGGCAGGAAGGTGAAGGGCCCGTACTCGCGCGTGTACTGCGGGCGCGGGAAGATCACCCGCTGCCGCGCGCTTCTCGTCGCCACGCTTCGGCAGGCCGTGAACACGCCGGCTTCGAAGATCTACAGCGGCGACGAGGTGTGCAAGGCGGCGAAGAAGGACGGAAACCAGTGGTGCTACGACGCCGTCCGCCAGCGCCCGCTCGGGGGCATCACGCAGCCGCTGATCCACTGGATCAACCGCCCGACGTTCCAGCAGGCGGTCGAGATCCAGTCGCACCGGTAGCCCGCTACCTTCTCCGGCTCAGATGCCGAAGAAGACAGCGCTCACAGTGGTCGACATGAGCATCGAGCTCGCGCGTTGAGCGACTTCACCGACGACCACGACCGCTTCACGACGGCGTACCTGGGAGCGCTCGGAATCGACGAGGGCTGGCGCTGCCTCGACGTCGGCGCGGGCGATGGCACGATCGCGCGCTGGATGTCGCACCAGGTGATGCCGAACGGGCGTGTCGTCGCCCTCGACGTCGACGCCCAGCGGTTGGAGGCCAACCTGCAGGGCACTCGCGTCGAGGTCATGAAGCACGATGCCGCGGCGGCGCAGCCGCTGCCGGACGCGCCATACGACCTCGTCCACAGCCGCGTGCTCCTCGGCAGCCTGCCGTCGAAGTTCGAGGTGCTGCGGCGCATGATCGACGCGGTCGCGCCCGACGGGATCCTCGCGCTTGGCGAGCTCGACTTCACGGTCCACGGCCCGGTCGAGCCCAACGAGGCCTGGGACCGCGTCTGGGGCGCGTTCACGCGTGGCATGGCGCAGTCCGGCTGGGATCCCGCGTACGGCAAGCAGCTGCCCGAGGCGCTCGAGCGAAACGGGCTGCTCGAGGTGCAGGCCGAGACCGTGTCGCGGTATGTGCCGGGCGGCTCGCTGCCCTGCATCATCACGCTGAAGGCGATCGAGCGGGCCCGCCCGCGGCTGACGGAGGTGGACCGCTTCGAGATCGATGCCGCACAGGACCTGCTCTCCGATCCGCGCCGCAAGTTCGTCGCGCCCGACTTCGTGATGGCGTCGGGCCGGGCCGTCTGACTACTTCGGCTGGGGATACGCGACGCGCATCATGCGGTCCCAGAGCCGGTCCGGTGTGAACTTCCGCTGCGGTATCAGGAGGCGCGCCGACGCCGTGACCGGGACACGCGTGGGCGGGCGGTCCGCGTCCACGGCCTTCTCGATCGCCTTCGCCACGTCCTCCGGCGTGCCGCCGAGCTTTGCGAGCATGCCGTTCTCGTACGCGCCGGTGGTCGTGGCGGCCACCGCCTCGTTGAACTGATCGTATGCGCCCCGCCCGGCGGTCTCGTCGCGCACGGAGCTCGCAGCGACCTCGCCGAAGCGCGTCCTGATCAGCCCTGGCTCGATCACGGTCACGCCGATGCCGAAGCCGGCCACCTCGAAGCGAAGCGCGTCGGAGATCGCCTCCACCGCGTACTTCGTCGCGTGGTAGAAGCCGCCGCCCGGGAACACCAGCCTCCCGCCGATCGAGCTGATGTTCACGATCCTCCCCCATCGCTGCGCGCGCATCGCCGGAAGTACGAGCTGGGTCAGCCGGACGGGGCCGAAGACGTTCGTCTCGAACTGGCGCCGCACGGCTTCCATCGGCACCGACTCGATCGCGCCGGACTGGCTGTAGCCGGCGTTGTTCACGAGCACGCCGACAGCGCCCTCGCGCTCCTCCACCTGCTCGACCGCCGAGCGCATCGACTCCTCGTCGGTCACGTCGAGCGCGAGCAGCTCGCAGCCGCTCCCCGCCAGGTCCGCGATCGCGTCCGGGTTGCGCGCGCTCGCGTACACCCGGTGGCCGCTGCGGGCGAGGCGCTCGGCCGTTGCGTGACCGATTCCGGAGGAGCAACCGGTGATCAGGACGGCTCTCGACTGGTTGGCCATCGGGCCTCCCTCGGGCTCGGGTTCGAGAGTTGATCATCGCGGTTAGATTCGAGCCATGTCCACCGCGTTCGTGCTCGCCGGCGGCGCCTCACTCGGCGCCATCGAGGCCGGGATGGTCGAGGCGCTCTACGAGCGCGGCATCCGCGCGGACTACCTCGTGGGTAGCTCCGCGGGCGGCCTCAACGCCGGCTTCCTCGCGACGCATCCCCAGGAGGTTGCCTCGGCGCGCAGGCTCCAGGACGTCTGGCGCGGCCTCACGCGCCGGCAGGTGTTCCC
>JBJMLG010000085.1:0-14819 GCA_045805385.1 Thermoleophilaceae bacterium
CAACTCGCTCCAGCACCCATGCTCCAGCAGGGGTACCGGGTGAGTCATCACCTCATCTCCGACCGACCACCCGTCGACGCCGGCCCCAACGGCAGCGACCGTCCCTGCCGCCGCGACGCCCAGCGCCATCGGCGGCCGCGGCCCGACATCCCACGATCCGAGCCTGACGATGTCGTCCCAGGGCCCCACCCCGGCGGCCCGCACCGCAATGAGCGTCTCGCCTGCGCCGGCTGGACGCGGATCGGGAAGCGACAGCTCCCGCACATCGCCGCCGAACCGCTCGATTCCGGCCGCCTTCACGAGGCCCCCGGCATGTCGCCCAGGCTACTCCTCGCTCGACAACTCGAGCCCATCCGGCGGCGCGCCGCTTTCCATGGCACCGAGCGGTAGTCCTTGGGTCAATGTGCCCGCGTTTCGGTAGACATCGGGTAGACGCTTTCGCGCCGGCACGCGCCGCTAGGCTCTGGAATCACCCGCCGGAGTAGCTCAGCTGGTAGAGCAACGGTTTTGTAAACCGTAGGTCAGGGGTTCGAGTCCCCTCTCCGGCTTGGCGAGGCCGCGCTTCTTGCTCGCCGGGGAGTCGTGTATCGGCTCGCGGTTCAGATCGCGATCGTCGCGCCGCCGGCCGGGACCGTTATTTCGCCGAAGCGCTCGCAGCCGCCGTTGCCGTACTGCCGTGCAGTCAACGCTGCCGCGATCGCGTCGCGCTCGTCTTGGTTGGTCGTCGACGGGAGGCCCTCGAGCGGTAATCGCGCGAGCGCGTCACGGGTCCACTTGGCGCGTGATTGCCGACCCCTGTGGCCGTACCATCGCGTCCAAGACGCCGTCGGAAAGCACTCGATCACCTCGGCGGCCAAGCCCTCGAGCGCTGCGTACAAGCGAAGCCCTTCGCGGATCCACTCGTAGTAGTTGCTGTCCGCGAGCCGCTCGCATGGCGGGGTCCATCGGATGCCGCAGACCGCCGCTCGGAGCGCACGCTCATCCGGGCGAACCGGATGCCCGGGCGGCGCGCAGGAACGAGGGCCGTCGATCGCCACGACCGCCGGGCTGACTGCGGCCACCCAGTCCACGACCTCCGCGACGCCCTGCCGGTCGCGGAGCTCCAGGAGCCGCGACTCATCGATCACCGCAACGTCGAACGCCTTGCGCCTGCCACCCACGTCCACGCCCATCCACGTCGGCACAGCTCAGTGCACCAGGATCTTCAGGCCCACGAGCAGCAGCCCGAACGCCGCACTGATCCCAACCGTGGCGACCGTCACGAGCGCGTTTGCGTTAGAGCGTCGTGCTATTACGACGCCCCAGCCCGCGAGGCTGATCACGCCTGCGGCGATAGCGAGATCGACGGCGGTGTCGCGCGAGCAGGCGCCAGCCCACCCAAGCGCCAGAAAGAACAGCGCCGGCACGGCGGCCTGCGCGATCGGCCATTGCTCCGCCCCGATCGGACCGAGCTCCCTCAAGCCCGCGCCGGTCGTCACCTGTGATGCAAGCCAGTCCGCGTAGACGTGCGCGGCCCAGAACACGAGCATGGTCACCCCGAGCCAGAAAAAGAGGTCGCCCGCGCTCGCCTGCTCGTCCTCGGACAGCGTGACCACCACAGAGGTCGCGAGGATCTGCCCGTAGATCGCGCCTGCGAGGTCGGATCTGAGCCGCTCCACCAGACCAACCTAACGGGCGTAGACTCCCCCGGCGATGGCGTTCCGGGAGCGCGTGGAGGCGGCCATGACGCGTCCGCCACTCTCCGAGATGTCGGCCGAACAACGCGCCGAGCTCGACGAGCTCCTCGCCGACGCGGAGGAGATCGAGGACCTGCCTGGGAAGTGGCAGGCCGCACTGGTCGCAGCCGAGGAGAGCGGCGACTAGACGGAGCGGACTGCCTCCTGGATCGGTGTGTCGCCCGACAGGACTTCGAAGGTCTTGCCGATCGTCGTTGGCGCGAACAGCGTCGCGAGCAGCGTCTGGGCGACGTCGTCGCGCGGGATTTGGCCGCGGCGGCCGAGCGTGGTCGCGGCGTCGATCCGGCCAGTGCCCGGGTCGTCGGTGAGCCCGCCCGGCCGAACGATTGTGTAGTCGAGGCCGCTCTCCTCGAGCGCGCGGTCCGCCGCGGCCTTCGCCTCGAGGTAGGGAATCATCGGGCCCGACGCCGACTCAGGGTCGTCAGCGCCCATCGAGCTGACCATCACGTAGCGGCGCACGCCCGCCGCCTTCGCGGCGTCCATCAGCTTCACGGCGCCGCCGAAGTCCATAGTGCTCTTGCGCTCTGCGCCGCTTCCCGGGCCCGCGCCGGCGGCGAACACGACGGCGTCGGCACCGCTCACCGCGTCGGTGAGGACGTCCTCGATGCTGTCCTGCTCGAGGTCGAGCACCACCGCCTCGGCGCCGTCCTCTTCGAGGTCGCCCGCCTGGTCGGAGTTGCGGATCAGCCCGCGTGCGCGATGGCCCTCCCCGGACAGCGCGCGCAGAAGCCGGCGGCCGACCTTCCCATGTCCTCCTGCGACCAGTACCTCCACTCGCCGCTCAGTATCCCGGCTCGCATTCCGGCAAACGCTACGAACGTATGAACACGGGCGTGCCGAGCGGCACCCGGCGCATCAGCACGCGTAGGTCGCGGTCCGCGGCGCGCAGGCAGCCGGCCGAGGCGGCCTTACCGATCGTGGCGGCCACGTTCGTGCCGTGGATCGCGAGGCGGTTGCCGCCCCGCCAGCCGGGCGGCGTGTGCGGCTGGTGCCCTGAGAGCGCGAGGATGCAGCAGCCGTAGTAGGCGCCGTAGCTCCCGCCGGAGAGCTTGTCGGTGACCTGGAAGCGGCCGGTCGGCGTGGTCGACCCGGGGCGGCCTATCGCCACCGTGATCGCGCGAACCAGCTTGCCGCCGTTGCGCAGCTCGAGTCGGCGCCGAGAGAGGTCCGCTCGAAGCGACCAGCGGGTCGTGTCCTGCCGGAGCGCCTTGCTGTCGCCCCTGATCCAGGCCAGCTTGCCGTTCGCGATGGCCGGCGTGGTGACGCCCAGCCAGCGCCCGCGGCGATTCGCGACCGACAGAACCTCCGGCGAGCCGAACTCGGTAGAGCCGTTGAGCCTCCCGACCGCGCGGCCGTTAGCGTTGTTGCGAATCAGGATCGAGCGACCCTTCCGCACGCGCACGACGCGGAAGCCGTGCTCACGCGGGCTGAATTGACGCCGCGCGGGCGGAGCGGGCTGCACGTCGGCCGCCGGCTGGGTCGCCGGAGCAGGAGCCGGATCAGCGAAGCCCGACGACTTGGCCGGCTTGGCGGCGGTCCACTCGGCCCTCAGCCGGTGCGTGCGCGACGCAGACGCCGCGGCCATCAGGCCAAGCGTGGCCAGAACGAGCGCAACAAGAACGGGCCTGACGAAAGCGGGCATCCGACCCGAGGGGTCGGCCGGATGCCGCCGGCTCGGAAGTCATGCAGGCGCGACCTGGACATCCGTCCAGGTACTTGCGCGCCAGCGGCTACAGCATCACGTTGCGCGAAGCGAGGTGAGCTCCCACCTTGCGCTTCACGCGCTGCAGTGCGTTGTCGACCGTCTTCGTATCGCACACCAGCCGCTCGCCGATCGCCTCGTACGAATGGCCGTCGAGGTAGAGCGAGAGCACGGAGCTCTCCAGCTCGGAGAGCACGCTCGAGAGGCAGGCGACCAGGCTGTGCAGCTCCTCGGTGGAGATCACCTGGTTCACCGGGTCGTGCGCGGTCGGTCCGGGAAGGACCTCGTCGAGGGTCGGCTCGCCGTCGCCCGCCGAGGCCGGCGTCTGTGAGAACGAGACGTACTGGTTGAGCGGCGTGTGCTTGTTGCGGGTGGCGGTCTTCACCGCGGTGATGATCTGGCGCGTGATGCAGAGCTCCGCGAAGTTGCGGAAGCTCGACTCGCGGTCGTAGCGATAGTCGCGAACCGCTTTGTAGAGCCCAACGAGGCCCTCCTGGATCAGGTCGTCGGAGTCGCCGCCGACGAGGAAGTACGAAGAGGCCTTCAGGCGCACGAAGCCGTAGTAGCGCCGAACGATCTGGTCGTACGCTTCCTTCTTACCCTGCTTCGCGAGCGCGATCAGGTAGTGATCATCAAGCTGAGGTTGAGCGTTAGACCGCGAAGCGCTCAACGGCCTTGCCGGAGAGGTACTGATAGCCACGAACGTTCCCCTTTCGGGACATGCCCAGCCGGGCACGGCCCTTTCGAACCGTGGCGCACTACCTCCCCTGGCGCCAGATTTAGCTGAACTCGAAGGCTCTACCTAAGGTTCAGATGATCTGTCGCGGCGGAGTATTGTCGAAGTTATGGAGCCTTGTCAACCTCGCTGAGAGCGAAATTGCAAGATCCCGTAGATCAGCGCCGCCGCAGCGGCTGAGACGTTGAGGGAATCCACCCTCCCGCGGAGCGGCAGCGCCACCAGCTCGTCGCACATCGCGGCCACCCGCGGCCGCAGGCCGCGCCCCTCCGACCCGAGCACGAGCACGACCTTCCCGCGGTAGTCGGGCTGGTCGTAAGGGATGCCGTCGGCCGAGGCGCCGTAGACCCATGCGCCGGCCTCCTTCGCCTCGCCCAGCCAGTCCGCGAGGTTGCGCACTCGCGCGACGGGCAGGTGCTCCACGGCGCCGGCCGACGCCTTCGCCACGACCGGCGTCACCTCGGCGCTGCGGCGCTCGGGGATGACGACCCCGGCGGCGCCGGCCGCCTCCGCCACGCGCACGATCGCTCCAAGGTTGCGCGGATCGGTCACCTCGTCGAGCGCTATCACGAGCGCGTCGTCAGCCTCCAGCAGGGAACCGGCGTCGGCGTAGGGATAAGGCTCGACCTCTGCGGCAACGCCCTGGTGGTCGGGTGAGTCGGCCAGAAGCTCGATCTCGGCCGCATCCACTTGTGCGAGCGACGGCGCGCCGCGCAGCCAGTCCTCTCTCGCGGCCTTCGGAGTGGCCCACACCCGCTCCACCTGCCGCCTCCCGCGCAGCGCCTCTCGCACCGGGTTGCGGCCGTAGACGATCACGGCGCCTCAGCCCGCGCGCACGAGGCGCGGCCCGTCGGGAGTGTCGCGCACCTCCCAGCCACGGGCGGCGAGCTCGTCGCGCTTGGCATCGGCCGCGCCGAAGTCACGCGCCGCGCGCGCCTCCTCGCGCTCGCGGAGCAGCCGCTCGGCCTCCGGGTCCGCGGCCTCCTCCTCGACGTCGAGCACGTTCTCGAGCCCGAACACGCGCAGCATGTCCTCGAGCGCGCCGACGCCCACCGCCTCCCCCGCGTCCAGCCGGCGATTCGCCTCGGAGATCCAGTCGAAAAGCGCTGCGCGGGCGGCCGGCGTGTTGAAGTCGTCGGCGAGGGCGTCGAAGAAGCGGTCGGCGTAGGGCTCGATCGCCGCAGGCGCCGGCGCCTCGCGGTCGAGCCGCCGAGCCAGCTCGCGCACCCGGTCCACCGCGCGGCCCGCCTCCGCCAGCGCCTCCTCGCTGAACGCGATCGGCTGCCTGTAGTGGCCGCTCACGAAGTACATGAGGAGTGCGTCGCGGCCCGCGGCCTCGAGCGCGTCCCTCAATGACGTCACGTTGCCGACCGACTTCGCCATCTTCTCGTCGGCCATCTGCAGCATGCCGTTGTGCATCCACAGCCGCGCGAGCCGCTGCCCGCGGCCGGCCTCCGTCTGCGCGATCTCGTTCTCGTGGTGCGGGAAGATCAGGTCCGAGCCGCCGCCGTGCACGTCGAAATCGAGCCCGAGGATCACCTCGGCCATCGCCGAGCACTCGATGTGCCAGCCCGGGCGGCCGCGCCCCCAGGGCGCGTCCCAGGCGGTGTCCTCCCCCTCCTTGTGACCCTTCCAGAGCGCGAAGTCCTGCGGGCTCTCCTTGCGCGTGGCGCTGTCGTCGCCCTCGCCCTGCGACATGTCCTCGAGCGGCCGGTTCGAGAGCTTGCCGTAATCGGGATAGCTGCGAACCCGGAAATACACGTCGCCGTCGGCCTCGTAGGCATGCTCGCCATTGATGAGAGCTTGGATCAGGTCCTCGATCGCGGCGATCGTCTCCGTCGCCTTCGGCTCGTGGTCGGGCCGCCCCAGCGCGAGGCGGTCGGTGTCCGCCACGTAGCGCTCGGTCATCTGCCGCGCCAGCGCCTCGCTGGGCACGCCCTCGCGCCGAGCTGCGTCGTAGATCTTGTCGTTCACGTCGGTGACGTTGATGACGAGATCGACGTCGTAGCCCTCGTGCTCCAGGAAACGCTTGAACAGGGAGAAGACGACGAACGGCCGCGCGTTACCCACGTGGATCGGCGCGTACACCGTGGGGCCGCACGCGTAGATGCCCACGCGCCCGGGGTCGCGCGGCTCGAGCGGGCGGACCTGGCCCGTGAGGGTGTCTTGGATCCGGATGTCGCGCATCAGTCTGCGCGTTCGACCGTAGCGGCCGCAAGCGCGGCTATGCCTTCGCCGCGTCCCACGAATCCCATTCCCTCGTTGGTCGTGAACTTCACGTTGACCTCTATGGGCCGCAGCCCCAGCGTCGCGGCCAGGCGCCCGCGCATCGCATCGCGATGCGGGCCGAGCTTCGGCCGCTCGCAGATCACGGTCGCGTCGATGTGCCGGATCGTCCAGCCGTGGTCCTCGAGGAACGAGCCCACCTGGTTGAGCAGCGCGATCGAGTCGGCGTCACGCCACGTCTCGTCGGTATCGGGGAAGTGTTGCCCGATGTCACCGAGCCCGGCCGCGCCGAGCAGGGCGTCGATGATCGCGTGCGTGAGCGCGTCCGCGTCCGAGTGGCCGGTGAGCCCCGCCGGCGCGTCGGGCAGCTCGACGCCGCCGAGTATGAGCGGCCGGCCGGCACCGAAGCGGTGCGAGTCGTAGCCGATGCCGGTGCGCGAGCTCACGCCGGCAGTGGGATCATCGTGCGCCTGCGTCCCGAGAAGTCGGCGATCTCGGTCACTCCCAGCGACCGCAGGTAGTCGACGGCCACCTCGTAGCGGTGGCCGAGCTGGTCGGGCACGTGAGCGTCGGACGAGAGCGCCACCGGCCGCCCGGCCTCGAGGCACATCTCGAGGAACGCGCGCGCCGGGTAGATCTCACCGACCGGCTTGCGCAGGCCCGCAGTCGAGACCTCGATCGCCACGTCCGAGTCGGCGATGCCGTCCATCGCGCGATCGTAGAAGCGGCGCAGGTCGCCGCCCGGCCACGGGCGCTCCTTGCCCCACACCTTCACCAGGTCCGGGTGGGCGAGGATGTCGTACATGCCGCTTCCGGCCGCCTCGCCGAGCGTCTCGAAGTAGCGCGCCCAGACCTTCTCGGGGTCGCCGGAGTCCCACACGTCCCACTCGTCCATGTCGACTGCCTCGTCGCGCAGGAAGTGCACCGAGCCGACCACGTAGTCCCAGTCGCGGGCCTCGAGCAGATTGGCCATGCGATCCTCGCGCCCTGGCACGAAGTCCGCTTCGATGCCGAGCTTCAGCGGTGTGGAGCGCACGAACTCGCAGTAGGCGTCGAGATCGTCGACCGCGTTGCGCTCCCACCACGGGTGCTGCCACACCTCGAGCGACTGCCTGAAGCGGTGGATGTGCTCGGACACGCCGAGGATCTCGATCCCGCGCTCCTGGGCGACCGTCAGATAGCGCTCCGCATTCGTCTGAGTGAAGTACTGATCAGCCGGACTCGGCTGCTCGTCGGGCCGCAGGTGCACGTGAAAGTCGGTGAGCGGCAAGCTCAGGCCTCCGCTCGTTCGCGCAGCAGCGCCTCGGCCACGGCGAGATCGAGCGGGCGCGTGACCTTCAAGTTGTCGGGCGGCGCTTCCACGATCCGCACCGACCCTCCCGCGGCCTCCACGAGCGAAGCATCGTCGGTCGCGGCGGCAAGCACGGACTCCTCGACGTCGAGCGCGCGCCGAAGCGCGTCCGCGCGGAAGACCTGGGGCGTCTGGATCGCCCACAGCGAGGTCCGGTCAAGCGTGCGCAGGACGCGCCCGCCCGCGCCGGCCTCCTTCACGGTGTCGGTGACTGGAGCCGCCGCTATGGCGGCCTCGTAGCCGTCGTCGAGCGCCGCCACGCAGCGCTCCACCAGATCGCGTGTGAGGAGCGGGCGCGCTGCGTCGTGGACCACCGCGACCGTCGCCTCCGGTGCGGCGCGCAGCGCCTCTCTGACAGAAGCGGAGCGCGACGGCCCGCCCCTCACGCGATCTCGGCCCTCCTCGTGGCCCGGCGGAACCGCGACCACCACTCGGTCGCAAACGGCCTCGAGAACCTCGAGGCTCCACTCGAGCAGTGGTCGGCCGCCACACAATGCGAACGCCTTGGGACCCGGGGCCCCAAGGCGTTCACCACTGCCGGCGGCGGGAACGATCCCGACGACGGCCACGCTTTCAGGCGCTACTTCGCCGCCGCAGCGGCGCCGTTGCGCTCGGCGTTCGCGTCCTCGATGAGCTTGTCGATGTGCTCCTCGGCTTCGCCCTCCTCCATCTCGAGCGCGTACATCAGCTCGGACGCGAGGATCTTCTTGGCGCGGGTGTACATCTGCTTCTCACCGGTCGAGAGGCCCTTGTCGGCCTCGCGGATCGCGAGGTTGCGGACGACCTCGGCGATCTCGAACACGTCGCCGGTCTTGATCTTGTCGCGGTTGTGCTTGAACCGGCGGTTCCAGTTCTTCGGCATCTGGGAGACGTCGTCGCACAGGACTGAAGTGACGCGCTGAACGTCTTCCTCGCCGATGACCCGCCGCAGCCCGGCCTTGCCGGCGTTCTCACACGGCACCATCACGGTCATGTCGTTGTGGAGGATCTTGATCGTGAGGTACTCACGCTTCTCGCCGAGGACCTCCTTCTGCTCCTTCTTGACGACCTTGCCCGCGCCGTGGTGCGGATAGACGACCTGATCGCCGATCTCGTAGATGATCAGCTCGGTCTCGCGAGTGATCTCCAGATCTTCGACGTCGATCTCGCCCCCGAGATCCACGTCCTTGTCTTCGGTGTCCTGCTCGTAGGCAGCTGCTTCGGTAATGATGTCCTCCTTGTAACAACGCCCCGTGAGGAGCGGGCTGGCATTCAGGTTTGCAGATATCGGTCCACGAGGTTGATCTCCTGGAGGCGGCGCAGGCCCTCGCGGATGTCCTTCGCACGCATGTCCCCGACACCCTCGACGGCCTCGAGCTCCGAGTCGGTGGCGGCGAGGATCTCCTCCAGGCCTCCGAACTCGCGCACGATCGCCTGGATCACGAGCTTTGGCAGTCTTGGGATCTTCCCCAGGATGCGGAAGCCGCGCGGCGACACGGGATGGTCCAGGGTGTTCAGCTTTCGGTCGTAGCCCAGGACCTCGGCGAGGCGGCCGAAGTCGAGCAGGTCCTGGTGGGGCAGGCGGGCGAGCTGGTCGAGCACGAGCGCGAAGCTGTCGTCCGACGGCTCGGCGAGGTAGTCGTGCACGAGCGCGGCCTTGTCGGCGGCGACTCCGACCATCGTCTCCTCTAGCTGCATCTCGATCAGCCGGCCCTCGGTGCCGAGCTCGACGATGTAGCGCTCGATCTCCACGGCCATGCGGGTGACGAGCTCGGCGCGCTGGAGCACGGTGAGCACGTCGTGCAGGGTCACGCCGCCCTCGAACTCGAGGGCGGTGAGGCGCGTGGAGACCTGGTCGAGGCGCGTGCGGTACTTGTCGAGCGTGGCGAGCGCCTGGTTCGCCTTGGCCAGCACCACCGGGATGTCCTCGAGGATGTACTTCGCGCCGTCGAGGTAGAGCGACACCACGTCGCGGCTGGCCGACACGGCGATCACCAGAGCGTCCGTCTGCTTGGCGACGCGTTCGGCCGTGCGGTGGCGAGTGCCGGTCTCGAGCGAGAGGATTGTCGGGTCCGGCATGAGCTGCACGTTCGCCCAGCAGATCTTGGTGGAGTTGGCGGAGAGGATGATCGCGCCGTCCATCTTCGCCACCTGGTAGAGCAGCGCAGGCGTGTAGTCGATGTCGAGCTTGATGCCGCCGGAGTAGAGGAACGAGAGCTCCTCGCTGTCCCCGATGCAGATCAGCGCCCCGAGCCGGCCCTGCACGATGGCGTCTATGCCCTCGCGAACGGCGGTGCCGGGGGCGACCATCTCGAGCGCCCTTACGAGCCGGGGCTCCTGACGGTCTTCGATGTCCGTGACGTCATCCCCAGCTTGCGGCATCACCCCATGATAGGGCACGAGAGGCAGAAATCCCTGCACTTTTGGCTTTGCAGCGGGAATTTCGGACGAATGACGCAGGCGTCAAGCCGCTGCTTCTGCCTCTTCGCGCTGGGTCAGGGCCTCGCGCAGAGCGGCCCTCAGGCTCGTGCGTGAGCGACTCGGCGCCAAGACAGGCTCGAGGCCAAACTTGGCGGCTTCCGCCATGCGCCTATCCGGATGGGCGACGTGGCGGAGCTCGCCGGTGAGCCCGACCTCACCGAAGGCCGCGAGCGGGCGCGCGCCATCGCCGAGCGCCACGCCTCGGGCGGCCGATGCAACCGCAAGCGCAATCGCCAGGTCTGCTCCGGGCTCGTCGACCCTCACGCCCCCGGCCACGGACACGAACACGTCGTTCGAGCCGAGCCGCAGGCTGGTGTGGCGGCTGAGCACCGCCAGCACGAGCGCCAGGCGGTTCCGATCGACGCCGTTCGAGACCCGGCGCGGGGGCACGAGCTCGGTGGGCGCCACGAGCGCCTGCACCTCCACGAGCAGCGGCCTCGAGCCCTCCATCGCGGCCAGCACGACCGAGCCGGGGGCGCGCGTGGCCTCGGCCACGAAGCGTGAGCTGGCGTCCTCCACCTCCACGAGGCCGCTCTCGCGCATCTCGAACACGCCCACCTCATTGGTCGAGCCGAAGCGGTTCTTGAGCGCGCGCAGCGTCCTGAAGGTGCGCTCGCGCTCGCCCTCGAACTGGAGCACGCAGTCCACGAGATGCTCGAGCACGCGCGGCCCTGCCAGAGCGCCCTCCTTGGTCACGTGGCCCACGAGCAGCACCGCCACGCCGCGCTCCTTCGCGATCCGCATGAGCCGGCCCGCCACCTCGCGGACCTGGCCGACCGATCCAGGCGCACCGGTGAGTCCGCTCGCGTACAGCGTCTGCACCGAGTCGACCACGCAGACGTCCGGGCGCTCGGCCTCCAGGGTCGCCTCCACGGCCTCTAGGTCGGTCTCGGCGACGATCGGCACGCGCAATGCGTCCTGCCCGAGCCGCTCGGCGCGCAGCTTCACCTGCGCCGCGGACTCCTCTCCCGACACGTAGAGCACCTTGCGCCCGGCGGCGGCGAGGTTCCCGAGCGCGCCTCCGGTGATGGTGGACTTCCCGATGCCCGGCGAGCCGCCGATCAGCACCATCGAGCCGGGCACGATGCCGCCGCCGAGCACGCGGTCGAGCTCGGCGATACCGGACGAGAAGCGGTCGACGTGCGGAGCCTCGACCTCGGAGAGCAGCACCGGCTTGAGCGCGCGGCCGGCGCGCTTGGCTCCGCCGCCGCTTGGCGCACCGGGAGGCGCCACCGCGGCACGCTCCTCGACCAGGCTGTTCCACTCGCCGCAACTCGGGCAGCGGCCGTGCCACTTGGCGCTGTCAGCGGCGCAGTTCGAGCAGACGAAGACGGTCTTTGCCACCCGTCGAAGGTAAGGACGGGAGCGGACGTCTTCCGCCCCCGGTCAGCTCGAGCGGCGTACCTTCTCGCAACCTCGGACGCGGTCGCGCTTGTCGGCGATCACCGCGTCGCGGCCAGGGCCGCAGTCCGCGCTATCCGTGTATCCGTTCGCGGTGTTGATCGTGTCGTTCCCGGGGCCCCCGACGGCACGGTTGCCCGAGAACCCGAGCGAGATCCGGTCGTTGCCGGGGCCGCCGTCGATCTTGTCCTTGCCCCACCCGCCGAGCAGCTTGTCGTCCCCCGGGCCGCCGTTGATCGTGTCGTTGCCGTCCTCGCCGTCGAGCGTGTCGTTGCCGTCGCCGCCGTTCAGGCAATCGGCGGCACGGCCACCGACGAAGGAGTCATTGCCGGCGAGGCCGTTGAACAAATCGCTGTCCTGCGAGCCGATGAAGGTGTCGTTGAGCGCCGTCCCGTCGAAGCGGTTGGTGCAATGACCAGGTAGCGGGGTGACGGCGTACTTCACGACCGCCTCCGACGTGGCCGTGCCGTACACGTCCCCGATTACCCAGCGCAATCCAAACGTGTGGCCGATGTCGAACGCGCTGAGCGTGAGGGTCTCGCCGGTCGCGCCGGGGATCGGCTGGCACGCCTCGCCAGTCTCGTCGCAACGCAGCCACTGCATGGATTGCACGAAGGGTCGCTCCGGTCCGATCGTCACGGACATCGTGGTCTGTGGATGAAGATCCCACTGCGGGGCTATCGACGGAGCGGCACCGCCCCAGCGTGGGTCGTTCTCCGCCAGGGCCGTCGAGGCGCAGACGAGTGACGCCGCGCAAAGGAGCGCGGCGAGCCGCGCAATGGGCCAGGACATGCGCCCAGCCTAAGCGCGCTGGCGGCGCCGCGGCCACCCGCTGGACGAGAGTCCGACTCGCGGGCGAAAACCGGTTCGGCATCTTTGGACAGCGGGATAGATGCGTCGCAGGCCTCTGCGGCGAATATGACCTCAGCCGCTCGAGTCCGCGGCTTGTTCGGAAAGGACGCGATACGGGCGGAGCGGCGAAGCCTCTCCGTGTCATCGCTCTCTCTCCCTCGAGGGGCCTGCGGGCGGTTCTGGCCAAGGGCGTCCCGCAGGTCCCTCATCCCTCTGCCGCCGCCGCCGCCTCCGCCTCGGCGACAGCCTTCTCCGCCGCCTGGAATGCGTTCTTCCGGTGCGTGCCGTCGCAGAACGGCTTCGTACTCGAGCCACCGCAGCGACACAGCGCGATCACCTCACCCTGCTCGCCGAGGTCGAACGCGTTCCCGTCGGCGTCGATCAGCCGGATCGGGCCGGTGACCTTGTAGGGGCCGTTCAGGCGGGTCTTGATCTCGACGATGTCGGGCATTCCGATTGCTCCTTCCGGGTGTCAATGCTCAATACCCGCTCGGAGCCGAAGGCTTACCACTTGGCGAGACACCGGAAGCGACGTCGCGCCACCCAGCCGCGTCATACATCCGTCCAACGAGCTGGCTGGCGCACCGGCACAAGCCGTACCTTGGGTCGAATGGCACGCGCAGTGAACCTCATCGCACATTTCGCGGACGGTCCCGTTGCGGGGCGGATGGAGTTGCTCGAGGCCGGCGAGCCGGTGCGCAAGGTCTGGGCGCCGCGCGGCAAGCTCCGTAAGGCACTCAATAAGGCACCGCGCACCGCCCACTACAAGCTCGAGCGTGCCTGGCATGAAGACGGGGAGCACCACCTGCTGTACCGCTTCGCCGGCACCAGCCGGGCCTAGAACGAAAACGGCCCGCCGAAGCGGGCCGTCTCGAATGCTGTTGCGGTTCGGGCGCTAGCCCTCGTCCGAGGTCTCACCCTCGCCGGTCGGCGGCTCCTCCGCCGGCGGCGCGTCGGGCACCTCGGGCAGGATCTCCGGCTCGTCCGGCAGTGAGCCACCGTCGTTGCCGTCGCCCTTGGCGCCGACTCCGACCGCCTCGCGCTTCTTCGTCGGCGCGGTGATGGTGATCTTCACCGGCGGATCCTCGCCTTCGGCTGCCTTTTCGACCTCGACGGTCGAGCCCGGGTCCATCGTGGAGCGGAGCACCTCGTCGGCGACCGGGTCCTCGATGTAGCGCTGGATCGCCCGGCGGAGCGGACGGGCGCCCATGGCGGGATCCCAGCCCTTCTCCACCAAGAGGTCCTTGGCGTCATCGGAGAGGTTGAGCGACAGCTCGCGTTCCGCCATCGAGGTCCTGATGTGACGCAGCAGGAGCTCGACGATCGACTTGACCTCGTCCTTCGACAGCTTGTGGAAGACGATGACCTCGTCGATTCGGTTGAGGAACTCTGGCCTGAACACCTTCTTCAGCTCGCCCATGATCCGGTTCTTCATGTCGTCGTACGTGATCCCGGTCTCGTCGTCGGAGACGGCGAAGCCGAGAGGCGTGTTCCGAGCGATCTCGGAGGCGCCGATGTTCGACGTCATGATCACGATCGCGTGACGGAAGTCGACCGTGCGGCCCTGAGCGTCCGTCAGGCGGCCGTCCTCCAGGATCTGGAGCAGGATGTTGAAGACGTCCGGGTGAGCCTTCTCGATCTCGTCGAGGAGCAGCACGGAGTACGGCTTGCGCCGGACTGCCTCGGTGAGCTGTCCACCCTCGTCGTAGCCGATGTAGCCCGGAGGCGAGCCGACCAGTCGCGACACGGAGTGCTTCTCCATGTACTCCGACATGTCGATGCGGACCATCGCGTCCTCGTCGCCGAACAGGAACTCGGCGAGCGTCCGCGCCAGCTCGGTCTTACCAACGCCCGAGGGGCCGAGGAAGATGAACGAGCCGGTGGGCCGCTTCGGATCCTTGATGCCGGCACGGGAGCGGCGGATGGCCTTCGACACTGCCTCGATCGCAGGCTGCTGGCCGATGACGCGCTTGTGCAGCTCGTCCTCCATGCGCAACAGCTTCTGGGTCTCGGCCTCGGTGAGCTTGAACACCGGGATACCGGTCCACATGGACACGATGTCCGCGATCTCCTCCTCGCCGATGTCGGGGCGGTTGCCCGCCTCGCCCTGGCGCCACTGCTCCTCCAGCTCACGCTTCTTGTTCGTGAGCTGGCGCTCCTGGTCGCGCAGGTTCGCGGCCTTCTCGAACTCCTGGGCCTCGATCGCGGCTTCCTTCTCGCGCCGCGTGTTCTCGATGTCGTCTTCGAGCTCGCGGTACACGGGCGGAGCCGTCATCGACTTGATGCGCGCACGTGAGGCGGCCTCGTCGATGAGGTCGATGGCCTTGTCCGGCAGGAAGCGGTCGGAGATGTAGC
>JBJMLG010000086.1:0-3830 GCA_045805385.1 Thermoleophilaceae bacterium
AGCCGTCCTGGCCGTGGTGCTTCAGAAGCACCATGCGCACCGACGGCCGCCCGTCGGGCGTAGCGGTGGCGACGGCCATCGCCTCGCGCATGCGCACCGCCTCGCCGGCCTCGGCGTACCAGGCGGCGAACTGCCTGAAGGGGTCCGGTTCGAGATCCTCCTCGCGCAACGGCTCGTCGTGCTTCGTGTCGCTCACTCGTCCGCCTCGTGGGCGGCGAGCGCCGCGTCGCGTGTGCCGAAGTCCTGTACCGAGCAGATCTGGCCGTCGCGCAGCTTGTAGAGCGAGAACGTCCGGTCGCCGAACTCCAGCCCGCTCGCGTGGCCGCGGCCGAAGTAGCGGACGCTGACGAGCACCGTCGAGTCATCGAGCTCCTCAGCCTCGACGGGCTCGACCCGGAAGTCGTCCCAGCCGGAGTGCGCCTCGCGCCAGAACTCGAGCACGCCCTCGCGGCCGCGCGTTGCCTCGAGGCCGAGCATCGGCTGAAGCCCGGTGCGCCATTCGACGTCCTCAGTCAGCCCCGCCAGCGACTCGTCGAAGCGGCGCTCGTTGAACAGCCGGATCCCGTCGGTGACGATGTCTGCAAGCTCGCCCATCGCCGGGAAGTATCACCCGGCCCTCCGACCGAAGCTGTGCGGGCGCGGCGCGACGGAGCGCAGCTCGCCCGCCTCGCTCGACCACGTCCGCGCCGGCTCGATGTGGCGAACCTCGCCCTGCGGCATGTCGGGCGTGTCGAGGCGGCGCACCAGGTCCACCACGATGTTCACCACGCCCTCGCGCTTCTCGAGCTTGCCCTCGGCCGACACGATCGGCTCGGCTCGCACCGCCAGGCGGCAGCGCTCGTACACCGGCGGCGGCACGATCAGGTTGATGGTCCCGTGCTCATCCTCGAGCAGCATGAACGTGACGCCGTGCGCCGTGGCGGGGCGCTGCCGCGCGACCACCAGGCCGGCGACCTTCACCCGGCGCCCCGACGCGATTCGCTCGAGATCCGCGCTCGTGACCGAGTCGGAGTCGATCGCCGGGCGCATCAGCTCGATCGGGTGCTCCCGAAGCGTGATGTCGGTGGAGCCGTAGTCGGCCACCATGCGGTCCCAGGCGCTCAGCTCGGGCAGCTCCGGAGCATCGCCCGTCTCGAGCGGCAGCGCGAGCTGCACGCCGCCCTTCACGTTTACTCCGGGCGACGCCACGCCGAGCATCCACAGCGCCTCGCGGCGGCCGTTCGGTGCGAGCGAGTCGCAGGCGCCCGCCCACGCCAGCCGCTCGAGCGAGTCGCGCTGCGCGGCGCAGCGGCCGGCGAGGTCGGACAGCGAGCCGAACTGCCCGCTTCGAATGCGCTCCTCCACCATCTCGCGCACCTCCGCCTCGCGCACGCCGACCACGTAGCCGAGCCCGATCCGCACCGCCAGGTCGTCCTCCACCGTGCACTCCGCCCTGCTCGCGAGCACGTCCGGCGGGCGCACCTCGATGGCGCGCCGCTGCGCGTCGTGCACCAGCGCGTCGGGGGGATAGAAGCCCATCGGCTGCTCGTTCAGCAGCCCGGCGAGGAACTCCGGCCCGTAGTGCACCCGCAGCCAGGTGGACTGGTAGGCGAGCAGCCCGAACGCGGCCGAGTGCGCCTTGGGGAAGCCGAAGCCGGAGAAGCCCACGATCTGGCCGTACACGCGCTCGGCGCAGGTGCGGTCCACCCCATGTAGCGCCATCGCGCCCTCGATGAAATTGCGCTCGAACGCGCGCATCGCCTCCTCCGAGCGCTTGCGGCTCATAGCCCGCCGCAATCCCTCGGCCTCGCCCTGCGAGAAGCCGGCGAATGCCATGGCCACCTCGATCACCTGGTCCTGGAACACGATCGCGCCGAGCGTGTCGGCCAGCACCGGCGCAAGCGACGGGTGCTCGTACGGCACCTCGTACGCCGGGTCCGCCCGCAGCGCCTTGCGGCGCTCGATGTACGGGTGCACGGCGCCGCCCTGGATCGGGCCGGGCCGCACGAGCGCCACCTGCACGGTCAGGTCGTCGAGCGTCTCGGGCCGCGTGCGCTTGAGCATCTGCATCTGCGCGCGGCTCTCGATCTGGAACACGCCCGTGGTCTCCGCCTCCTGGATCTCGGCGTACACGCGCTTGTCGTCGAACGGAATGCGCGAGAGGTCGATCTGCTCTCCGCGCACGCGCGCGATCTCCTCCACGCAGCGCTCGACCGCCGACAGCATCCCCAGGCCGAGCAGGTCGATCTTCAGGAACCCGGCGTCGCCGCAGGAGTCCTTGTCCCACTGCACCATCTGGCGACCCTCCATGGCCGCGGGCTGGATCGGGCAGATGTCCTGCAGCGGCTCGGTGGCGATCACCATCCCGCCGGGGTGCTGGCTCATGTGCCGCGGCAGCCCGTGCGCCTCGTTCACCAGCCGCACGAGCGCCTGCCAGCGCGGCGAGCGCGAGCGCCGCTCCCCCACCGCGCTCGCCACGTCGCCCTCCATGCCGTTCGTCTCGAACGGGTCCGAGGATCGCGCCACGCGCTCCACCTCGCCGGGCGCGAGCCCCAGCGCCTTGCCGAAGTCGCGCACGCCCGAGCGCACGCGATAGGTGGGGAACGCGGCCACGAGCGCGGAGCGGTCGTGGCCGTAGCGCTCGTGCACGCGCGGGATCAGCACCTCGCGGATGTCGCGCGGGAAGTCCAGGTCGATGTCCGGCATCGACGACAGCTCCTCGTTGAGGAAGCGGCCCATCAGCAGCCGGTTCTCGATCGGGTCGATGTGCGAGAGGCCGGTGAGGTAGCAGACGATCGAGGACACGCTCGAGCCGCGCCCGCGGCCCGGCGGCAGCAGCGCCCGCGCGGTGTCGGAGCCGCGCACCTCGGCCGCCACCTCGCGCGCGAGCTCGAGCAGGTCGCGGTGGAGGATGAAGAAGCCCGACAGCTTCAGCGAGCGGATGATTCGCAGCTCCTCCTCGAGCCGGGCGCGCGCCTCCTCGAGTGTGCCGCCGGAGTAGCGCTCCACGATCTTCTCCCCGCACAGCTCCGCCAGGCTGCGATCGGCCGAGCCGTCGTCTGAGCCGGGATAGCGGTAGCCGAGGTCGCGCGTGAGGTCGAACTCGAGCCGCTCGGCGATCCGCGCCGACTCCTCGATCGCGTCCGGGTGCTCCGCGAAGCGGCCCGCCATCGCCTCGGCGGTCGCTAGCGCGTGGGAGCGGTTGCCGCGCCGCAGCGGCTCGCACTCGTCGAGCGTCATGCGCAGGCGGGTGGCGACGAACACGTCCTGAAGGGCCGAGCGCGCGCGCGAGTGCACGTGCACGTTGCCCGTCGCCACCGCCGGAACGCCAAGGCGCTCGGCGAGCTGTGCGAGCAGCCGGTTGCGCCGGCGGTCGTGGCGACCGAACGGGCGCTGCAGCTCCACCCAGAAGCGCTCCGGGCCGAAGGCCGCGATCAGGCGGCGGCCCGCGGCGGCTGCGCCCGCGTGGTCGCCCCGCTCCACCCGGGCGGCCAGCATGCCGTCGCGCGCGCAGCCGGACAGGCAGAAGATGCCCTCGGCGTGGCGCTCGAGGTCCTCGAGCCGCGTGGTGGGCTGGCCGGCCTCGCGGCTTGGGTTGTCGCGCGTGTGGGCGTGCGCGAGCGTGATCAGCCGGCAGAGGTTGCGGTAGCCCTCCGTCGTCTCGCACAGGAGCGTGACGTGATGCCCGTCGCCGAGCGTCAGCTCGGCGCCGGTGATCGGCCGCACTCCGAGCGACTGCGCCGACTTTGCGAACTCCATCGCGCCGTGCAGACCGTCGTGGTCGGTGAGCGCCATCGCAGCGTGTCCCTGCTCGGCCGCGGCGGCGGCCAGCTCGAGCGGATGCGACGCGC
>JBJMLG010000087.1:0-5657 GCA_045805385.1 Thermoleophilaceae bacterium
GAACGCGGCGACCAGCGCGCCCGGCACGTCCGACGGCGTGCGCGCGAACTTGATGCCGAGCGCCGAGCCCTGCGCGGCCGGCTTCACCACGATCGGGAACTGCAGACGCTCCTCGATAGCCGGCAGCGCGTCGGCCGCGCCGAGCGAGCGGAAGGCGGTCTCGTTGAAGGCGAAGAAGTCCGGCGTGGGGATGCCCGCTTCGCGCATGAGGTGCTTGGCGGTGACCTTGTCCATGCAGCGCATGCATGCCAGCACCCCCGACCCGGTGTAGGGGATGCCGAGGATCTCGAGCAGCTCCTGCACGGTGCCGTCCTCGCCGTCGCGCCCGTGCAGTGCCACGAACGCGGCGTCGGGCCGCTCCTTGCGCAGGCGCTCGATCAGGTCGGCACCGACGTCCACTGGGAGCACGTCGTGGCCGAGCCGCGCGAGCGCATCTTCCACGCGCGCACCAGACCGCAGCGACACCTGGCGCTCGAGCGACGCTCCGCCTTTCAGGACCGCGACGCGGCTCACGCGCGGCCCTCGCGGCGCCGCGGCATCTCCACGACCTGTGCGAGGCCCTCGTCCGGCGCCGGCTTCTCCTCGCGCGGCGCCGCGGCGGGCTTCTGCCCGGTGAGCGTGCCGTACAGCTCCACTTGCTCGGACACGACCTTGCCGATCCGGCGCACGCCCTCGCGGATCGAGTCGTCGTCCACACCGGAGAAGTTCAGGCGCATCGCGTTGTGCCCGCGCCCGTCCAGGTACGCGGCCACACCGGGAACGAACGCCACGTTGTCGCGCAGCGCGCGTGCCAGCAGGTCTGTCGTGTCGATGAAGTCGGGCAGCGTGGCCCAGATGAACAGGCCGCCCGCCGGCCTCGTCCACTCGGCTTGCGGCGGAAAGAACTCCGCGAGCGCGTCGAGCATCGTGTCGCGCCGGCGCCGGTAGAGCTGGGTGAGCGAGCTCACGTAGTCGCGCCAGCGCCCCTCCTCGAAGTAGGCCTGAACCATGAGCTGGGACAGCGTGGAGCTGCAGAGGTCCGCTGCCTGCTTGCCGAGGTTCAGCTTCTCGAGCACGGGCGGCGGCGCGGCCACCCAGCCCAGGCGGATGCCCGGCGAGAGGATCTTCGAGAAGGTGCCCATGTACATCACGTACACGCCGCCGTCGAGCTCGCGGAGCGTCGGCAGCGGCTCGCCCTCGTAGCGAAGCAGCCCGTAGGGGTTGTCCTCGAGCACCAGCAGCTCGCGCTCGTGCGCGATGTCCACCAGCCGCTCGCGGCGCTCGAGCGAGAGAGTGACCCCGGCCGGGTTCTGGAAGCTCGGCACCGTGTAGATGAACTTCGGCTTGCGGCCCTCACGATCGAGCCGCTCGAGCGCCTCCGCCAGAAGGTCCACGCGCATGCCCTCGGAGTCGATGTCGATCTGCAGCACGTCCGCCTCGTAGGAGGAGAACGTGGGCACCGCGCCGGGGTAGGTGGGCGCCTCGGCGACGATCACGTCGCCCGGGTCGATCAGCGCTTTGGTCACGAGGTCGATCGCCTGCTGGCCGCCGGTCGTGACGATCAGGTCCTCGGCGTCCACCTCGACGCCCTCGGCCGACATCACCGCCCGGATGCAGCCGACGGTCTCGGCGAGACCCTCGGTGGGGCCGTACTGGAGCGCCTTGGCCACTGACTCCGATGCGATCCGCGACGTGACGGCGGCGAAGGTCTCCGGCGGGAACGTGCTCGTGTCGGGGAGGCCGCCGGCGAGCGAGATCACCTCGGGCCGCGCCGTGACCGCCATCAGATCGCGCATGGCCGACGAGGTCATGACGCGCGTGCGCGATGCGAACAGTCCCGCGTAGCGCTCGAGGTCGCGCGAAGTCGAGCGCGGCGCCATGGCTCCCCGTTCGCCGCCGCTCGCGCCACCCCTGCCGGGCCCGCCGCTGCGCCGCGAGCCGCCTCGGTGGTCGTCGATCGTCATTAGCCTCGGTCGGACCCTACCGACCGGTCGCCGTCAGCCTGGCCTACGGGTTCGCCGTGAAGCGGGATGTCCGCGGCCACGACGGTGCCCCCGCCGGCTGGGCTCTCCACTCGGAGCCGGCCGTGGAGGACGGCCAGGCGGTCTTTCACGCCCAGTAGGCCGCTGCCGCCGGGCACGGCGCCGCCGACGCCGTCGTCCCGGACCTCGAGCTGGAGGGCGCCGTCCTCGACGCGTGCAACGACCGCGGCGTGGCTTGCACGGGAGTGCTTGGCGACATTGGTGAGAGCCTCCGCGATGACGAAGTAGGCGGTCGCCTCGGCGGCCGCGGGGAGCCGGTCCACGGACACGTCGACGTCGACCGGCACCGGCGCGCGAGAGGCGAGCGCCCCGACTGCCGCCGGCAGGCCGCCGTGCGCGAGCACGGCCGGGAGGATGCCGTGCGCGAGCTCTCGAAGTTCGACGTTGGCGCTCTCTGCCTCGTCGAGCGCTTCGTGCACCAGGTCCGCGGCAGGTTTCCGGTCCGGTGGTAGTGCCTGATGCGCCAGTTTCATGGTGATGATCGAGTGGACCAGGCGCTGCTGCGCGCCGTCGTGCAGATCGCGGACCACCCGCCGGCGCTCCTCGTCGGCCGCCGCCACGATCCTCGCCCGGGAACCGGCCAGGTCCTCGCGGGCCTGGATGTTGGAGATCGCGGTCCCGACGAGCTCCGTGAACTCCGTCATGCGCTGCTCGGCGTCGGCCGGGAAGTGCTCGCGCTCTGTCCCAGCGGCGATCGAGCCCCAGAGAGAGCCCTCGACCATGATCGGAACCGCCACGGTGCTGCCAATCCGCAACTGTTCCGCTCTTCGGAGGACGGCCTCGGAAGCGCCGCTGTAGTCCTCGACGCGAGCCGAGCCGCCGGTACGTACGACCTGCGTCAAGGCCATGTTCGACTCGAGCTCCAGACGACTTCCCACCGGCATCACGTGGCTTGCGCTTCCATTGCTGGCAACGATGGACATCGTCGCGTCCGACTCGAGCCGCCCGATCCACGTGGCCTGGGCATCGAGAAGCCGCTGCACCTCCCCGGCAACGGCTGAGAACACCTCCGCGGCCGGCACATCCTGCGCGACGAGGGTCGCCACACGCCGAAGCGCCGCTTGCTCGTCCGCGAGACGCTGCAGCTCTGCCTCGTCCTGCCGGCGTTCGGTCACGTCGCGTGCCACCGCGTACATGAGCCTGTCCTCGACGACGGGCGTCGACGTCCACTCGAGCACCTTGTACGAGCCGTCCTTGCGGACGAAACGGTTCTCGAACGCCGTCGTCGGCTTTCCCTCGCCGACGGCTGCGGTCTCAGCGGCCGTCCTCTCGCGGTCGTCCGGATGCACGAAGTCGAGGAACGGGCGCGCGAGAAGCTCTTCACGCGTGTAACCGAGAATCTGCTCGGTGGCCGGGTTGATCCGCATGAAGTAGCCATCGAAGTTCGCGACCGCGATCACCTCCGGGGACAGCGTGAAGATGCGGTCGAGCTCGTCCTGTGCTCTGGAGCGGCGAGCCGCGTTCACCCCGAGGGCGCCCGCAACGGCCGCGAGGACGAGGCCGGCGGCCAGGATGATCCAGGGCAGCACTCCAGCGGCGCCGTCGGCCGAAGCGCGCGGGACCGCGACGTCGAAGCGCTGCCCCGCCTCCGTGAAAGTGTCGTGCTCCACGGCCGCGCCGTCGTGGTGAGCGGTGGACGTGCCGCCAGCCGTCAGTTGGACTTTCGGCGCTCCCGTAGCCGCCGAGCGCAGCCACAGGTCCGACAAGAAGATCACCACGAACCCCGGTGTGACGATCCCGCGGGTGAGCCGCGGAGCGAACTTGATCAGCAGGAGTCCCTTCGCGCCGTCGCGGAGCGCCGTCAAGGGAGTTGCGCCGGCGTCATAGAGACTGCTCGCGCGAGTCAGCGCGGCGGTCACTCCCGGCTCGCCGCCGAGATCTATCCCTGGTGCCGCCATGGGAGCGATGCCCGAGACCAGCGTCGCCGGTAGGTACGACGACCGGGTCCCCGCAAGCGCGATCCTGCCTCGCCGGTCCCGCGTCACGATGGGGTGGCCGATCCGCCGCTCGTACGCCGCACGGCTTGAACCGGCAACCTGCTCGACCCACGCGGCGGCCGGAACGCCCGCCGGGCTGAGCCATCGCGATGAGTCGCGCGCGAACTGCTCATCGCTCACTCCGCCCCCGCCGACGCTCACCATGTATCGACGGAGGCTCTCGGCGAGCGAGGCGCCCTCCTGGACGCGGCCGTGGATCTGGGCGGCCGCGACCTCGGCGCGGTGTCGGGCGTCGCGTCGCGCATCGCGCGCGCCGAGTGCGAGAGCCCCGACGAACCCCGCGGCGGTCAAAGCGAGGACCAGCGCTACTGGTGCGATCTGTCGCGGACGCAAGCCAAACCTTTCTGGGAGCCGCAACCCATTCTGCTCCTTCGCAATTGCGGGGGGAAGCGGTTTGAGCGGCGGTGAGGGGTGCGGTAGCGTGATCCGCACCCGATCGAGAGCAGCCCTTGGTGAAGATTTGGCCGATCGCCACTGCGGCCGCTTCAGCGGTCATTCTCGTCGGTAACGCCGTTGGAGGGTCACCCGCGCCGGCCCACCACGGCGCCGCCCGGACCAAAGCCGCTCCTGCGCGGGTGGGCGTCGGCCTCAAAGGGCTCGACAATCCGTTCTTCCTCGCGATCTACGAAGGAGCGAGACTCGAGGCGAGCCGGCTCGGCGTGCACGCGACCGTCCGATCCGTCACGAGCAGCGACGATCTCGGCGGCCAGGCAAGGCAGGTCCGAGCACTCGTCGCCCAGGGGAACGATTGCTACGTGATGAACCCCATCACGGGCAGCAACCTCGTGGCCGCCCTGCGCGGCGTGAGGCGCCCCATCGTGAACATCGACAGCCCGATAGGCGTAGCGGCTGCGAATCGCGCCCATGTGCGGATCAACAGCTTCATCGGGACCGACGACGTGGCGGCCGGAAGGCTTGCCGGCGCCCGGATGGCCGCGCTCCTGCGGGGCGTGGGCGATGTGGCTCTCATCGCCGGCCTGCCCGACAACGTCAACAGCGGCCGCCGCTTGCGGGGATTCGAGCGCGGCATCCGTGGGTCGAGCGTGGGAGTGGTCGCGCGAGTCACCGCTGATTACGACCGCACGAAGGCGGAGAGCGCGGCCGCGCGAATCGTTCGCGCTCACCCGCGTATCTCGGGCTTCTTTGCGGTCAACGATGAGATGGCACTCGGGGTCGCCGACGCTCTCCGCGTCGCCGGCAACACCGGCAAGATCAAGGTCATCGGGGTGGACGGCATCCCCGAGGCGCTCGACGCTCTTAGGGAAGGATCGCTCAGTGCGACCGTCTCCCAGTACCCGTACGTCATGGGTCACATGGCAGTCGAGGCATGCGCGGCGGCGGCGGGCGGCGCAAGGTTGCCGGCGCGAGTCGATTCCCCGATCGCACTCCTGACGAAGGGCAACGTCGGGCGAGCCATCGCGGCCTTCCCGAGGCCGTTTGAACCGTACGTCGATCCATTCAAACGCCTCGCCCGCAGGAGCGGATGACCCGCGTGCGCGGCGATCCCGCGCGCGCTAACTGCTGATGGGGATCTCCGCGGCGACGACCGTGCCGCGTTCGGCGGGACTAGCGATCTGGAGCCGACCGTTGAGGACCGCGAGGCGGTCTGCCAGACCCACGAGGCCGCTGCCGTCGGGCC
>JBJMLG010000088.1:0-11935 GCA_045805385.1 Thermoleophilaceae bacterium
CAACACGGAGATCTGGGATCGGGCCGCCGGCGGGCTGATCGCACAGGAAGCCGGGGCACGGGTGGAGATGCCATGCCCTGAGAACGACGATCTCGTGATTGCCGCTCCGGATGGCCTGTTCGATGACCTCTGGGCGGCCGTTCACTTCGCCGCCGCTTGAAGCGCCGGCCACGGCGCTTGCAGTGAGCTTTCGTACCGCGTCCAAACGTCGAACAGCGCAGCGCGCGGCACGCCCTCGGCCATCCGCGCCACGGCCTGGATCGCCTGCCAGCGGCCGAGCGTCTCGTCGGCGATCTCGAGCGCCGCCCGCAGGCGGTAGAGGTATCCCTCGGTCAGCGAAGCGAGCGTGCGTCTGTCAGAGCCCGGAAGGTGGCCCGGACCACCGTTTCCCTCGCCGAGAAGCGTGACGAAAGTGCGGGCCACGTCCGCGACCGGATCCCCGCGCGAGGCGTCGAACCAGTCGACGATCATCGGGCCGTTGCGTCCGAGGATGACGTTGCTCGGGTGCAGATCGCCGTGACACAGGCGCGGCGGGCCAGCCCGCGCCGGCAGCATCTCGATTGCCCGGATCACCGACGCGTCCACCGTCGCGGCCGACCACCGGATCTTGCTCACCAGCCGGTCGTGCTGGTTTGGCAGCGTGACCGGCGGCACGAGCTCGAACAGCTCGCACTGGATGTCGGCGAGCAAGGCGCCCAGTTCGGCACTCAGCTTGGGCCGATCGATGACGTGCTGCCACATCGACGTGCCCGCGACGCGCTCCCACACGCTGGCGGCGCGCCCGAACATCTGCTCGAGGCCGAGTAGCCGTGGCACCGGCGCTCCGGCATCCCTTGCCGCCTCGGCATACTCGGCCTCGAAGTGGATCCAGCCCGCGGGCGTCGACGGATGTGGGACCTTGACGACCGCGCCACGGCCATACGCGTGGATCGAGGAGCGCGTGCCACGCGCTACGAGGTCACCGAGGAGTCTGGTCACCGTGCAAGCCCATCCCAGGAGTACGGCTGGGGCCCAACGTACCACCACGGTCATCGCCACTCGAGGAGATGGACGCGGCGTGCTGTGAGAGATGTGCCTCGAGCCGCCAGAGGTTGTCGAGATGCTGGCTTGCCCACAGCAGCACCAGCCCCGACCCGTTCCTGTCCTCGTCGTCCGCGGCGACGCCCTCGCGCGCACACTCGAGCACGCGCTTGCGCCCTGCCGTGTCGGGATTGGTTTGAGCCGGCGGCGGACTGCCGTCCACGAGTGCCTCGCCGAGGTGCGTGTACCAGTCGCGGAGCGCGTCGAGCTGGCGATCCAGTGACCGCGCGCACGGCTCACCCAGCGCGAAGCCATTCGTCATCCGCGTGAGTGCGAGCAGCGAGAACGCGGTGCGTTGCAGCCGCATGGTGCCGGCCGCGAGCGTCGCCACGCTGTCCATGTCGGTCTGCTCGGTGGAGCGCTCGCCGAGGTAGGCGCGGAAGGCGTCGTCGAGCCTGCCGGCCGCGAGCCTAGCCTCTCGAGCGGCCTCGTCCGGAGCCGCCGATTCGGCGCCGACGAGGCGCCGGCTTGCCGCGACGACGTAGTCGGCGGAACGTTCGTAGGCCGCTGCCAGGCTGGAGCGGATCAGCGCCACCGCGCCGCGCGGCCAGAACAGCAGGCCCACCAGGATGCTCACCGCGAAGCCGATCGCGACGTCCTCGACGCGAACGAGCCCCACCTTCCATCCGCTCGGCTGGATCAGGTTGAACAGCATCAGCACCACGACGGTGAACGCCGCTTGGCCCGCCGCGAAGGAGACGACCCGGGGGGCGTAGGCCGCCACCAGGACCGCGACGGGTAGCACCGCCCAGACCACCGTCTCGTTGCTGCCTATCGCGATGATCAGGCCCGCCCCGACCACGATCCCGACCGCCGTCCCGGCCAGTGCGCTCAGAACCGTCGCTCCTGTGCCGAGCGCGTTCGAGCGCAGCACCGACAGCGTGCCGAGCACGACCCAGAAGGCGTGCTGTACGCCCGTCTTCTGGGCCACGAACACCGAGATAGCGAGCGCCGCGGCACCGCGGATCGAGTTGCGGAAGAGGACTGATTGCGGGCTGGCACGCTCGGCCGCGCGCCGCTCGGTGGCGCGCAGCGTGGAGATCGCCTCCGAGGTCGACGCCTGGAGAGCGGGGGCTCGGTACCACCGCGCCTCCTCGACCCCTGCCGCCCGCGCGTGCCCCGTGGCACGCAGCGCATTGCTGCCGATCTGCCCGGCGGAATACGACAGGGCGCGTAGCCGGAAGGATGGATCGAGCGCCGCGGCGAGCTCGAGCTCGTCGCCCGATCGCGGCAGCTCGGCGATGCGACGCTTGAGGGCGTCGGCTACCGCGTCGCGCGCCCGCTCGAGACGCTCGAGGTCCGGATGCCCTTCGCCTCCCTCGAGGCTCGCGGCGCTCTCGCGCAGCACGGCGGCGGCCGCCGCCAGCACCTCGCGGTTCTCGTCGCGGCATAGGTCGAGCCCCGGCTCGCCGTCACCGCGGGCGAAGGCGAAGGACTCGATCCAGTCCAGCTCGTCGACGAGGAATGCGATCGCCTCGGCAGAGGCCGTCGGACCAGTCGGCCGATAGGGCGTGGCGAGGAACTGCTGCCGCACCGCCGCAACGGCCTCCCGAGCCGCTCGCTCGCGCTCCGGCAGTCGCGACCGGTCAGGACCGAGCTCGCTCTCCATGAACTCGGCGAGCGCGAGACAGGCCCCGGCGACCCGGGCAACCAGCTTGTCCCGCGGGCGCGACGGCCACAGCAGCATCGACGCGGAGATCCCTGCCGCGGCGGCGAGGCCCCATCCCTCGAGGCGCGACGGGATCACCGACGGGCTGGCAGGCAGGTTGACCGGCAGTACGAAGGTGAGCATGGCGGCCGTGCCTCCGGCGACGAAGTAGCCGCTGATCACGCCCGAGAAGAGGATCGCGAACCCCACGACTGCCATCGCCGCCGCGGCGATCCAGGGATCACGTGAGCACAGCGTGCCGAGGACGATGAGGATCGCGCCGGCGGCCGCCAGCGCGAGATAGGCGACCAGGCGTGTGCGACGGGAGCCACCGAACTCGGCGAACACGAGGATCGCGAAGGAACCGAAGGCCGCGAACGTCGCCGTGTCCGGGTTCTTGATGACCTTGTCGGCGAACGCGAAGACGCCCGGCATGACGATGGCCGCGCGTGCAGCGTTCTTGAGTGCGAACAGCCCGGGGTCCACACGCTCGAGACGGGCTCGCGCTCGATCAATGGCCGACATACGCGCGCGCGAGGCTAAGGACCGCCCGCAACCATCGCAACCCCGGCTATTCCGCCAGCAGCTTCGCGAGCTTCGCCGGCGTGTCCTCCTCTGGCAGCGGCGAGAACATCGCGACGCGCTGCTCCGGCTGCTCGGCGGGCCTGAAGACCGCGTGCTCGAACAGCAGCTTGCCGGCGACCGGATGCTCGAGCGTCTTGCGGCCCTCGCCAGAGGAGGCGACCTCGTGTCGCTTCCACCACTTGCGGAACTCGGGGCTCGAATCGTTCAGCGCCGCGATCAGCTCCTCGAAGGCCGGATCGCCGATGTGCTTGGCGCTGTCCGCGCGGAAGCGGGCCACCAGCAGCCGCGCGCCGCGCTCCCAGTCGCAGATGATCTCGCGGCGCGCCGGGTCCATGAAGGTGAGCCAGAGCGAGTTGCGGAACTGCTTGGGAGTGTCCGCCGGGTCGCCGAACACGGCGGCGTAGGCCCGGTTCCAGGTGAGGATGTCCCACCGGCGGCCGATCACGTAAGCCGGGTTGGGCCCGAGGTTCTCGATGAGCCGGCGCACCGCGGTGGAGACCTTCTCGGCCGGCGCGCACAGCGACGGGGCCTGCTCACCTCGGCCGAGCAGGATGAGGTGCCCGCGCTCGGCCGGGGTGAGCCGGAGCGCCTGTGCGATCGACTCGAGCACGTCAAGCGACGCGCGCACGTCGCGGCCCTGCTCGAGCCACGTGTACCAGGTGGTGCCCACGCCGGCGAGCTGGGCCACCTCTTCGCGGCGGAGCCCCGGCGTGCGCCGCCTGCCGCCGTTCGGCAGCCCGACGTCGTGGGGCTGGATGCTCTCGCGCCGCCTGCGCAGAAAATCCGCCAGCTCGTCGCGACGGATCTCGCCGTTGGTGCCGTTGCGCTTGGTGGAGCTGTTCTTGGGGGGAGTCTCTAGTACCAGGATAAATCCCTCTCTTGTACCTGGATCACCATGATCGCACACTGCCGCCATGACTTCAATCGTCCAGCTTCGCGCCAAGGCACGAGCGCGCACTGAGAGCGGCGACCTGAACCTGCTGCTCGTGGTCCTCTGCCTCGCCCAGTTCATGGTGGTACTCGACGTGTCGGTGGTGAACGTCGCGCTTCCGTCGATCCGCCGCGCCCTTGGCTTTTCCGCCACCGACCTCGAGTGGGTGATCAACGCCTACACGCTCACCTTCGCGGGCTTCCTGATGCTCGGAGGGCGCGCGGCCGACCTGCTCGGGCGCCGCCGGATGTTCCTGGCCGGCATAGCCCTCTTCACGCTCGCCTCGCTCGTCTGCGCGGTGGCCGACTCGCGTGCGCTCTTGCTGAGCGCAAGGGCCGTCCAGGGTGTCGGCGCGGCGGTGGTGTCGCCGGCGAGCCTGTCGATCATCGCGACGTCATTCGCCGTCGGCGCAGAGCGCAACCGCGCGCTGGGGGTCTGGGGCGCAATGGCAGGCCTGGGCGCAGCCTCGGGCGCGCTGCTCGGCGGCATCCTCACGCAGACGCTCGGCTGGTGGGCGATCTTCGCGGTGAACGTTCCGGTGGGCGCCGCGGTCGTCCTGCTGGCACCCGGGGTGGTGCCCGAGGGCCGGCGCGTGGGCGCCGCGCGAAACTTCGATCTGTCGGGTGCGCTGCTCGTGACCGGCGGGCTGACGGCCCTCACCTACGGCATCGTGCGCAGCGACGCGCTCGGGTGGGGCTCGCCCGGAGTGATCGGGCCGATCGGCGCCGGCGTGGTGCTGCTCGCCTTGTTCGTGCTCGTCGAGGGCCGCTTCGCGACCGCGCCGCTCGTCCCGCTGTCGATCTTCCGGATGCCGCTTCTGCGTGCGGCGAACGTGATCGTTCTACTCCTGTACTCCGCAACCCTCGCGATGTTCTTCTTCGTGAGCCTGTACCTCCAGCAGGTGCGGCATTTCGACGCGCTGCAGACCGGCTTCGCGTTCCTGCCGATGCCGCTCTTCGCCACGCTGGGGTCCACGCTCGCACCGCGTCTCGTCGCTCGCTTCGGCGCGCGCCGGACAGTGACGGTCGGGATGCTGTTCGCGGCAACCGGCCTGGCGCTGCTCACCGGCGCGGGGCCGGGCTCCAGTTACGTGACCCACGTCCTGCCCGGCGGCGTCCTCAGCGCCCTCGGGCTCGGTCTGACGCTCGTGCCGTCGACGATCATGGCGGTGCAGGGGGTCGCGCCCGAACAGAGCGGACTGGCGTCGGGGCTGATCAACACGTCGCGCTTCGTGGGTGGAGCGCTCGGGATCGCCGTGCTCGGCACGGTCGCCGCGTCACATACGAGGCACGTGGTAGCGACAGGCGTCGGGCCGCTACAGGCGCTGAGCGACGGCTACCAGCTCGGCCTCGAGGTGGGCGCGATCGTCTGCCTCGTCGGTGCGGTGGTGGCCGCGTCATTCCTGCGCGACCGCCCGCGGCGCGACCTCGCGGCGGTACCCGGGGAGGGCGAGGAAGCCGAGGCTCTCGCGGCGTGAGTTAGCGCTCGTCGAGCCAGTCGCTGACGGCACCGGGCGGATCGCCGTGCCACTGTGAGCGCACCGCGAGGCGGATCAGCTCGTCCGGATTCCGGTCGTAGCTCGCGTTGCCTCGCTCGCTTGCGAGGTACAGGACGACCGCGGTGGCGACCGACACTGCCGGATCGTCGATCTCGTAGTCCGCGCCCTCGGCGGCCAGCGCGAGGCGCTCTTCGAGGTTCTCCACGGTCGTGATCGGAGCGTCGTCGTCCTCGAGCTGCTCCTCGAAGTGACCGAGCGCGTCGTCCTCGCCGGCCGGGTCGGCGACCTCGACGGCCTGGCGAACGAGATCTGACACGCTGGGCGTGCGGCGCTCCATCACGGCACGGCGAAGCCTACGCTGCACCGCGACATGGGCGCCAGAGGGTCCGCGTTGTTCGCGTCGAACCGAAGGGAGTCGCATGACCAGTCCGAGCTTCGAAGCGCGCCCGATCGGCACCGTCCGCTCGCCGCTGACAGACGCGGCCGCGGCGCCGAAGCAGGGTCGCGAGGGCGCTCCGGAGGCGGAAATCGAGTTCGAAGCAGCAGTGCTCGACGGGCTCGAGAGCCTGCGGGTGGGCGACCGGGTAGTGGTGCTCACATGGCTCGACCGAGCTCGCCGCGATGTCCTGCGCGTGCATCCGCGCGACGATGCCTCGAATCCGCTGCGCGGGGTGTTCAGCACCAGATCGGCGGACCGCCCGAACCCGATCGGCCTGCATGAAGTGCAGATCGTCGCCATCGACGGCGACACGGTGCGCGTGAGCGAGCTGGAAGCGGTCGACGGCACTCCGGTGCTCGACATCAAGCCCGTGATCTAGATCAACCCTCCAGCGGAGGGCCCGGCGAGCCGATAAAAACGGCTGTGGGGGATCAGTCGCCGGAGATCGCGCCGCGCCCGGACGGCCAAATGGCCTGTTCCATGGCCAGCGTGCTCATCCGCCGCGTGCGCTCGTCGCTGGGCGAGGCCGCCGTGCAGCAGCTGATCGAGCGCGCCGGCGTGCCTTACAGCGCGGAATATCTGGAGGACCTCGGCAACTGGATTCCCTACGAGCACGCGGGTGCGCTGATGGAGGCAGCCGTCGCCCTCACCCGCGACGAGGAGATCGTCCGCCGCGCCGGGGAAGACACCGTCCGCCAGCACGCTGGCACCGCGGTGGCGACGCTGCTCAGGTCGCTCGGCTCGCCGCAGGCGGTGTTCGAGCAGCTCACGCTCGCCGCCACGAAGTTCAGCACGGTGATCGACCTGGTCCCGGTCGAGGTTGCGCCCGGCCGCGCGGTCGTACGCGCGAAGGCGAAGCCCGGTTACACCCGTCACCGCCGCCACTGTGAGTACACGCAGGGCATGCTCTCCCAGCCTCCGGCGCTCTTCGGGCTCCCAGCTGCTCGCGTGGTCGAGACGAGCTGCGAGCTCGAGGGCGGCGATCACTGCCTCTATACCGTCACCTGGGATGCCGCGAGCGCTGAGCGGGCCACGGACCCCGGCGAACTCGTGGCCGCGCTCGAGCAGCAGGTGGCCGCGATGACGGACCGCCTGGAGAACATGTATGCGACTGCGCGCGACCTGATCGCGCTCGACGACGTGGACGCCGCGCTCACGCGCATCACCGAGCGCGCGGCCACCGCAGTGCGCGCCCCCAGCTACCTGCTCGCGGTCCGCGTGGGCCGGGGCGACAAGCTGCATGTGCACCATCGCGGCTTCTCGGATGCCGAGGCGGACAAGACTGCGCGCGCCCTGCTCGGCGACGAGAGCGTCGCGTCGCGCGCGTCCGGCCTTGTGGTGGACGTGGCGTCAGCGACCCGGCACTACGGGCGGCTGATGGCCGCCTCGCCCGACGGCGCCTTCTTTCCGCACGAGCGCGACCTGCTCGACGTGTACGCCCGCTACGCGGCGGCGGTGCTCGACACGGCGACCGCGCTCGACGAGGCACGCAGGCGTCACGAGGAGGCGCAGGCACTGCTCGGGCTCGCCCAGTCGGTGGCCACGGCGAACACGAGCCAGGACGTGGCGGAGCGGCTCGCGCAGACCGTTCCCGCCGTCGTGGACTGCGACCGCGCGTTCGTGTTCCTCTGGGATGAGTCGGAGCAGGCGCTGGTGTGCCACGCCGTCGGCGGCGATCCGGGGCCGAGCGGCAAGATCGCGCGCGAGCTGAGGATCAGTCCCGACGACACGCCCCGCCTGGCCGATCTGCGCGCCGCGCCGACCCCTGACCCGCTGTTCTTCGACGCCCACCCGGACGACCCGTTCATCGAGGCGACCATGCACGCGACCGGCGCGCTCGCGCTCGTGGTCGTCCCGATCGTCGCGAACGATCGCCTCTACGGGACCATGAACGTGAGCGTGACCGAGCGGCCGGAGCGGCTGGCGCCGTCGCCGGCGCTGCTCGACTCGCTCGCCGGCGTGGTGGCGCAGGCGGCCACCGCGCTCGACAACGCGCGCCTGATCGAGACGATGGCGCACCAGGCACGGCACGACAACCTCACCGGCCTGCTCGGCCATCGCGCCTTCCACGAGGCCATCGCGACCGGCCTGTCCGAGCGCGACCCGGAGACATTCACGCTCGCGATGATCGACATCGACGATTTCAAGCAGATCAACGACACGCACGGCCACCCCGTCGGCGACGAGGCGCTCCGGCTCGTGGCCGAGGCGCTTCACCACGCGGTGCGGGACGACGACCGCGTGTTTCGCGTGGGCGGAGAGGAGTTCGCGGTGCTGCTGCCCGGCCTGAGCGCCGGCGACGCGGCGGCCGCCGCCGAGCGGCTTCGCGAGGCGGTGGCCGCAATCGAGTTCCGCGTGCCGCTGCGCGTGAGCATCGGGCTCGCCTCCTGGCCCGACGGCGCGCCCGACCGCGACAGCCTCATCCAGCACGCGGATTCCGCGCTCTACGACGCAAAACGGGCCGGCAAGGACCGCGTGAGCATCGCGGCTTAGCGGCGCGCCAGCGGGTAAGGGGTGCGCCCGCGCAATCCGCTCCAAATGCCCGATGTAGGGCGGCGCGCCTCAGTCCAACATGGGTAGCGGCGAATGACCCGCACCCGACCGAGGACATTCCAATGCTCACCTACCTCCGACGAGACTTCCTCGAAACGAGCCTCACACCGGAATCACGCCGGCCAAGCCTGGCCGACGAGCTCTTCGCGCGATACTGGGAGGGTGACGACTCGAGTGACAAGCGCACGCGTCGTTGGACGCGAGGGCGAGCTCGCGGAACTCGAAGCAGCGCTGGCTGACGCCGCCTCCGGGCGGCCGTCGATCGCCTTCGTGGCGGGCGACTCGGGCATCGGCAAGACCCGCCTGCTGCGCGAGTTCGTGAGCCGCGCGGCGGAAGCCGACGCGCCCGCGCGCGTGATTTGCGGCGACTCCGTGGAGCTGGGGGAGGGCGAGCTGCCGTATGCGCCGCTGGTCGCTGCCCTGCGGCCGCTCGCCCGAGCGCAGGATCCGGTGCTCGAGTCGCTTCCCCCGGCTGCACGGGCCGCTCTCGCAGCGCTGCTTCCGGGCCTCGCCCCCGCAGCCTCCGACGAGTCTGCCGGGGAGCGCGACGACGCGGCGCAGGCCCGGCTCTTCGAGGCGCTTCTTCAGCTGTTCGACGAGCTTGGCCGCGAGCAGCCGCTGGTCGTGCAGATCGAGGACATCCATTGGGCCGACCGCTCCACGCGCGCATTCCTTGCCTTCATGGCCCGTGCGCTCGCGCACGAGCGGGTGCTGCTGGTGGCGACCTACCGCACCGACGAGCTCCACCGCCGTCACCCTTTGCGCCCGCTGCTCGCCGAGCTCGAACGTGACGCAACCGCCCGCCGCATCGAGCTGAAGCCGCTCGATCGCGACGAGCTGCGGGAGCTGCTCGGCGACATCCTCGGAGCGGATCCGGATGCCGACCTGGTGGAGCGGCTGTGGTCGCGCAGCGAGGGTAACCCGCTCTTCACGGAGGAGCTGCTCGCGGCGAGCCTCGACGGGCGCGGCGGCCTGCCTCCGACCCTGCGCGACGCCCTGATGGTGCGCATCGAGCGGCTCGGAGAGGACACGCAGGAGCTGCTTCGCGTGCTCGCCGCCGGCCGGCGCCTCGACCACGGGCTGCTGAGCGACGCCAGCGGCCTCGACGCTGCAAGCCTGCGCGCGGCGCTGCGGGAGGCGGTGGCGAGCCACATCGTGGCCGCGGACGCCGAGGGCTTCCATTCCTTCCGGCACGCCCTGCTGCGCGAGGTGGTCCACGACGACCTGCTCCCCGGTGAGCACTCGGAACTTCATCTCGCCCTCGCGCGCGCTCTCGAGCGGCGCATGGAGCTCCAGGGTGTGAGCACCTATCTCACCGCGGGGATCGCCCACCACTACTTCGTTGCCGGCGACCAGAGAGCCGCGCTTGCCGCTTCCGTGAGCGCCGCGCGCGCCGCCGTGCAGGTGCACGCATACGGCGAGGCGGCTGCTCTGCTCGAGCGCGCACTCGAGCTCTGGGAGCGAGTGCCCGGGCCCGACCGGATAGCGGGCTGTGACCGCATCGAACTGCTGAGGCGCGCCGCGGTCGCGCATCAGGGGCATGGCGACTACGCCCGCCAGGAGCAGTTGCTCCGGCGAGCCCTCGAGGCGATCGACGAACATTCGGAGCCGCGCCGCGCGGCGGAGCTGCTCGAGCTGACAGCTCGAGCCCTGTGGTCCCTCAATCGAAGCGCCGATGCGATGGCCAACGCCGAGCACGCGCTCGAGCTCGTCAACGACGGCGAGCCCGGCGAGGAACGTGCACGGCTGCTCGGATGGCTCGCGAAGGCGCGCATGCTGCAGGGCCGTTACGGCGAGGCGCTCGATGTGGCGAGTGACGCCATCGACGCCGCCGAGGCCGCCGGCGACACGCTCGCCGAGGGCCGTGCCCGTAACGCGCGCGGCTTCTCGCTGGTCGGCCTCGGCCAGGTGGACGGGGGGATCGCCGAGCTTCGGCGAGCAGTCGAGCTCGCGCACAACCGCGAGAACGTGTCGGAGCTCAGCAGCGCCTACACGAATCTCGCCGACGCGCTCAACCAGGCGGGGCGTACTCGCGAGGCGCTGGCGGTGGTGGAGCGCGGTCGCCAAGTGGTGTCGGAGACCTCCCGTCCTCACGACTGGCTCGCCGTGATGATCGCCGAGCTCAAGTGGCAGCTCGGCGAATGGGACGAAGCCGAGACGTGGCTGCCGCCTCGCGAGCGTAGGTACACGCCGACCACGACGATGTACGTGCTGCTCCAGCGGTCCACGTTCGCCCTGGGGCGCGGCGATCAGGCGGCCGCGCGCCAGCACCTCGACGAGATCGAGGAGTTCGTCGCTCACTCGACCGAGCCGCAGTTCCTCGGCAGCTGGGGCGCGCTGCGCGGAGCGCTCTCGTTGCGCGAGGGCGACATCGAGGCCGGCCGGCGCGCCGTGGACGAGGCACTCGACAGGATCGAGTTCTGCAGCGAGGACGCCAACCGGATCGTGCGCCTGTCGGCAGTTGGGGTGGCGATCGAGGCGGAGGCGATCGAGCGCGCTCGCGACCTCGGCGAAGACGTGAGCCTTGCGCAGTTCCGAGCCGAGGCGATGCTCGCGCGCATGCGCGCGGGCGCCGAGGGCGTCCGCCCCGTGGAGCGCGCCTGGCTCGCGATGGCGGAGGCCGAGGCGACCAGGGTGGAGGGCATCCCGGAGCCCGGTTGCTGGGCCGAGGCGGCCTCGGCCTGGGATGCGCTCGACTGGCCCTACGAGGCGACGCTCGCGCGGTGGCGCGGGGCCGAGGCGCAGGTGCGGGCCGGCGACCGCGAGCAGGCGGCGGCATGGGCCGGCGAAGCCCTTCGCGCGGCGCGCGAGCTCGGCGCCGGCTGGCTCGAGCGCGAGTTGGAGGGCCTGGTCGCGCGGGCGCGCCTGCGACTCGAGGACGAGCCCGTCGCCGAAGACCCCGACCCCCCCACCGCGGACGACGAGCCGTTCGGGCTCACACCGCGCGAGCGTCAGGTGCTCGCACTCGTGGCCGAGGGCCGGACCAACCGCGAGATCGGTGACACGCTCTTCATGGCGGAGAAGACCGCCAGCGTGCACGTGTCGCGCATCCTGGCGAAGCTCGGCGTGCGCAGCCGCACCGAGGCAGCGGCCGTGGCTCACCGCCTGGGCCTCGACTCGGGCGAGCCCTCCGGCGCAGAAGCCTCACGCACTTAAGTGACATAGGGCACATGCTGCCTTGGGCCGTCTTGACCTGGCCTG
>JBJMLG010000089.1:0-16001 GCA_045805385.1 Thermoleophilaceae bacterium
ACGGGCCGAGGAGTCCGAGGCGGCGGGGGCGAGCGCGACTGCGGCGGTGGCCGCCGCGGCAGTGAGTGCGGGGAGGAATGGACGCATTGGCGGCAGGCTAAGCGCGCCGGCTCCCCACCGTGGAACGGTTACCCCCCGGATGGTGGTACGGGGTCCCCGCTTTCGGGTCGTACCGGCTGATAGCGGGACCTCACCTCGTCGATGAAGGCCGAAAGCCGCTCGGCGAGCGCTGCGTCGTGGATCTCGAGCACGTTCTCGGCGTTCATCTCGCCGGAGTGTGAGAGGTTGAAGCTTCCCGCAAAGACGGTGTCGTCGGCGACCGTCACCTTTGCGTGCATGTAGTCGTGGACGCTGCCCGGGCGGTACGGCGTCGACACCTTGCCGGTAAACGAGCCCCGCTCGAACACGGTGGCGAGCAGCGGCAGCTTCCAGCGCGCGTTGCCGTTGGCATGCCATTGCTGGCGCACCTGCGCGATCTGCGTGGCGTCGACCACACCGGCCACGTCGCAGCGTCCGTCGGAGGCAATCTGTGCGAGCGTGGCGAGCACCGGCGCCGACGTGATCACGGGCGAAGCGATCCGCACGCGCCGCGCCCGACCAAGCGCAGCGGCAATCCGGTGCGACAGGTCCTCCCCCTGGCCGGGACAGAACCAAGCGCTCACGGGCACCCCGCCGACGTCGACCGTGCGCGGCTCCTCGCGCCCGCTCTTGTCGACCTCGCGGGTATTCCAGAGCTCCTCGAAGTTGCGCGTGTAGTGCGCCGCGAGCTCTCGCGAGTCCACGGTTACGACAACGTTCTCCTCGCGCGACCACGAGTCGGCGGTCCAGTTGGTCGAGCCGGTCCAGACGGCCTCGCCGTCGCGGATCACGTACTTGTGGTGCATCAGGTCCGGCTCGCCCGGGATGCCGCGGACCGGCACGCCGAGGGTCTCGAGGAGCGTGGGCTCGGTACGCGGCGGGGGCGGTAGCGGCTTGGGATGGCGGACGTCGTCGAGGTTGTAGGCGAGCCGCAACCTCACGCCGCGCTGCGCCGCGCCGGTGATAGCGCCCTTCACCACCTCTGCGATCGGCGACGGCAGGCGCACGTCGTAGAGCGCAAGGTCGAGCGTCTCGCGCGCCGCCTCGAGGAACGAGGCGACGCGCCGCGCGATAACCAGCGGGTCCTGCCCGCCATCGGTCAAGGTGATGACTTCGATGGCGGCCAGGGTGTTACCCGGAAGGCTTAGATCAGCTGGACGTTGACGGCCTTGGGACCCTTGTCCCCGGCCTCGGCGTCGTACTGCACCTTGGCGTTCTCGCTGAGCGACTTGTAACCGTCGCCGATGATCCCGCTGTGGTGTACGAACAGGTCCGCTCCGGGCTCGTCAGGGGTGACGAAGCCAAAGCCCTTCTCGTCGCTGAACCACTTAACTGTGCCTGTCGGCATGTGCTTCCTCCTGTGCTGTGTGCTGCGGCGCGGGAAGAAGCTCTGTGGCGACAACCAACGGGCGCTGTGCACATCTGCGCCGGGCCCTGTGCCCGGCAGTGTCCTCCAACGCTACACCAAGGCCGGGAACTCGAACACCTCGTACACCTGACGGATCTGAAGTTCCTCTATCTCGTCGCCCCCGTGGCCGCAGCGCGAGTACACGACGAATGGCTGGTGCGTACCCAGGTCGAGGATTGCCACCACCAACTCCGTCGTCAGCGGATCCGGGGCACCCACCTCTGTGATGCAGTCGCGACCGCCGCGCCGCGCCGACAGCCGCCAGATGCGGCGATCGCGTGGCACGTGGCCGGTGCTTATCGCGACGGTGTCGCGGATCACCGCGTACGCGGCCTCGCCCTGGTCGGGGACGTCGTGTCCAGGCACGAAGAAAGCGGGGCCTATCCGCGTCGCCGGCCGCGCAATGGAGCTCTGTCTTTGGGTCATGACCGACCCTTTCGTCCCTCTTTGGAGAGCGCGGCGGAGAGGGTGTCCGGTTTGCAGCGCTTTTTTGAAGTGTAGTCAGCCGGCGTGAAGCTGCTCCGCGCGGCGCGTGTCGCCCGAGCGCAGCGCAGCCGCGAAAATCCGGTGACTGTCGAGCGCCTCCTGCGGCGTCGCGCAGCCGAAGCGGTCGCCGAGCGCCCCGGCGCGCTCCGCAAGAAACGACGCCCACATCTGGAGAATCGCATCGGCGAAGCCGAACTCGAAGATGCCGCCGGTGATCGTGGGAAACGACGACTGGCTCCCGACCTCGACGCGCTCCCAGACCTGCCGCCCGTCGCGCAAGGCAAACCGCTGCACGGTCTTCGGCTCGGCGGTGGAGAACATCACCCCGCCGTCCATCCCGACGGCGCTCAGCCGCCAGGTGTTCATGTTCCCGGGCGCGATCCGGTAGGTGCGAAGCGCGAGCGGGAAGCCGGCGTCGCAGTGAAGCGATGCGTTGTCGATCGTGTCGCAGGGGACCAGCTCGCCGTCGGGGCCGGGCCGCTCCTTCACGATGTCCTGGAGCTCGGCGAACACCGATCGCGGTCGCCATCCGACTCGCAGCGGCACGTGCGCCACGTGCATGCCGAGGTCGCCCATCACGCCGATCTGCCCGCAATAGCGCGCCTCGCGCTTCCAGTTAATCGGCTTGGTGGGATCCAGGTCGCTCGAGTGCAGGAAAGCGTTCTCCGCCTCGATCATCTCGCCGAGGGCGCCGGAGCGGATGGCCTCGAACGCGAACTGCGCGCCCGGGAAGAACGGCATCTCGCTCGAGCAGCGCACGAACACTTCGGGATTCCCTGCGAGGGCCTCGACGATCCGGGTGGCCGCCTCGAGGTCGATCCCGAAGGGCTTCTCCGCAAGGAAGTCCTTTCCGGCGGCGATCGTGTCGAGGTAGAGCCGCTCGTGCAGATGGTGCGGCACGGCGATGTAGAGCACGTCGATCTCGTCGTCGCCGAGCAGCTCGCTGTAGTCGGCCGTGCGCAGGCGCACGCTGTCGATCCGTTCGAACCATTCGAGCGCGTCCGGGTTCGTGTCGCATACGGCGACCAGCTCCGGCCGAACGGGGTGGTCCTCGAGCACCGCCCAGCGGCCGACGGCGCCGGCCAGCTCCCGCCCCATGAGCCCGCCGCCGATGATGCCGACGCGGACTCGCTCGCTGCTCACCGGGGCGCTCCCGCGAGCGATGCGGCGGCCACCTCCGGCGAGGCGCCCTCGTGCACCACGGCGCGCAGTGCAGCGACCATCCCCGCCGGGTTGGCGTGCTGGATGATGTTGCGGCCGTACACGATTCCCGCCGCTCCCTGCTCGAGCACCGCATGGGTGCGCCGCAGCAGCTCCTCGTCGGGCACGCGCCCTCCCCCCCGCACCAGCACGGGCACCCTCGCCACCGTGATCACGCGGTTGTACTGCGACAGGTCGTCGGCGGGATCGGCCTTGATCAGGTCGGCGCCGAGCTCGGCCGCCTGACGCACGAGCGCGAGGATGCGGTCGAGGTCGCCGTCCGCGTCATAGCCGCTCGAGCCGGGCTTCATCACGAGCGGCTCGACCATGAGCGGCATCCCGGTGCGGTCGCAAGCGGTCCGCAGCATGGCGATGTTCTCTACGCACTGGCGCCGCAAGCCGTCCATGCCGGGGATGTCGAGCAGGTTCACACAGACGCAGGCGGCGTCGAGGCGCACGGCGTGCCCCACCGCGTCGTCGACCACCGAGCTGAACGGCTCCGACGGTGGCTTGGGGCCGTAGATGTTCGCCACGTCCACCCGCATCACGAGCGCCGGCTTCTCGCGGCCGGGCTTCGACTGCAGGAGCGGCCCCTGGCCGACGGTCAGCTGGATCGCATCCGGGCCGGCCGCGACGAGCGTGTCGACCACGTCCTCCATGTCCTCGATTCCCGCGAGGAACGGCGGCTCGCCGAAGAAGCCGTGATCCACGGCCACGTCGATGCAGCGGCCGGATCCCGCGTGGAACAACCGATTCAGTCGATACCTGCTTGACAACGTTGTCAGATCATAAGCACCATGCTGTGGCGATGGTGATCGCAGGCCCCAATCTGACGATCGACCGCACGCTCACGATCGAGGAGCTGCGGCCCGGCGAGGTGCTCCGATTCGAGAGCGCCGCGATCACGCCTGGCGGCAAGGGCGTGAACGTGGCCCGGGTGGCCCGCGCTCTTGGTGCGCCCGCGCTCCTCGTGGGCTTCACGCCCGGCCACACCGGCGATGCGGCGGCGCGCCTCATCGCCCGTGAGGGCCTGGAGCTGCGCGCGGTCGAGGTGGAAGGCGAGCTCCGCGCGGCGATCGTCGTGCTCGAGCGAGGCGGTCGAGTCACGGTGCTCAACGAGCCCGGCCCCGAGCTCCGCATGGGCGATTGGGAGCGCTACGAAGCCGCGGTCGCGGAGAGCCTCGCCGAGCACAGTGTGCTCGTGTGCAGCGGCAGCCTGCCGCCCGGCGCGCCGCCTGAGGCGTATGCGCGGCTCACCACGCTCGCGGCGCGCGCCGGCACCAGCGCGATCGTCGACGGCGCAGGAGAGGTGCTGGCCGCCGCGCTCGAGGCGCACCCAGATGTCGTGACGCCGAACCTGGCCGAGGCGGAGGGGCTATTGCACGGCCGTGCCGACGAAAGCGTGGAGGCCGGCGATCCCGCCGAGGTACGCGCACGAGCGGGGGCCGCCGCCGTGGAGCTCGTGCGCCGCGGCGCGCGGGCGGCCGTCGTGACCGCCGGGGCAGCGGGCGCGGCCGTAGCCGACGGTTCGACCGTGATCTGGCATCCGGCTCAGCGGGTGGCGGTGCACAACCCGATCGGGGCCGGCGACTCGTTCGCCGGTGGCATGGCGGCCGCGCTCGAACGGGGCGAGCCGCTGGACAGCGCGGCTGCGTTCGGGCTCGCCAGCGCGGCGGCGAGCGTGGAGTCGGAGACGGCCGGCGTGATCGATCCCGCCCGGGCCGCCGAGCTTGCCGCGAGCGCGCCGCCCGCCGAGGCGCTGCTCAACTGAAACACAACATTGCGGTCTTGACAACGTTGTCAGGAACGCTCTACGGTGCCGCTCAGGGAGCCTGGACATCGTTGTCAGGCGAGGGAAATGGAGAGGGTGCCCAAGGTGGCGAGGCCGACGATGCGAGATGTCGCGAGCACCGCGGGCGTAAGCGTGAAAACCGTTTCGCGTGTCGTCAACGAGGAGCCGGGCGTGAGGCCCGACACCGCCGCGCGGGTGGATGCCGCCATCGCGCAGCTGGGCTTCGCCCGCAACGACCTCGCGCGCGGGTTGCGGCGCGGCCGCGCCGGTGCGCTCGGCCTGATCATCGAGGACGTCGCCAACCCGTTCTACTCGGCGGTCGCGCGGGCCGTGGAAGACGTCGCACACGAGCGCGGCCACATCATGATCACGGGATCGTGCGAGGAGGATCCGAGCCGCGAGCGCCAACTCGCACTCGGGCTGCTGCAGCGACTTGTGGATGCGCTCCTGATCGTTCCGGCCGGCACGGATCATCGCTACCTGATGCCGGAGCTGAGCGCCGAGACGCCGATCGTGTTCCTCGACCGCCCTCCGGAGGGTCTGCCTGCGGACACCGTGCTCGTGGACAACCACGGCGGCGCCCGGCTTGGCGTGGAGCACCTGCTGCGGGGCGGCCACGAGCGGATCGGCTTCGTGGGCGACCCGCCCTCGCTCTACACCTCGCGCGTGCGGCTCGAGGGCTACCGCGCCGCGCTCGAGAACGCCGGCGTCGCTGTGCGCGAGGATCTGATTCTCGCGCGCTCGCACGACGCTGTCGGCGCCGCGGACTCGGTGCGCGAGTTGCTCGCGCTACCGGACGGCGAGCGCCCCACCGCGCTCTTCTCCTCCAACAACCGCAACACGATCGGAGTGCTGCGCGCATTGCGCGACGCGCCGAGCCCCGTGGCACTCGTGGGTTTCGACGACTTCGAGCTCGCGGACATGCTGGCCACACCCGTCACCGTGGTGCGCAACGCGCCCGAGGAGATGGGACGGATCGCCGCCGAGCTCGCGTACGCGCGGCTGGAGGGCGACGCCGCGGGCGGGCCCGCGCGCCGCACCATTCCGTGCGAGCTCGTTCCGCGCGGGTCGGGAGAGATTGCGCCGTGAGGCCCATCGTGCTGCCGCCGAACGGAATCCCGCGCTTCTACCGCGGCGGTCCGGGGATCGCGGCGCTCCGAGGCACGCCACCGGAGGGCGATCGAGTGCCCGAGGACTGGGTCGGCTCGATGACGACCGTGTTCGGCGACGAGAGCCTCGGCCTGAGCCGGCTTCCAGACGGAACGATTCTGCGCGACGCTGCCACGGCGGATCCCGTCGCCTTCTTCGGCCCCGCGCACGCCGCGCAGCGCGGCGCGGACCCAGGCCTGCTCGTGAAGCTGCTCGACGCGGGCGAACGACTGCCCGTGCATGTGCATCCCGACGACGCTTTCGCGCGCGCGGAGCTCGGGACCCCTTACGGCAAGACCGAGGCCTGGGTGGTGATCGAGGCGGCGCCGGGCGCGAACGTGGGCGTGGGCTTCCGCGACGACCTGAGCCATGACACGCTCGAACGGTGGGTGCGCGATCAGAACGTCGAGGCGATGCTCGGCTCGCTCAACCGGGTGGACGTGCGACCCGGCGACGCGATCTTCGTGCCGGCGGGTGTCGCCCACGCGATCGGCGCGGGCGTGCTGATCGTGGAGCTGCAGGAGCCGACCGACCTCTCCGTGCTGCTCGAATGGCAGGGCTTCGCGGACCCGGATGGCGACGAGGCCACGCTCGGGCTCGGCTGGGACACCGCGATCCGGTGCGTGCAGCTCGAGCGCTCCGATCCATCCAAGCTCGTGAACGAAGGACACTCGGGCCACTCGCTGCTCCCCCGCTCGGCCGATGGGTTCTTCAGAGCCGAGCGCGTCGAGTCGCGTTCCTCGGCCGGGCTCGAGCGCGGCTTCGCGATCCTGGTCGTGACCGAGGGCGACGGCGCGCTCGCGTGCGACGACGGCGAGCCGCTGCCGGTCCGCCGTGGCGACTCGGTACTTCTGCCGTGGAGCGCCGGCCACTGCCGGCTGGACGGCGACCTGGTCGCGCTCGCCTGTCGCCCGCCCGGACCCGTCGAGGAGGCGGCAGCGTGAGGGACCTACTGCTCGGCATCGACGTCGGGACAAGCGTTTGCAAGGCCGCGGTCGTGGACACCGACGGCCGCGAGCTCGCCCGCGGCGAGGCACCCACGCCATGGGACCGCGTGGAGACCGGAGCGGAGACCGATCCCGAGGTGCTCTTCGAGGCCGCGCTCGGCGCTGCGCGCGCCGCTCTCGCGAACGCCCCCGAGGGGCGCGTGAGGGGTATCGGCGTGACAAGCATGGCCGAGGCGGGCGTACTGCTCGATTCCGGCGGCACGGCGCTGGCGCCCGTGATCGTCTGGCACGACACGCGCGGCGAGCACGAGGCCGCGCGCATCGCCGTCGACTTCGGCGCGGGTGAGTTCGCCGAGCGGACGGGGCTGCCGGCAAACCCACTCTGCACGCTCTCGAAGCTGCGCTGGCTAGTGGACCACCGCCCAGAGACGCGGGCCGGAGCGCGCTGGTTCAACGTGGCTGAGTGGGTGGTGCACCGGCTGGGCGGCCGGCACGTGTCCGAGCTCTCGCTCGCGTCGCGCACCGGGCTGCTCGAGCTCCGGACGAAGGCGCCGTTCCATGAGGCGTTCGAGTGGGTCGGTCTACCCGAGGAGATCTTCGGCGAGCTGCTGCCCGCCGGGACGGCGGCGGGCGCAGCCGACGCGTCCGCGCTGCCGGAGGCCGCGGGCGCCGCGCTCACCGTCGCTGGCCACGATCACCTGTGCGCGGGCGTCGGCGCAGGTGTGGTGGATCCCGGCGACGTGCTCGACTCGTCTGGCACCGCCGAGGCGCTCGTGCGAGTGACGGCCCCGCTCGACGACGAGCAGGTGCGCCGCTGCGTGGCGGGGGGCGTCACGGTGGGCTGGCATGCGGTGCAGGGCCGCCAGGCCATGCTCGGCGCCGTCTGGACCGGCCTGGCGCTTCGCGAGGTCCTCGAGTCGCTCGGCGTTTCGGACGCGGATCGCGATGCGCTCGACTTGGCCGCCATGGCCATCCCGCGTGACGAGGTCCCGGAGATCCCGCTCGACCTCTACTCATTCGAGCGCCCGCCGCTCGAGCTGCCGGCCGGCCTCCCTGCAGCGTCGATCTGGCGCGGAGCCATCGAGTCCGCCGTCGCGGGGGTGGATGGCGTGCTGACACACATCGAGGGGATTGCAGGCCCGCGGAACCGGATCGTGTCGACCGGCGGATGGTCACGCGAGAAGGCGCTGATGGCGGCAAAGGAGCGCATCGGCCGCTTCGAGACGCCGCCCGTGGCTCAGGCGGGGGCGCGCGGCGCGGCGCTCCTCGGCGGCGTGGCCGCCGGCCTGTTCGAGAGCGCCGACAACCTGCCACCGATCCCGACCCTAACTGCGGCCGGAAGGAGTTGAGCACCAATGGCTGAGCCTCTGCTCGAGGCGCGCGGCATCGTGAAGACCTTCGGTCGAGTTCTCGCCCTGAGAGGCGCGAATTTCACCGTGTATCCGGGCGAGGTCGTCGCGCTGGTGGGAGACAATGGCGCGGGCAAGAGCACGCTCGTGAAGACGCTTGCCGGCGTACTGGCGCCCGACGCGGGCGAGATCCTGTTCGAGGGGCACCCAGTGCAGATCCACACGCCCCTCGAGGCGCGCGCGCTCGGTATCGAAACCGTGTACCAGGACCTCGCCCTAGCCTCCGACCTCGACCCGGCCGCGAACCTGTTCATGGGCCGCGAGCTGGTGCGAGGCGGGATGCTCGGCAAGCTGGGGTTCCTCGACAAGGCCGAGATGCACCGCCGCGCGGACGAGGCCTTCAAGACGCTCGGCATCGGACTACAGGACTCTTCCGCCTCGGTCGCCACGATGTCCGGCGGCCAGCGGCAGGGCGTGGCTGTCAGCCGCGCGGTCACCTGGGCGAGCAAGGTCGTGTTCATGGACGAGCCGACCGCCGCGCTCGGCGTCGTGCAGACGCGGCACGTGCTCGACCTGATCCGGCGCGTGCGCGAGCAGGGCCTGTCAGTGGTCCTCATCAGCCACAACATGCCCGAGGTGTTCGAGGTGTCGGACCGGATCGAGGTGCTCCGCCTCGGCGAGCGGGTCGCCCAGTTCAAGACGGCCGACACCACGATGGAGGCCGTTGTGGGGGCCATGACAGGGGCCATCGCACAGGGGACGGCAGCATGAGCGAGACCAGCACGGCACCTCAGCAACAGCCGGTCGTGACGGAAGACGAGCCGCGCGAGCGCGTGCCCTGGTGGCAGCGCTTCGTGACGGGCTCGAGCACCTGGATCGGCCTCATCCTGGTCGGGCTGATCGTCGTCTTCTCGGCGCTCCAGTACACGAGCTTCGTGTCGGCGTCCAACGCGCGCAACATCGCGACCGACGCCGCCGTGCTGCTCGTGCTCGCCGTCGGGATGACGTACGTGATCATCACCGCAGGCATCGACCTGTCAATCGGGGCGGTGCTCGTGTTCAGCGGCGTGGTCTCAGCGAGGCTGATGAACTCGGTTGGCGGGAACAACTGGGGCACGATCCTGATCGGTCTCGCCGCGGCGCTCGCCGCGGGCTTCGCCTGGGGCGTCCTCAACGGCTTCCTCGTGGCCAAGGCGAAGATCCCGGCGCTGATCGTCACGCTTGGCACGCTAGGCATGTCGCTTGGTGCGGCCCTGCTGATCACGGGCGGAGTGGACGAACGCTCGGTTCCGACGAAGCTCATCGACACCATCGGAACCGGCCGGTTGGGCAACCAGATCCCGTACCTGGTGATCATCGCGTTCGCGGTGGCGATCGTGTTCGGCATCGTGCTCGCGGCCACGCGTTTCGGGCGGAACACGTACGCGATCGGATCCAACGAGGAAGCGGCGCGGCGTGCCGGCATCGCGGTCGACCGGCATCTCATCAAGATCTATGCGCTGTCGGGCGTGCTCGCGGGGCTCGCGGGATTCATGAACGTCGCGCGCTTCGCGACAACCACGATCGGGGGTCACAACACGGACAACCTCCAGGCAATCGCCGCCGTCGTGATCGGCGGGACGAGCCTGTTCGGCGGCGTCGGCACGGTCCTCGGATCCGTGTTCGGCGTCTTCATTCCAGCGGTACTTCAGAACGGCTTCGTGATCATCGGGGTCCAGCCGTTCTGGCAGCAGGTCGCGGTCGGGGCGGTGTTGATCGGGGCCGTCTACCTCGACCAGCTGCGCCGCCGCTCGCAGCACAACCGATGAACGAACGGCAACAACAGAGGGAGAGGGAACAGATGTCTCGCATTTCCACGCGCGGCATGCGCGTGCTCCTCGCGATCGGCCTTTCGCTGGCCGTCGCGGTGGGCGCGGGCTGCGGCAGCAGCAACAACAACAGCAGCACCAGTGGCGGTGGCGGCGGGAGCGCCAAGGGCAAGAAGCTCACCCTGATCGCCGGCGTGAAGGGCGACGAGTTCTACATCACCATGAACTGCGGAGCCCAGGCCGAGGCCAAGAAGCTGGGCGCGAGCCTGAACTTCCAGGGCCCCGACCAGTTCGACGCGTCGCTTCAGACTCCGATCGTGAACGCGGTCGCGGCCAAGAAGCCCGACGCGATTCTCATCGCGCCGACCGACACCAAGGCGATGTACGCGCCGATCAAGCAGGCCGAGTCGAACGGCTCGAAGATCGTGCTCGTGGACACCACGCTCGACAACCCGAGCCTGGCGGTTTCGCAGATCGCCTCCGACAACCTGGCCGGCGGAAAGACGGCGGCGGCCACACTGGCCAAGCTGATCGGTGGCAAGGGCAAGGTGTTCGTGAACAACGTGAAGCCCGGAATCTCGACCACGGACCTCCGTGCGAAGGGCTTCCAGGAGGGCGCGAAGTCGGCGGGCCTCACCTACATCGGCCAGCAGTACAACCAGGACGACCCGGCGAAGTCCGCCTCGATCACCAAGGCGATCATCGCCCGCAACCCGGACCTGAAGGGCATCTTCGCCACGAACCTGTTCGGCGCCGAGGGAGCCGCGAGCGCTCTCAAGGAGGCCGGCCTGCTCGGCAAGGTGAAGATCGTCGGCTTCGATGCCGGCCCGAAGCAGGTTCAGGACCTGAAGGCCGGCCTCGTGCAGGCACTGATCGCCCAGAAGCCGGCTGACATCGGCGCGCAGGGCGTGCAGCAGGCAGTCGCCGCACTCACCGGCAAGGCCACGAAGAAGAAGATCGCCACCGGCTCCGTCTCGATCACGAAGAGCAACCTGTCCCAGAACCAGGGGAACCTCTACAAGGCGAGCTGCTGACATACCCCGGCAGGCAAGCGCTCGGCGAGACCCCCCAGGGCGGCGGGCTCGCCGAGCGCCGCCGGGCGCTCCTCACCACTTCAGCTCGACTTCGAGCTCCCGCTCGTCGTCCTCCATCTCGATCTCGAACTTGAATTCCACCTCATCCGGGACGTGCACCTTGAAACGCACTCCCCCGCGCTCGAACTCAACGTCGTTGTGACGCGCGAGGGCGTCGGCGAGCGCGTGTAGCCGCGCGGCGGCGTCCTCGCGGCTCAGGACTTCCTTCGCCGTGACCTCCATCAGGTCCATGTGGGCCTCCTTGGTTGTGAATCTGCCGGTTCCCCTCGCCCTAGCGCGATCCGGATGAGCTCGAGCGTGCCCGCCGCGGGCCCGTCGGGGACATTCGCCGACGGCGAGGCACCGGGATGCTTGGCGGCGATGCGCACCCGCAGAACCCCTGGCCGTATACGAAAGCGGAGCGGCGGGTCGAGCACCAGCGCCTCACCGTCGATGCCCGCAGGCACAGGACGATCCGCATCCACTTCGAACTCGGGCGCGGACCATTCCCGCCACGGGCGCTGCGGAAGCCGCCAACGCTCTGCCGGCTGCGACGGTGCTCCCACCACGGTGATCCCGAGCCGCCCATCGTCGATTCGCGGACGGGTGCCCGAGCCGACTGCTCGGCCCAGGCGATAGCGGTTGTTCGAGACAAGGACGGCCGCGCCCGCCTTGTGGTCGTGCCCGCCCGGCCCGGTCCAGCGCAGGTCGAGCTCGCCACGGTCCGGTCCGAGCACGTCCGGCACGGTGTCGAGCAACGTGCGGAGCTTCGCGTCCCGGTAGCCGGCTCGCTGCACCGCCTCGGCGTAGATACCGAGCGACACGTTGTTCACGAACACGCGGCCGTTCACCTCGGCGAGATCCACGCGCCGCTCGCCCCCGTCGACGAGCGCGTCGAGGGCGCCCACGACGTCGTCGCGGTCCACGCCCAGGTCGAGCGCGAAGTGATTGCGCGTGCCTGCGGGCACACAGGCGTACGGCAACCCGTGCTCCGCGGCGACCGCTGCGACTACCGCCTGCGAGCCGTCGCCGCCGGCCATCGCCAGCGCGTCGGCACCGCGGCCCACGGCTGTGCGCACGAGTGTCTCGAGGTCGTCACCCGGCTTCAACTCGATCGGCTCGATCCCGCGCGCGCGAGCCTCCTTGGCAAGCGCGAACCGCTCCGCCTTTCCTCCTCCCGAGCGCGGGTTGTAGAAGAGCACCGCGCGGCGCGGCGCGGCCTCGTGCGGCAGCGCCACGTGCACAGCCAGGCTGGCATCCGCAGCGCCAAGCGAGATCAGCAGCCCGACCACCACGAGAACCCCGGCGACGACCGATCCGCTTGTGAGCAGGAGCACCAGCAGGCCGGCGACGCCGAGGCCTGCGACGGCCAAGCCCGCGCGGCGCGCTGTCCCTCGCCTGAGCAGGCCGTACCAGCCGGCCGCCGCCGCGATGGCAACGCACGCGAGCAGCCACAGCCCACGCGGGAAGTCACCCGCCACGACGGTGATGGCGAGCACGATCGTGGCGGCACCGACCACGAGTCCCACGAGGGCCGCGAGCCGCTGACTCAATGGGATCGTTCGCTCGACGCCTGGCACGAGCCGAGCTTCGCGCGAGCGCACGCGCTTCGCATGGTCCGGATCGGATGAACCGTCCGCAGCGGCGGATGGGCGGTACTGGTCTCGAACCCCTGGCCTCCCGTTACCGCACCAGCCGGAAGAACGCGCGCAGCTCGTCGACGAACAACTCCGGCTGTTCGAACGCGGCGAAGTGTCCGCCCCGCTCGGGCTCGTTCCAGTAACGGATGTCGAGGAAGCGCTTCTCCGCCCAGCGCCGGGAGGGGCGCTGGAGCTCCTTCGGAAAGATCGAGCAGCCGGTCGGAACGTCGATCGGGTCATCGACGCGGCCGGAGATCCACTCGTTCACCTGCCCGAGGCTCTCCCAGTACAGGCGCGCGGAGGAGGCGCCCGTGCCGGGCAGCCAGTAGAGCATGATGTTGTCGAGGAGCTCGTCGCGCGTGAGCACGTTCTCGGGGTGCCCGTCGGAGTCGGTCCAGGCCCAGAACTTCTCGATGATCCAAGCGCAGAGCCCTGTGGGCGAGTCCGCGAGCGAGTACCCGATCGTCTGGGGCCGGGTGGCGTGCTCCTTTGAATAGCCGGAGTCCCATTCGGCGGTGTGCGCAAGCGAGGCGAGCGCCGTGCGCTCTCGCTCCGTCAGCTCGTCGAAGGTGGCCGGGTCTGGCGGCGCGAGCGGCGGGGTCAGGTGGATGCCGGCGATGTGAGCAGCGTCCCGCTGGCCAATGCTCGCGCTGATGCTCGTTCCCCAGTCGCTGCCCTGGCCGCCGTAGCGCTCGTACCCCAGCGTCGCCATCAGGACGCTCCAGGCGGCGGCGATCCGCTCGACGCCCCAGCCCGCCCCCGCCGGCTTGTCGCTGAAGCCGTAGCCCGGCAGCGACGGACACACGATGTGGAACGCGTCGGCGGGCTCGCCGCCAAACGCGACGGGGTCGGTGAGAGGCCCGATGACCTTGAGGAACTCGACGATCGAGCCGGGCCAGCCGTGCGTGATGACAAGCGGCAGGGCGTCCGCTTGCGCCGAACGCACATGGAGGAAGTGGATGCCGAGCCCGTCGATCACGGTACGGAACTGCGGCAGCGCCTTCAGCCGGGTCTCGGCCGCGCGCCAGTCGTAGCCGTCCGCCCAGTAGGCGCAGAGATCCTGCAGGTATTCGAGCGGGACGCCCTGCGACCAGTCCTCTACCGTCTCGCGCTCGGGCCAGCGTGCGCGCCGCAGCCGCGCGCGGAGATCCTCGAGCTCAGCGTCGGGGACCTCGATGCGGAACTCCGTCAGCGCGCCGGACACGCCCGTCTTGTACCCGCGATGGGCGGTACTGGTCTCGAACCAGTGACCTCCTGCTTGTACTAACCGGCCTCCACGAACTTCGCTCCTCGTCGAGCCTCTGCCCGTGCGCCTGAGAGCGGAATGTATGCGGCGACGAGAGTGCCGCCGCCGGCAGGGCTCTCGACCCGGAGCCGGCCGTCGAGGGCAGCAAGCCGGTCCCGGAGGCCCAACAAGCCGGTCCCGTCGGCCCGGGCGCCGCCGATGCCGTCGTCGCGCACCTGGACGACCAGTGCTCCGTCCGTGACGCGCGCGGTCACCGCGGCGTGCGCTGCCCGAGCGTGTTTGGCGACGTTGGTGAGAGCCTCGGCGACGACGAAGTACGCGGTCGCCTCGACCGTGGCGGGAAGCCGGTCCGCTGGCACGGCGGTCTCCACCGGTACCGACATCCGGGACGTCAGCGCGTCCACTCCCGGGCGCAACCCACCCTGGGTCAGGACCGCCGGCAGGATGCCGTGGGCGAGCTCGCGCAGCTCGCTCGTCGCCCGCTCGGCGTGGTCGAGCGCCTCGGTCAGCAGAGCCGGGGCACCCTCGTCGCCGTTCTGCATCGCGCGGTGTGCCAGCTTGAGCGTGATGACGGTGTGCACGAGCCGCTGCTGCGCGCCGTCATGAAGATCCCGGACGACCCGACGGCGCTCGTCGTCGACCGCGGCCACGATCCGCGCCCGCGACGCCGCCACCTCCGTGTGCGCTTCGCCGTTGGCGATCGCCGTCGCCATGAGCTCCGTGAACTGCGCCATGCGGGCCTCGGCGCCGGCCGACACCGGCTGCTGCTGCGTCCAGGCGGCGACCATCAGGCCCCATGGGCGGCCCTCGACAACGATCGGCGTTCCGAGCTCCGAGCCCAGGCCGAGGTGACGAAGCGCGGCGAGGCAGTCCGGCGCACTTCTGAAGGCCGCGTGTTCGCCCGCGAGCGCCATGCGCGTCCCCACCGCCATCTCGACGCCGGGGTCGCCGTTGACCGCAACGACCGTGGCTGTGCCGTCCGACTCGTAGCGCAACAGGTGCGTGGAATCGGCGCCGAGGAGCTCGCACATCTCGGCGGCGACGGCATCGAAGACCTCGGTGGCGGAGACGCCCTGCGCGACCAGCGTCGCTACGCGCCGCAGCGCCGTCTGCTCGTCGGCGAGCAGGCGCAGTTCATCGCGGCTTGCTTCGACCATCCGCTGGGTCTCGCGCAGCTCGTCAGCGGCACGCCGGCGGTCGGTCACGTCGCGGGCGGCGGCGTACAGGAGCCCCTCGTCCGGCATCGGCCGGGTGCTCCACTGCAACCACCTCGCGGAACCGTCACTGCACATGTACCGGTTCTCGAACTGGACCAACTTCTCGCCGCGCTCGAGTATCTCCATCGCCTCAACGGTCCGCGCGCGGTCGTCGGGGTGGACGAAGTCAAAAAACGGCCGGGACAGCAGCTGCTGGGTCGTGTAGCCGAGCGTCCGCTCGAAGGCCGGGTTGACCCGCTTGAAGTGGCCGTCGAGGCCCGCGATGCACAGCAGGTCGAGCGACAGATCGAAGATCCGCTCGACCTCGCGCTCGGCCCGCCTACGCCGCGCGATCCCACGCCCGACGAGGACCGCGATGAGCGCCGCCGCGATGGGCCATGCGATTGCGAGCCAGGGCAGCAGCGTCTGGAGCCCCGTTAAGGGCGCGGTCGCAACGTCGATGCGCCACCGGCGCCCGAGCGTGCCGAAGCTCGCGCTGCGGGCGGGCGAAGAGTCGAACCCCTCGAGGTGCCGGCCGTCGAGGCTGACCGCCAGACGTCGCGGATCCCCCCCAGTTGAGGCGGTCAACCATCCCTGCGGCACGAACACCACGAGGTATCCGCGGGAGT
>JBJMLG010000090.1:0-23523 GCA_045805385.1 Thermoleophilaceae bacterium
CACCTCGACCGAGTCGATCCTGGTCGAGGAGACCTACCGCATGGGGTACCGCTGCGTGGCCTACACGCCCTGGATGGCCGACATCCTCACGAACAAGTGGGGCCTCGAGGCGCGCTGGTTCGAGTGCGGCACGGACCTCGACACCTACGAGTTCGCCGGTCCGGAGGCGCGCGAGCCGGGGGTGATCGCCGTCTACGCTCGCCGCGAGACCGAGCGCCGCGCCGTGGACCTCGCGCTGATGGGGCTCGCCACGCTGTTCGAGCGGCGCCCGGGCATCCGGCCCGTGCTGTTCGGGTCGAACACGAAGCTGAGCTCGCCGATCCCGGCGGAGGACCTCGGCGTGCGCGCGCCTGCCGAGCTGGCGGAGCTGTACCGCCGCGCGAGCGCCGGCGTGGTGTTCTCGCTCACCACCCACTCGCTCGTGGCCCAGGAGATGATGGCGAGCGGGCTGCCGGTCGTGGAGCTAGAGGGCGAGAACGTGTCGAGCGCGCTCGGCGGCTCGGGCGACCTCGTGATGCTCGCCGAACATCGCCCCGACTCGATTGCGGACGCGCTCGAGCGCGTGCTCGACGACCCCGAGCACGCGGCGGCCATGGCGCGTCGCGCGCGCGAGTTCGTGGAGCCGCGCACCTGGGAGCGCGCCGGCGACCAGGTGGAGTCGGCACTGCGCGAGTTTTTGGCGAACCCGCGCGTGCCCGCCGAGGCAACGCCCCAGCCTGCTTGATGGACTACGTGGTCGCCTGGCTGGTGTTGCCGCTGCTGGTGGCCGTCACGTCGCTCGGCGTGGGCGTGGGCATAGCGCGACTGAGCGGCCTACGGCTCCCGGCGGGACTGACGCTGCCGCTCGGCTTCGCCGGGTCGCTGGTGCTGCTGTCGTTCCCGTACGCGATCGGGCTCGGCCAGGCGTGGGGCGGCACGGTGCTCGCCCTCGCCACGGTCGGCGGGCTCGTGCTCGGCTGGGACCGCGTCCCCGCGGCGCTCCCGGGCCGCTGGCTCGCGCTCGGGATGCTCGCGGTGTTCGGGATCTACATGGCGCCAGTCGTGCTCTCGGGCGAGCTCACCTTCGGCGGCTACGCCTTCCTCGGCGACACCTCCGTGCACTTCACGCTGATCGACTACGTCGCAAAGCACGGCAGCGTGCACGTGTTCGAGCCGCCGTCGACGTACGCGGGCGTCACGCAGGCTCTGATCCCGACCGGCTACCCGATCGACCTTCACCTCGAGCTCGCCTCGCTGCGCTGGCTGACAGGCACGGACCTCGCGGCGATCTACCAGCCGTTCCTCGCCGCGACGATCGCGCTCGGCGTGGGCCCGGCGATGTACCTGCTCGGGCGCATCGGCATGCCCCGCGCGCTGGCCGCGCTGTCCTCGGTGGTCGCGCTCAGCGCCTACCTCGTGTTCTCCTATTCGCTCGAGGGCGCCACCAAGGAGCTCGCGATGGTGGTGCTGATCGTGCTCGGCGCTGCGTTCACGCTGATGTTCTTCGACTCCGGGCGCACGCTGCGCACGGCGGTGCCGCTCGGCATCACGATCGCGGCCGCGTTCGGCATCTACAGCGCCGGCGGGCTGCCCTGGTTCGGCCTGATGTTCGTGCTCGCGGCGGCGGGCGCGCTGGTACAGGGAGGTTCCCTGCGCTCCCTCGTGAAGCCCACGCTCGCGCTCGGCGTCGCCACCGGCGTCGCGTCCATCCCCGCGATGGTCAAGGCGGTCGACTTCTACTCGCAGGCCACCAACCTGGTGAACAGCAGCGACGCGTCCACGCAGTACGGGAACCTGCTCGCGCCGCTCCGCTTCGCGCAGGTCGCGGGAATCTGGCTGGTCGGCGACTTTCGCCTGTTCACTCACCGTCCGGGGCTCACCTACACGCTGATCGGGATCGTGGGGGTGCTGAGCCTTTTCGGAGTCGTCCAGCTCGTGCGGCGCGGCTCGTACGCGCTGTTTGTGCTGCTGGCGGCCGCGTTCCTCGCCTGGCTCGTGGTGCCGGGCAGCCCGTGGGTCGATGCCAAGCTGCTCCTGCTCCTCTCGCCCGCTGTGCTTCTCACGGCGCTCGCGGGCGCCTGGCTGCTCGGCCGCCAGGGCCACGGCCTCGAGGCCACGGTCCTGGCCGCCGCGCTGATCGGCGGCGTGTTCGTGTCCGACGCCCTCGCCTACCACGACATGTACCTCGCGCCGTCGAGCCGGCTTGCGGAGCTCCGGCAGGTCGGCGAGCGCTTCAGCGGCCGGGGGCCGACGCTCTACAACGAGTTCGAGGAGTACGGGAAGCATTACCTGCGCGACATGCGAGTGAACACGGCGGGCGACGGCTTCAGTCCCTACCCGCCGGAGCTGCGCGACCCGGGTGCGGGCTCGTACGCGCAGTACCACGATCTCGACGAGATGAAGCTGCCCTACGTTGAGCGCTTCCCAGTGATCGTGATGCGGCGCTCGCCCGTGGCGAGCCGCCCGCCGACGCCGTACCGGCGCGTGTTCGAGGGCCGCTACTTCGAGGTGTGGCAGCGGCCGGCGGGCGCGCCGGGAGTGACCGCCCACCTGCCGCTCGGCGGCGCGACCGACGCGAGCGGGCGGCCCGCCTGCCGCGACGTGCGCGCGCTTGCCTCGCAGGCCCGCTCGTCGGGCTCTGCGCTCGTGGCCGCACTGCGGCCCTCGCCCTTCTCGCTACCGGTGAAGCAGATGCAATTACCGCGCGGCTGGCCGGTGGGCGCCGACGGACGGGTGGGGCCGCAGACGCCCGGCACGGCGCGCGGCTCCCTCACGACGCCCGCCGGCAGCTATCGCGTGTGGCTTCGAGGTACCTTCGGCCGCGGCGTGGATGTGCGCGTGGACGGGCGCAAGGTCGGCCACGCTAGCGATATCCAGACCCCGCAGCAGATGGCGTATCTCGGCGAGCTCAAGCTGGGAGCAGGCAGCCACCAGGTGCAGTTGGTCCGTGCCGGGGGCGGGCTGGCGCCGGGCAACGGCCGCGACGAAGCGTACGACACCGTCTTCCTCGAGCCCGTGGCGCCGGAGCGCCTGGTCCGCGTGTCGCCCGCGGCCGCGCGCTCGCTATGCGCGCGGCGTGCCGACTGGGTCGAGGTCGTCCCCGGCTAGGTCCTCACGCTCGGCCGCGGCGAGCGCGCGAGCGAGTACGAGCGGCGCGCCCACGCCGACGAGGGCGAGCAAAACCCAGAACGTCCAACCGCCGACCCATCCGGGCCGGAAGACCGAGGCGCGGTCGAGCGCGTCGCCGAGGAGCGACAGGGTCGACTTCGGCTTCGTGCGCAGGAAGGCGATGTCCATCGTGCCGTTCTCACCAGGCACGACCACGGAAGCGCCGCCGGCGTTGCGCACGCAGATCTCCACCTTGGACCCGGCGGGCATGGGCCCCACTCGGGTGCTGACCATGTGGCCGCTGGCGTAGCCCCCGGCGACTGAGCCGCGGCCGATCACCCTGCCGCCCGCACCGCGCGCCAGCACGTCCAGGGGCGGTCCCGGCCCGGCCGAGCGAACAGGGAGCGTGACCGCATCCGCGACCACCGGCAGGTCGAATTGCTGGCAGCTGGTCTCACCCCCCGTGAGCGTGCGCCCGGCGTCGAACGGCGCGATGCCCGGGGAGTAGGCGAGGTGCTGGTCGTGGCCGGCGGCCGTGAGCGCTAGAGCCGCGAGCCCGGCCGCCGCTGCGGCGAGCAGCACGAGCGCAGCTGCGAGCGGCCTAGACAAAGTAACGCTCCACGACGAGCCCCATCGAGAACAGCTGGTACACGACTAGGGCGGCAAGAACCACTCCCGCGCCGAGCGCTCGCCTGCGGCGCGGCAGCAGCGAGACGCAACCCGCGGCTATCACCCCTGCCAGGCCCAGGAGCGGGAACAGATACCGGCCCTGGTTGAAGCCGATCCTCTCGAGGCGCATGATCGAGAACTCGGCCCAGTGGAGGATGAACAGCAACGAGGCGACCGCGAGTCCGTAGAAGGCAACCATCGCCAAGTCGAGCGAGCCCCGCCGCCACGAGCGGGCCAGGCCGACAGCTCCACCCAGCACCAGCAGCGCCGAGAGTGCCGCGAACCACGGGTAAACGCTCTGCGGCCACTTCACCTCGAGCCAGCCGAACGCTCCCCAGCCCTCCTGGATCCAGGTGTAGTACAGCGCCTTCCCGCCGCCCCCGCCAATCAGGCCCATCGGCTGCTGAAACGGCAGCCGCGGGAGATAGAACTGCCATAGGTAGCTCGTGAACTCGCGCACGTCCTTCGGTGAGGTGAGCTGCGGCGCCTTGCGGCCCGGGTAGTGGGGAGCCTGATTGGTGATGGGACGGCCGGTGGCCGTGGCCGCAGCGGCCCACCCGCCGAACGGGATCGCGAACGCAAGCAGCGAGGCCGCTACAGCCGCGGCCGTCGAGACCTGCCGCCCATGCAGCCCGAAGGTCGTCGTGCCGCTACGGCGCAGCCGCCACCACCCCACACCCAGCGCGAGCAGCAGAGGCGGCACGAGTGCCAGGCTCGTGGACTTCTCGACTGTGGCGACGCCGATCACGGCGCCCAGAGCCACGCCGTCGCGGACGCTGAGTCCCCGTCGGAAGACACGGGCGCCGAGCCAGAACGCGATGCTCCAGAACGCGTACAGCGCGGCGTCCGGATTCACGCCTGACGAGACGAAGGTGGCCATCGGCCACAGGCCTGCAACGGCAGCTGCCACGAGCTGGAGCCGCCGGTCGCGCCCGAAGACCTCGCCCGCGAACAGCCACGCGCCGGTGGCGGTGATGAGCATCAGCAGCGCCGAGGCGATCCTCATCAGGTAGAGGCGGTCGATGAAGTCGCCTCCCTCGCCCAGCCGGTAGGCACCGGCCTCGTAGGCGTAATAGAGCGGCGGGTTGTCGCCCTGCCAGATGTAGCCGCCGCCGTCGCTTCGAGCCGAGTGCGGCAGCTTCGCCTGCTGTTGCTGCCAGGCGCGGTACGCGGCCTCGGTCCACGGCGGCTTGCGCAGTGGGAAGCCGGGCAGGTTGTACCAGGCTGTGGCTGTCGCCGCGAAGTTTTCCTCGGTCGAGTTGGTCTGCTTCCCGTGCCCCGGAAGCGCCCCGCGCTCCGCGATCGATTGGGTGTACTGGATGTGGTTTGGCTCGTCCGGCACCTGGCCGGGAGGCGTGAGCAGCGCCCAGGTGCAGTTCACGAGGCCCACGACGACGAGCAGCAAAGCCAGCGGAGCCGGGACGGCCGCCACGGCGCGCCACACTCGGCCGGCCCGGCGAGTCGGCGTCGGTTCTGTCGCGGATCGGCGAACGGAAGTGGCCAACGAGGCTCTTACGACTGCTCGGCAGCCCGTTGGGCGAATGACGCGCGCACTCGGCGGCGACGGACCACGCTCGTGTGCAGCAGCGGGTAACCCACGAGGAGGAAGGGGAAGAAGTTCAGTGCGTGGACCACCACCGCGTACGAGAGCGCCTCGGACTTCGGCACGTGGAACGACGTCAGAGCGAGCACGACCGCTGCCTCGAACACCCCGATCCCTCCCGGCGAGGCCGGGAGCACCGCCCCGAAGTTCGCCGTGACAACCACGAGTACGGCCGCACCGTAACCCACCCCGAGGTGGAATCCCAGGCTCACGAGCCAGAACGACGCCGCCATCACCAGCCAGGAACCTACGGTGAGCAGGAACGCCGGCACCGCGACGGAGACCCGCCGGAACCCGATCAGGCCCTCCACCACGTTGTGCGCTGCATGTTCGATGCGCTCTGTGGAGACCCGGCGGAAACGCGCCAGCGGGCGCAGCGCCCAGATGACAGGCCGGGCTCCGTAGACCTCGAGAGTCACGACGGCTGCGGCGATGGCGATCGCCAACGCCACCGCGATCACACCCGCGCGCACCACCCAGCTGATGTGGGGCAGGAACGGGATCGACGCGAACAGCACGACGAGCAGCCCCAGGATGTCGTAGACGCGCTCGCTGACAGCCGTTGCGAGCCCGAGCGCGCGCGACGTGCCCGCCCGGTCGTGCAGCGCGAGAACCCGGACCGCCTCGCCTCCGCGCGCCGGCAGGATGTTGTTGAAGAAGTAACCCAGAAGCGACGCCGCACTCGCGTCCCGGAGGCTCGGCCGGCTGGACGCCGGGAAGAGCACGCGCCAACGAGCGATCCGCAGGAAGATCGAGATCGCCAAGACGGCAAGCGCCGGGATGAGCCAGCCGTAGTCACTGCCCCGCAGGGCGTGCCAGAACGCATGCACGTCTATGCCGCGCACCGCGAGGTACGTGAACAGAATGGACACTGCGGCGCCCAGCAGCATCCCGCTCGCCCGCAGGGCTCGCCTTCCCGCCATCGCGCGAAGGGTAGCCATGCGGGGGCGAGTCGCTAGGCTGCGCCGCCGCAATGTCCAGCCTCACGATCCTGATGCCGGTCTACAACGAGGAGCGAACGGTGGCGACAGCCATCGAGCAGACCCTCGCAGCCGATTTGCCCCTGCAGTCCGAGCTCGTGGTCGTCGACGACGGCTCGCAGGACGGCACGCGCGAAATCCTCGAGCAGGGCGATTGGGGAGACAAGGTACGGATCTTCCACCACTCCCAGAACCAGGGGAAGGGCGCGGCGGTGCGCACGGCGCTCGGCCATGCACGCGGCGAGTTCTCGGCCATCCTCGACGCCGACCTCGAGTATGAGCCGGCGGATCTGGCTCCGCTCGTCGAGCCCTTGATCGACGGTGAGGCGAATGCCGCCTTCGGCGTTCGCGCCTTCAACGGATACACGAGCCACTCGTTCCTCTACGTGCTGGGCAACCGCGGCGTGACGCTGTTCGCAAACGTGCTGTTCAACGTCTACGTCGGCGACATCATGACCTGTCACAAGGTCATCCGGACCGACCTCTTCAAGAGCCTTCCGCTGAGGGAGAAGGGGTTCGCGATAGAGCCGGAGATCACAGCGCGGCTGGTGCAGCGCGGCGAGCGCATCTACGAGGTGCCCGTGCATTACCGGGCCCGAGCCACGGCGGAAGGCAAGAAGCTGACCTGGGTGGACGGTTTGCGCGTGGTGCGCACACTCGTGCGCTGCCGGCTGAGCCCGCGAGAGCGCTAGCGGCGGACGGCAGCAGCGCCGCCCTCGAGCTGGGCGCGCACTTCTTGCATGTCGGAGTCGACCATGAGCTTTACCAGCTCGTTGAAGGTCACGCGTGGCTCCCAGCCGAGCTGCTCCTTGGCTTTGGTGGGGTCGCCGAGTAGGAGGTCCACCTCAGCCGGGCGGAAATACCGGGCGTCGATCTCGACGTGATCGCGGTAGTCGAGGCCGGCGTAGCCGAACGCCTCCTCGAGGAACTCACGAACGCTGTGCGTCTGGCCGGTGGCGATGACGTAGTCATCCGGCTCATCCTGCTGGAGCATCAGCCACATCGCCTCGACGTAGTCCTTGGCGTAGCCCCAGTCGCGCTTTGCATCGAGGTTGCCCATGTAGACCTTGTCTTGAAGACCGTGCTTGATACGAGCTACGGCGCGGGTGATCTTGCGCGTCACGAACGTCTCGCCGCGGCGCGGGCTCTCGTGGTTGTGGAGGATGCCGTTGCTCGCGTGCATCCCGTACGACTCCCGGTAGTTGACCGTCGCCCAGAACGCAGCCACCTTCGCGACGGCATAGGGGCTCCGTGGGTAGAACGGCGTCGTCTCAGTCTGCGGGACCTCCTGCACCTTCCCGTACATCTCCGAGGAGGACGCCTGATAGAACCGCGTCTTCACCTCCGCCTCGCGGATCGCCTCGAGCATGCGGATGGTGCCGAGCCCGACGATGTCGGCCGTGTACTCGGGGATGTCGAAGCTCACGCGCACATGGCTCTGGGCGCCGAGGTGGTAGACCTCGTCTGGCTGCTGCTCGTAGAGCAGCTTGGTGAGCGCCACGGAGTCCGCGAGGTCGCCGAAGTGATTGAAGAGGCGGACGCCCTCCTCGTGGGGATCGCGGTAGAGGTGGTTGATGCGGTCCGTGTTGAAGCTCGACGAGCGGCGCACGATGCCGTGCACCTCGTAGCCCTTCTCGAGGAGCAGCTCCGCGAGGTAGGACCCGTCCTGCCCCGTGATTCCGGTTATGAGCGCCTTCTTCCCTGCCATCGGCCCGCCTAAAGTACAACAGCGCTCATGGACGTCCCGTCGCTGTCCATCGTCACGCCGTGCCTGAACGCGGCGGGCACCCTGGAGACCGCGCTCGAAAGTGTGCGCTCACAGGGCTACCCGAAGCTCGAGCACATCGTCGTCGACGGCGGGTCGACCGACGGCACGGTCGACATCCTGGAGCGGGCGGAGGGAGTGCGGTTCATCTCGGAGCCCGACCGTGGCCTGAGCGACGCCATGAACAAGGGCGTGCGCATGGCCACGGGCGACGTGGTGGGTTGGCTGAACGCCGATGACGTGTACATGCCCGGCGCGCTTCAGCGCGTGGGCGAGGAGCTGGCTCGCCATCCCGAGGCGATGTGGGGCTTCGGCCGCTGCCCGATCATCGACTCCGATGGCAACGAGATCCGCCCCGCAGTGACCGCGTACAAGGACTTCTTCCTGCGCCGATGGTCGTTCCCGCTGCACCTGGTGCAGAACTTCGTGTCGGCGCCCGCCACGTTTGTCCGCCGCGAGGCGTTCGACCGGGTGGGCATGTTCGACGAGCGCTTCCGCTACTCGATGGACTACGACTTCTGGCTGCGGCTCGGGCGCCAGGGCTGGCGGCCGCTGTTCATCGACGAGGAGATCGCGGCGTTCAGGATGGCGCCGGGATCGCTCAGCATGTCCGGCTTCGAGACGCAGTTCGAGGAGCACGCAGAGAACGCGCGCGAGCACGGCGACGGGCACTCGCTGGCGGTGGGAGCGAACGTGGTGATCAGCCGCCTCATCCCCGCGATCTACAAAGGGATGCGCTACCTCCGCGAGCGCCGCGCGTGACCACCCCCGGGCGCGATACCGGCGTGGTGCCGGCCGAGGAGGTGCCGCGGCCCGCCGCGCCCGCGACCGGCCCGCTTGCCGCGGACGACGCGCGCCACACCGCGATCGTGTCCCTCGGCCAGGCGTCGGCGATGGTGATGGGCGGCGTGATCGCGCTGCTGATCGCGCACATCTTCGGCAAGTCGGCTCGCACGGATGCATTTTTCGCTGCATACGGCGTAGCCACCGTGGTGATCATCTTCGGCCAGACCTTCCGGCTGACCGCACTGCCGAAGCTCATGGACCCAAGCGACCGTGCGGCGCCCGTCCGGCTCCTCGCGGCCGTGGGGGTGATCGCGCTGGCGGCGGCTATCCCGATGGTCGCCTTGGCAGATCCCGTCGCATCGCTGCTCGTCAAGGACGACCCGGGCGGCGTGGCAGCGCACTCGCTGCGGATTCTGTGGCTGGCCGTAGCCGGGCAGCTGTTCGGTTCGATGCTCGCCGCGATCCTCGCGACGCGAGGTCGCTTCGTGCTGATCGGCGTCACCTATCTGGTAGCCGGGATCGCCAGCGTGGTCGTGTTCCTGGCACTCGAGAGCGCCGTCGGGATCGAGTCCGTCGCGATCGGCATCGACGCCGGGGCCGTGCTGCTCGCCGGCACCTTCCTGTGGGCGCTGCTGGCGGACGGTCTCCACAGCGGCGGCGGATCCGACGGGTTCCGCTCGGTCGTCCGCGAGGTGCGAGACCTCACGCTCGCGTCGATGACCTATGTGGCGCTGAACGTGGGCTACGTGATCTGCGTCGCGGTGGCATCGCGCGCCGGCTCCGGCGAGGCGACTCTCTACGCGTATGCGTACTTCAGCGCAGCGATCCTGGTCGCCATGACGGCGACGTCGGCGGCCATGGTGCGCAGCCCCCGGCTGCTCTCCGAGGAGGCGCGCTCGCCTCGGGTGATGGCGCAGAGCTCGCTCGCCACCTACCGGGTGACGGTGGTGGTGGTGATGCCGGTGCTTGCCCTCGCCGCGCTGGTCGGCCAGCCCGTGCTCGCTTTCGTGCTCGGCGGCGCCTTCGGCCACGACGACACGGTTCGCCTGGTGGTCACGCTGCTGCTGCTATCCGGGTGGGTGCTCGGCACCGCCGCCGGCACGTTTGCCGTCGTGGAGCTGCTCGCTCGTGGGCAGCTCAGGGCGCTTGCCCTCATCGCAGTGGCTCAGGTGCTGTTGCTCGCACCGCTCGCCATCGCGGGACGCGAGGCGTGGGGCATCAGGGGCATCGCGGTCGCGCAGTCCGTCTCCATTCTCGCCGCCACCGCCGCGCAGCTTTTCCTGGCGTTCGGCCGGGACGCGCCGCGGGTCGGGCGCCACATGGCGGCCGACACGGCCCGCGCGCTCGGCGCCATGGCGGTCGCGTTCGCGCCGTCGGTCGCACTCGTGCTGGCCCTCGGCTACGAGCCCGCTGTGGTGGCCCCGGCGGCGGTGCTCGCGGCGGGCTCGGCGCTCGTTGCGACCCGCGTCGCATGGCCCGACGAGTGGCGATTGCTCGCCTCCGTGGTGCGCCGCCGCGCGGTTACGGCGTAGGCGCGCGGCCCACGGTCTCGGCCGTGCGCTCCTCCTGGGCCTCGTCGCCGGCTTCGAGGTCGCGGAGCCGTTTCTCGGTGAGAGCCAGGCGCTGCGCGAGCACCTTGGTCTGGTCGGACAGGCGCGACACCGCCACCGAGAAGTGCAGCAGCAGCACGAGGATGAATCCGCAGGCGATCACGAACAGCGCCGAGGGCGGGTAGAAGATGCCGACCGCGTGGGAGATCTTCGAGAGCAGGCCCTGCCAGGCGGCAAGCCCGAACAGCACGACGGCCGCGAACAGCCAGAGCAGCGCGTAGCGCTCCTGGAGGCGGCGGCGGCGCACCAGCTCGAACACGATCAGGAACAGGACGACCGTCGCCAGGATCGAGACGATCTGGATGCGCGTGCCCATCAGATTCCGTGCGCCGCCGCGACGGGCGGCTCGTCGCCGGGCTCCACGACCGGCCGCGCGCGCACGAGGCCGACGACGATCGCCATGAGCACCTTGATCATGTAATAGGCCGACTTCCCGGTGCTGATCGAGGACACGCCGCCCCCGCGCTGGTACATCGTCACCGCCACCTCACACATGCGCAGCTGGTGGAAGTGGAGCATCAGCACCGCCTCGACCTCGGGGTAGTCGTGCGGGTAGTCGCGCGCGAACAGCCCGATCGCGCGGCGATTGAAGAGGCGGAAGCCCGAGGTGGGATCGGTCACGCGCTGCCCCACGATGCGGGAGAGGATCGCCGCGAAGATGCGTATGCCGGTCCGGCGTGCGCGCGGGGCGGCGTAGCCGGTCTCCTCCATGAAACGCGACCCGCACACCATGTCGACGCCGTTTCGCTCCATCCGCTCGATCAGCTTGGCGAGCTCGGCGGGATCGTGCTGCCCGTCGCCGTCGACCTGCGCCATGAAGTCGTAGCCGTTCTCCTGCGCGTAGCTGAACCCGGATTGCACAGCGCCGCCGATCCCGAGGTTGAACGGGTGCCGGATCACCGGCGCGCCCGCGGCCTCGGCGGCCTCGCTCGTGCGATCGCTGGAGCCGTCGTCGATCACCACGACGTCGAACCGCGGCGCGTGCAGCCGCAAGCCGTCGATCACCGACGTGATGGTGTGCTCCTCGTTGAGAGCCGGAATGATGGCTAGATAGGTCTTCCGCATGATGGGCTGAGCGGAGCGGCGCCGAGCGCTTCCCGCCAGTTCGAAACCGGTCTGCCCGTCGAGGGTTGCGCCGCGGGAAGGATAGCCCGCGGGGAGGTCAGGGCGAGCCTGTGAGGAGGCCTGCCGCGGCCATCGCGCGGCGCTCGGACTCCCTCCGCCTGCGCTCGTCCTCGGCCACCCAATCGCGATGCTCGCGGAACCAGTCGACGGTCTTCTGCAGGCCCTCGCGGAAGCCGGTCTGCGCCTTGAAGCCGAACTCGCGCTCGGCGCGCGATGTGTCGAGCATGCGGCGTGGCTGCCCGCCGGGCCTGGAGGTGTCCCATTCGATCTCGCCCCCGAAGCCGGTGATCTCCCGCACCAGCTCGGCCAGATCCCGGATCGTGATCTCGAAGCCCGCGCCCACGTTCACGGGCTCGGGCCTGTCGTAGCGCTCGAGCGCGAGCACGAGGGCCTCCGCGCAGTCGTCCACGTAGAGGAATTCGCGGCTCGGCGAGCCGTCGCCCCAGAGCACCACCTTGGCGTCGCCGCTCTCCTGCGCCTCGATCATCTTGCGGATGAGCGCCGGGATCACGTGCGAGCTCTCCCTGTCGAAGTTGTCCTTCGGCCCGTACAGGTTCACCGGCAGCAGGTAGATGGCGTTGAAGCCGTATTGCTCGCGGTACGCCTGGGCCTGCACGAGCAGAGCCTTCTTTGCGACTCCGTAGGGAGCGTTCGTCTCCTCTGGATAGCCGTCCCAGAGATCGTCCTCGTGGAACGGCACGGGCGTGAACTTCGGGTACGCGCAGATCGTGCCGAGCTGGAGGAACTTCTCCACTCCGGTACGGCGCGAATGCTCCATCAGGAGCGCGCCCATCATCAGGTTCGCGTAGAAGTAGGCGCCGGGGTTGCGCTGGTTCGCGCCGATCCCGCCCACGCGCGCCGCCAGGTGCATGACCATCTCGGGGCGGGTCTCGCCGACGAGCCGCTGCACGTCGTCCTCCACGACCAGGTCGAACTCCGCGCTCCGCGGCACGATCAGCTCGGCGCCGCGTTCGCGCAGCAGGTCCACGACGTGCGAGCCGAGGAAGCCCGCGCCGCCTGTGACCAGCACCCTCCTGCCCGACACGTCGCTCATCGGACAGCCATCCTAGTGCCGGCCCCGCTGCCGGCCGCGAGCCGGTACGCGCGCCGATGGTCGGCGGCGGCCGCCTCCCAGTTGAAGCGGCTCCAGAAGCTCTCGGGCGGCGTGCCGGACGGCGCATGCCCGGCAGCGAGCGCGTCGATCGCCCCGGCGATCGCCCCGGTGTCGCGAGGGTCGAACCAGAGCGCCCTTTCGCCGAGCACCTCGGGAAGCGACGCGACGCGCGCCGCGGCCACCTGGCAGCCGCAGGCCTGCGCCTCGAGCGGCGGGATGCCGAGCCCCTCGAACAGGCTGGGGAACACAACGCCGACCGCGCGGCGGTAGATCGCCGGCAGCTGCGCGCGCTCCACGTAGCCGGCGTGCATCACCCGGTCGGCCACGCCCGCGCGACCGGCGTGCTCCATCAGCTCCGGCAGCTTGCCGTGATCCTGCCCGCTCAGCACCAGCGTCAGCTCTCGGTCCTGCGACTGCGCGAACGCGTCGATCAGGCGTTCGTGGTTCTTGTGGGGCCAGATGTTCGCGGGATAGAAGACGAAGCGCTCCGGCAGTCGCAGAGGCGCGAGCAGTGACTCGTCGCCCGGCACGGGACCCGGGCGGAACAGCTCGCGATCCACGTCCTGGTAGGCCACCACCACGCGCTCGGGGTCCACGCCGTGCCGCTCCACGATCGTCTGCCGGCTGAACTCGCTGATCGTCACGATCGCGTCTGCACGAGCGATCGCCCCGGCGTAGAACACGCGCCGGTAGGCCCGCTCGGCCATTGAGAAGAACTCGGGCATGAGCTCATGCTGGAGGTCGAACACGGTCACGACTCGAGGGAGGTCGAGCTCGGGCACGGAGACCGTGAGCGCGTAGTGCACCACGTCGATCGGCTCGCCCGCTGCGGTCGTGACCGCGCGGCGTAGACCGGCGCCGGCGTATCGCGCCCGGACGACCGAGGCGAGCCGCGCCGCGGCCGAGCCGCCGCGGCGGGCAAATGGAACCGTGCGCACCTCCACCGGCTCGCGTGCCAGGGGCTCGAGGGTGGCCGCGCCCTCGGGTTCGGCCACGACCGTGTAGCGGTCCTCCTCGCCGGGCGCGGCGGAGAGGCCGCGCACCAGCCCCCGCGTCAGCGTTTCCGAGCCGCCCATCTTCCCCGGGACCAGGGTGAGCATCGGGATTGCCACGTGCATGTCAGCCCTCGTGAGCGAGCTGCGAATCGAGCGCGGCCACGTCGGCGTCCACGAGCAGGCGCACCAGGCCGTCGAAGTCCACGCTCGGCTCCCAGCCCAGGCGTTCGCGGGCGCGCGAAGCGTCGCCCACGAGGTTGTGCAGCTCGGCCTTTCCGCGCTGCAGCTGCGGGTCCACGCGCACGTGCTCCTGCCAGTCGAGCCCGGCGTGCGAGAACGCGCACTGAACGAGCTCCCGCACCGTGTGTGCCACGCCCGTGGCCACCACGTAGTCGTCCGGCTCGCGCGCGGACACGATCATCGCCATCGCGCGCACGTAGTCCGCGGCATATCCCCAGTCGCGGCGCGCATCGAGGTCTCCCAGCACCAGCTCACGCTCGAGCCCCGCGCGGATGCGCGCGACCGCGTTCGACACCTTCCGGGGCAGGAACTCGATCGGGCGCCGGGGCGACTCGTGGTTGTAGAGAATGCCCGAGGACGCGTGGAGCCCGTAGCGCCGTCGGTAGCTCCGGGTGATGAAGAAGCCGTAGGCCTTCGCCACGCCGTAGGGCGTGAGCGGCTTGAGCGGCGTGTCCTCGCTCTGTGGCGACTCGTCGGGCTCACCGAAGATCTCACTCGAGGAGGCCTGGTAGAAGCGGATCGCCGGGTCCACCTCGCGGACGGCCTCGAGCATCGTCGTGACCCCCACGGCGGCAAACTCGGCGGTCAGCACCGGCTCGTCCCAGGAGCGCGGCACGAACGACACCGACGCGAGGTTGTAGACCTCCCGGGCGCCGCTCTCGCGGAGTGCCCGCACAAGTGACTCCTGGTCGAGCAGGTCCGCGTCGAGCAGGCCGATCCGACCGTTCAGCGCCTCGAGGTTGGGGTATTCGCCGGCCGGGCGCCTGAGCACCCCGTACACCTCGTGACCCTGGTCGAGCAGCAGCTCGGCGAGGTAGGAGCCGTCCTGGCCGCCGACGCCCGTGATCAGCGAACGCCGAGCGCTCAAGCGCGTCGCCCCATCAGCCTGCCGAGCGCCGGCACGAGCGGCTTCAGCGGCCCGCGCTCGAAGGCGCTGTAGCGAAGCCGGGCGACCGCGCGGCGGCCGGGCGGCAGGTAGTCGAAGCTCGCGTGCCCGAGCGCGCGGTCGTCCCAATCGAACGCGAGCGCCTGGTCGCCCACCAGCCGGAACGCTGGTGTGCGGTGCCCGAGCACCTCCTCCAGCTGCCAGTGGTCGGACTTGCGCAGGTAGCGGGCGAGCACGTTCACCGCCGGCTGGTAGGCGTCGTCCACGAGCACCCGGGCGCCCGGCTTCAGGTGCGGCGCAGTGAAGAACCAGTCGAGCACGGGGAACGGGAAGCTGTGCGCGCCGTCGATGAGCACGATGTCGAGCTCCTGCGGCTGCCAGCCGTTCTGAAGCGCCGTGTGGGAGGAGTCGGCGATGAACGTCACCTTCTCGGTGGAGATGCCCTCGGCCGCGCACCAGGCCCGGATCGCCTCGTGCTCCCCGGGGTCCGGGCTGATGGCCGTGTGCGTGGCGCCGGCGGCCGCGAACACCACCGTGCTCGCGCCGGAGCCGGTCTCGAGCGTGGTCATGCCGTCGCGCACGTTCTGCTCGAGCCATTCGATCGCCGGCCATGCCAGGCCGAGGTACTCCTTTCCGGCGTGCACGGCGGGTGGGCGGGCGCGCAGGCGCTCCGTCAGTGTCCCCGTGGCGGACATCGCGGCGACGATACGCGATAGCCGCCCGCAACTACGGCCGCGGGCGGCGGTTCTTGCTTCCGAGCGCCACGTTCACCCGGTCGGATGCCTACACTCTGCCCGCTACGGCAGGGGCTCCGCAGGTGCGCGGCATGCCTCGCCGAACCAGCAGAAGAGTGAGTCCTCGGCCAGAAACCACAGCGTCCCCTGTTGCACGCCGCGAGCCGCGCAGCGCGCCGCTCTCGCGCGACGCCTCGCTGCCGCGGCCCGAGGATGTGCCGAAGTGCAACGTGATCGGCGTGCCGATCGCCATCACGGACTACGACGCGACGATGGACGTGATGGACGGCATGATCGCCCGCCGCGACCGCGGCTACGTCTGCGCCGTGGCAGTGCACGCCACCACGGTCAGCTATCTCGACCCGGAGATGCTCGAGGCCACGGCCAACGCCTCCCTCACCGTGCCGGACGGAATGCCGGTGGTGTGGGCGGCGAACGCGCTCGGCGCCGGGCTGAAGAGCCGCGTGTACGGGCCGGAGCTGATGGACCGCTACTGCGCGCGCTCGGCGAACAAGCGCCACCGCGTGTGGCTCTACGGCGGCCGTGACCAGGGCTCGCTGCTCCAGCTCGCCACCAACCTGCGCCGCCGCCATCCCGGCATCGAGATCGTGGGCGGCTACTCCCCCCCGTTCCGCCCGCTCACCGAGGCGGAGGAGGCCGACCTCGTCGCGCAGATCAACCGCGACAAGCCGGACGTGCTGTGGGTGGGAATCGGCGTGCCCAAGCAGGAGAAGTGGCTCGCGCACATGCGGCCGAAGCTGGACGTGCCGGTTATGTGCGCCGTCGGCGCCGCGTTCGACTTCCTCGGGGGCCGCGTCTCGCAGGCGCCGTCGTGGATGCAGGCGCGCGGCCTCGAGTGGATCTACCGCATCGCCCAGGAGCCGCGCCGGCTGCTTCCGCGCTACCTCTACTACAACCCGCGCTTCGTGATCGCATTCGCCCGCCAGCTCCTGCGGCAGCAGCTACGCGGGCGGCGGGCCTAAGCTTCGTCCATGAGAAGCGTCGCGGTCGTAGGGCTGGGCCGCATCGGTCTCCCACTGGCGCTGTCGTTCGCCGACCACGGCTTCGAGGTCGTCGGCGTGGACAAGGACGCCGGCCGTCTCGAGGAGATCGCGGCCGCCCGCATGCCGTTCGCGGAGACCGGCACCCAGGAGCTGCTCGAGCGCGTGAACGCCTCGGGCCGGATGCGCACGTCGCAGCGCGTGGAGGACGCGGCGGGGGCCGGCAGCATCGTGCTCACGCTCGGCACGCCGGCCCACTCGCACATCGAGATCGACATCTCGGACATCCGCAGCGTGGTCGACCAGCTGCTGCCGGTGCTGCGCGAGGGCCAGCAGGTGATCCTGCGCTCCACGGTCGCGCCCGGCACCACCGAGTGGGTGGCGGGCTACATCGAGCAGCGCCGTGGCTTCACCGTGGGCGAGGACTTCTTCGTGTCGCACGTGCCGGAGCGGATCGCGGTGAACCACTTCCTCGAGGAGATCTCGTCGCTGCCCTGCATCGTCGGCGGCGTGGGCGAGGTCTCGGGCCTGCGCGCGGGCGAGCTGTTCGAGCCGTTCGGCGCCGAGATCGTGCAGACCACGCCGGTGCAGGCAGAGCTCGCGAAGGTGTGGTCGAACGTGTTCCGCTACGTGAACTTCGCGGTGCCCAACCTGCTGATGATGAACTGCGAGCAGTTCGGCGCGAACGTGTTCGAGGTGATCGACCTCGTGAACCACGACTACCCGCGCGGCGGCATCGCTCAGCCGGGCCTCACAGCCGGCACCTGCCTGCGCAAGGACTTCGCGTTCTCCGAGGAGCGCTCGAGTGCGCCGGGCATGCTGCTGGCGGTGTCGCGCGTGCACGAGACGATGCCGCTCTTCCTCGCCGAGGGCCTCAAGAAGCGGCTCGGCGGCTCGTTGCGGGACAAGAAGGTGGCGGTGCTCGGGCTCACCTTCAAGCGCGACTCCGACGATCTCCGCGACTCGCTGTCGCTCAAGCTGATCCGGCTGCTCGAGCGCGAGCTGGCCCACGTGTCGCGCCACGACCCCTACGTGCCCGACCTCTCAGAGCCGCTCGAATCGGCGCTCGCGGGCGCGGACGGCGTGATCGTCGCCACGAACCACTCCGTCTACGAGGACCTCGTGGGCAAGCTGCCGCGCGACGCGGTGCTGGTGGATCCGTGGAATGTGAGCGGCGCCGGCCGCGTGTTCGCCACGGCCGAAGAGCTGGTCACCGCCTGATGCCGCGAGTGCTGGTGACGGGCGGGGCCGGGACGATCGGCACCGCGGTGGTGCGGCGCCTCGTCGGCGATCCCGACTTCGAGGTGCGGGTCTCCGATCAGCGGCCGCCCGCTGAGTGGGTCCGCGAGGCCTGCGAGGTGCACACCGGTGACCTGCGGGACGTGGCCCAGGCGCGCGAGGCGGTCGCGGGGGTGGATCGAGTGATCCACCTGGCCGCGATCGTGGGCGGCATCGGCAACTTCCACAAGCTCCCGCACACCCTGCTCGAGGTGAACACCGCGCTCTACAACGGCGTCTTCCGCGCCTCACTCGAGCAGCGGGTGGAGCGGCTCGTGTACGTGTCGTCCTCGATGGTGTTCGAGCGGGCGCGCGAGTTCCCGACCACGGAGGAGTACATCTCCGAGACGCCGATCCCGGAGTCGGCCTACGGCTTCTCGAAGCTCGCCGGGGAGGTCTACTGCCGCGCGCTCCACGACGAGCATGGGCTGCCGTTCACGATCTGCCGCCCGTTCAACGCCTACGGCCCGGGCGAGATGCCGGACGACGAGCCCGGCATCGCCCACATGGTTCCCGACCTGATCCGCAAGGTGCTGTCGGGCCAGCGGCCGCTCCAGATCTTCGGGTCCGGCGAGCAGACCCGCACGATCACCCACATCGACGACATCGCCGAGGGGATCGCCACCGCCACGCTCCACCCGGCAGCCGAGAACGAGGACTTCAACATCTCCGCCTCCGACGAGCGCACCGTCGCCGAGATCGCGCGCATCGTCTGGGAGGAGTGCGGCCTGCCGCCGGAGGAGTTCGAGCTCGAGCACGTGCCCACGTTCCAGGTCGACGTTCAGCGCCGCTGGCCGTCCGTGGACAAGGCGAAGCGGCTGCTCGGCTTCGAGGCGCGGATCGGCATCCGCGAGGGAGTCAGGCAGACGGTGGACTGGCTCCGGGAGAACGACCCGGTGCTCGCCGGGCGCTGAAACTCCCAGCCGCTACGCTGCTCCGCCCATGAAGCTGTCGATCCTCATGCCCGTGTTCAACGAGGAGCGCACCGTCGAGCAGGCGGTGCGTCAGGTGCTGGCCACCGAGCTGCCGGTCGAGACCGAGCTGGTGCTGGTGGACGACGGCTCCACCGACCGCACCCGCGAGATCATGGACGCCGCCGACTGGCCCGCGGACAGGGTGCGGATCTACCACCACGAGGGCAATCAGGGCAAGGGCGCGGCCGTGCGGACGGCGCTCGAGCATGCCGAGGGCGAGATAGCGGCGATCCTCGACGCCGACCTCGAGTACGCCCCGGCCGACCTCGCCCCGCTGCTCGAGCCGCTGCTCGAGGGCGAGTCGAACGCGGCGTTCGGCGTGCGCGCCTTCAACGGCTACACCAGCCACTCGTTCCTCTACGTGCTCGGCAACCGCGGCGTCACGCTGATCGCGAACGCGCTCTTCAACGTCTACATCGGAGACCTCATGACCTGTCACAAGGTGATCCGCACCGACGTCTTCCGGGAGCTGCCCCTGCGGGAGAAGGGGTTCGCGATCGAGCCCGAGATCACCGCGCGGCTGTTGGAGCGTGGCGAGCGCATCTACGAGGTGCCGGTGTCGTACCGCGCGCGCACGACCGAGGAGGGCAAGAAGCTCACCTGGGTGGACGGCCTGCGGGTGGTGCGCACGCTCGCCCGCATCCGCTTCGGCGGCTGAGCGCTCACGGGTTGCCTCGCCTGCGGTAGCGGCGGGATACTGGACCGGCGATGTCGGAGCGGAGTGTCGAGATCGTCACCGAAGCCATCGACGCGTTCAATCGACGCGACGCAGCGACCCTTGGGTCACTTGCGTCCGCCGATCTCCAGTTCACCGGCGGCGTGATCGGTGCACGCACCTACCGCGGGCCCGAGGGAACCGCGAACTTCCTACGCGACGTGGACGCGGCGTGGTCCGAGTTCCGGATCGTGGTCGATCACGTGAGCGACCTGGGCGATGTGGTGGTCGTCTACGAGCACGTGATCGGAAAAGGGCGCACCACGGGCGCGCCGGTGCAGCACGGCTTCTTCGTCGTGATGCGCGTCGAGGAGGGCAAGATCACGGAGACAGAGGCATTCCTGAGCGAGGCGGAGGCCCTGGGAGCAGTGGCGCTTCGGGACTAACAGCGTCCGCCGCCCCGGCCGATCGCGGCCGGAAGCGTACGATTGACCTCCGTCGGCCAACCCGATCCCAGCGGAGGGAAAACGATGGCCACACAGCCGATTCCCGAGGGTTACCACGCTGTGACCCCGTACCTGGCCGTGGACGACGCGGCGCAGGCGATCGACTTCTACAAGCGCGCGTTCGGTGCGCGGGAGCGAATGCGTATGGACGCGCCCGGAGGCAAGATCGGGCACGCCGAACTCGAATTCGGCGATTCGATCGTGATGCTCTCCGATCCGTTCCCGCAGTCCAGCTCGAGGCCGCCGAAGGAGCTCGGCGGGACCAGCGCCGCCTTCTTCCTGTACGTCGACGACGTGGACCAGATCACTCAGCAGGCCGTGGACGCGGGCGCAACGCTGACCAAGCCGGTCGAGGACATGTTCTGGGGCGATCGCTCGGGCCAGGTGGAGGATCCCTTCGGGCACCAGTGGCAGCTCGCAACCCACACCGAGGATGTGCCGCCCGAGGAGATGGCCCGCCGCGCCAAGGAGGCGATGGCCGGGACGGCGTGAGCGCGCGTCACGGCGCGCCGGCGTAGATGGCGAGGAGCTCGCCTGTGAAGCGCTCGCGGGTGTAGCGCTCGCGAGCGCGGGCGAGCAGCGCCTCGCCGTCGCTGCTCCGTAGCGCAGCGTCGTTCCACAACCGGCGCAGGCGCTCGGCCATCGCGTCCACGTCGCCGCGCGGCACGCAGCGCTCATCGCCCACGAGCTCCGGCAGCGCGCCGGCCCGGGTGGCGATCACCGGCACTCCGGCGCCCATCGCCTCGAGCGCCGCGAGGCCGAAGGTCTCGTCGCTTCGAGAGGGCACCAGCACAGCGGCCGCTCCGCGCCGCAGCTCCGCCAGGCGCTCCGCCGGCACGCGGCCGAGCAGCTCCGCCCCGCTGTCGCGCAGCCGGTCCATCAGCGGGCCGTCGCCCGCCACCTTCAGCGGCACTCCCGCCCGGCGCGCCGCCTCGATGCCCTCGGGCAGGCCCTTCTCCTCCGAGAGGCGGCCGTACATCAGGGCGTAGGAGCCCTCGCTGGCGCGCGACTCGGGCTCGAAGGCTTCGTCCTCCAGGTAGTGCGGCAGCACCCGCACGCGCTCGGCAGGCAGTCCCAGCCGCTCGAGCTGGCCGCGAGCGAACTCGCTGGGGGTGATGAACGTGTGGACCGCGGCGAGCACGCGCTCGAGCTGGCTCGAGAGCGCGTACGCGTAGGCCGCCGACTCGGGCAGCGAGCCGCGGCAGTTCAGGGCGAAGCCGGGCAACGTCCTGCCGTGGTGGCATCGAAAGCACGGCGCGCCGTCGCGGAAGCACACCGCGATCGCGCAGAAGAGCCGGTAGTTGTGCAGGTGCATCACCACGCGGGCGCCGGCTGCGCGGCCCGCCTCGAGGGCCCTCGGCCCGAACAGCGGCTGCATGTTGTGCACGTGGAGCACTCCGGCGCCCAGCTCGCGCGCGGCGTCCGTCACCTCCTCCGGGCGCTCGCCGCCGCGCACGAGCGAGCGGCCGGCCCGCAGCGCGCCCGCGTCCGAGGAATCGCGGAACAACGTGGCATGCGGCACGCCCGCGCGGGCAAGCGCATCCACGTGCAGCTCCACCGCCCGCTCCTCCCCGCCGCGCACCCGGTAGCGGTTGTGAAGCACGAGCACGCGCGGCTTGCTCACGCGCTCACCCCGAGCACGGGGAGCACCTCGCGCGCCATCACCTCGCGAACCGCCTCGGGCCGGAAGGGCTCCAGCAGCCGCGCCGCGCGCTCGGCGTAGGCGGCGCGTTCGCTCTGCCCCAGCGCGAGGCCGGCGCCGAGCGCCTGCGCCAGCGAACCGGCGCTCACCGCGGCGGCAACGAGCGCGGGCGCGAGCACACGTGCCAGCGGAAGCGCCTCGTAAGCGCCGGGCGACGGCACGGTCACGAGCGGCGTGCCTGCGGACAGCGCCTCTAGCTGCGCGAGCCCGTGGTCCTCCTGGCGCGAGGCGTTCACGAACGTCCGCGCGCGCGCCACGCGCTGCAGCCACAGCTCGCGCGGCAGCGAGCCGAGCCACTCGACGCCGCGGGGCTCCCGCACCCCGCAGCGCTCGAGCCAGGCGACTCCCTTTTCCCGGTTGAGACCGCCGATCTGGAGCCGCGCACCGGCCGGGGCGGCACTCGCCCACGCGTCGCACAGCAGGTCGAGCCCTCGCTTGCGGGGCCAGCCGGCGTAGGCGATCGCGTCCACGTCGGGCTCTCCGGGGCGCGGCACCGGCTCCACCGGCACGCGCAGTACGACGGCGGGGGCAGATCCGGGTGGGATGGCGGCCGCCGCGACTTCGCCCCACGGCAACAGCAGCTCGGCCTCGGCAAGCAGCCGCCGCTCGCGCGCTCGCTGCCAGGCACCCCCAGCGCCCGGCCGGTTCATCGCGGCGGTCGAGTCGAAGCGCACGGCGTATCGCCCGCGGTCGGGCTGGAGCAGCGCCGCCGTGACCGTCGAGTACACGACCGTTCCGGCGGAGACGCCTCGCGCCGCTCGGCGTGCCGCGAGCGCCTCCACGAGGTCGGTGAGCGCCGGGTGCCGGCGCAGGCGTCCCGCCGCGCCGATCTCCACCCGCACGAGCTCGCACCGCGCCCCGGCGTCACGCGCGAGCGCAGCGAAGGCGTCGTCCGCACGGCGCAGGCCGGGCGTGGTCCCCAGTGATACCAGTGCGATGTCCGCGGCCACGACCGGTGGAAAGCTATAGGCGCCATCCCTGGGTGCCGGAATACGACGCAGCTCACTGACCTTCTAACCTCACCGCGTGTCAGCCCAGCCCGCCGTCTCGGTGATCGTGCCGACGCACAACCGAGCGGACTACCTCGCGGTCACGCTGCGGTCGCTCGAGCGCCAGGATGTCGAAGAGCCGTACGAGGTGATCGTCGTGGACGACAGCTCCACGGACACCACTCGTGAGGTGGTCGAGCACCACGGCGCGCGCTACCTGCTGCAGGACCCGCCGCGAGGTGCCAACGCCGCGCGCAACGCAGGCGCCGCCGCCGCGAGCTCCGACCTGATCGCGCTCGTGGACGACGACGTGGATGCACCGCCGGGCTGGCTGCGCGCGCTCGTGGAGGGAGCGGCTCGGCACCCCGACGCTGAGGCGTTCGGCGGACCGATCCGCGCTCGCTTCGACGGCCCCGCTCCGCGTGGCTGCGGCCGCGAGCTGCCGCCCATCACAACGCTCGACCTCGGCTCCGACGACCACGAGGCGGACCTCGTGTGGAGCGCCAACATGCTGCTGCGCAAGGGAGCGCTCGAACGCGTCGGCGGGTTCGACGAGAGCCTCCCCACCGGCGGCGACGAGGAGGAGTGGCTCAGGCGGCTGCAGTCGCAGGGCGGCCGCGTGGTGTACCTGGCGGGCGCCTGGCTGGAGCACCGCCGCGCAGGGCACGACGCGCGCCTTCGCTCGCTCATGCGGAGCGCCTACCACCGCGGGCGCAACCTCCGCGCCTACGACGCGCGACGCGGCGCCGCACCCACGCTCGGCCACGAGCTGCGAGTGCTCGCCGGTTGCGGCTGGCACACGCTGCGGCGCGCCTGCCCGCAGG
>JBJMLG010000091.1:0-14930 GCA_045805385.1 Thermoleophilaceae bacterium
GGCCGTCCAGAACATCAAGGCCGCCAAGAAGATGGTCGACTCGATGATCCCGGAGGTATGGGACGTCCTCGAGGAGGTCATCCAGGAGCACCCGGTGCTGCTCAACCGCGCACCTACGCTCCACCGCCTCGGCCTGCAGGCATTCGAGCCCGTGCTCGTGGAGGGCAAGGCCATCCAGGTTCACCCGCTCGTCTGCCACGCGTTCAACGCCGACTTCGACGGCGATCAGATGGCCGTCCACCTGCCGCTCTCCGCGGAGGCGCAGGCGGAGGCGCGCATCCTGATGCTGTCGTCGAACAACATCCTGTCGCCGGCCCACGGGTCCCCGCTCGCCACGCCCTCTCAGGACATGGTGCTGGGGTCCTACTACCTCACCTACGGCCCGGACGAGCATGGGCTCGAGGAGTCCGAGGAGCGGGTCAAGACGGGCAAGTGGGACGAGAAGAAGCACGGCAAGCGGCCGCACGTCTTCCGTTCCGCGCAGGAGGCGGAGCTCTCCTACGAGCACGGCATGGTGAACCTGCACGACCTGGCCGAGTACCGGCGGGCCGGCATGGACAACTCGAGCCACGTGCTCACCACCGTCGGCCGCATCATCTTCAACGACCGCGTCGAGCGGGCGCTGGAGGAGGTGCTGGGCGAGGACTACGACCCCACCACGTACGAGTTCGTGAACCACCCGCTGCGCAAGCGGGACATGAACAACGTGATCGAGGCGCTCGTGGCCAAGCACGGTCCCTACGCCGTCGCGCTGGTGCTCGACGCGTTCAAGGACCTGGGCTTCCACTTCGCCACCCAGGCGGGCATCACGATCTCGAAGAACGACGTGGTCGTGCCGCCGCAGAAGGAGCAGATCCTCGACCGCTACGAGAAGGAAGTCGGCGAGATCCACGATCAGTACGACATGGGGCTCATCTCACAGGAGGAGCGCCACGAGGCGGTCGTGGAGAAGTGGACCGCGGCTACGGACGAGGTCGGTCAGGCCATGCAGGACAACCTGGATGTGCTGAACCCGATCTTCATGATGGCCAACTCCGGCGCGCGTGGATCCTTCAAGCAGATCCGCCAGCTGGCCGGCATGCGAGGCCTCATGGCGAATCCGAAGGGCGAGATCATCGAGCGCCCGATCAAGGCCAACTTCATGGAGGGCCTGTCGGTGCTCGAGTACTTCATCTCCACCCACGGCGCCCGTAAGGGCCTCGCGGACACGGCGCTGCGCACCGCCGACTCGGGCTACCTCACGAGGCGCCTGGTCGACGTGGCACAGGACGTGATCGTGCGCCTCGACGACTGCGGCACGAAGCAGCACATCGAGCTGCCGGTGCTGAACGAGTCCGGCCGCCCGAACGACCAGCTCCTTGGCCGCTACGTGGCCGGCGAGTTCAAGACCAAGCGCGGTCGCACGCTCGTCGAGAAGAACACGATGATCACGCGCGACCATCTCGCTGCCATCGCCGAGACCTTCGGCGACGAGCCGGCGATGGTCCCCGTGCGCTCCGTCCTGAAGTGCGAGGCCGACACCGGCGTGTGCCAGAAGTGCTACGGCCTCGCGATGGCCACGGGCAAGGAGGTCGCCATCGGCGACGCGGTCGGCATCATCGCCGCGCAGTCGATCGGCGAGCCGGGCACGCAGCTCACGCTGCGGACGTTCCACACCGGCGGCGTCGCCGGGGCGGACATCACGCACGGCCTCCCGCGTGTCGTCGAGCTGTTCGAGGCGCGTAAGCCGAAGGGCCTGGCCCAGCTGGCCACGGTCGAGGGCACCGTCACCGTGGAGGACACGGAGAAGGCGCTCAAGGTCGTCATCACCGACGCCGCCGGCGAGGAGCACGCGTACACGTTCCCGCGCCGCACGCGTCTACTGGTGGAGGCGGGCGACAAGGTCCAGGTCGGCACGCAGCTGAACGAGGGCTCGATCTACCCGGCCGAGCTCCTCGACACCCGCGGCCGCACGGACACCGAGCTGTACCTCGTGCGCGAGGTCCAGAAGGTCTACCAGTCGCAGGGCGTGGACATCAACGACAAGCACATCGAGATCATCTGCCGTCAGATGCTCAAGAAGGTCAGGGTCGACCAGAAGGGCGACTCGACCTACCTCCCGGGCCAGCTCGTGGACCGTCTCGAGTTCCTCGCGGAGAACGCTCGGATCAAGAAGGAGAAGGCCGAGCAGGCCCAGTACGAGGAGATCATCCTCGGCATCACGAAGGCCTCGCTCGCGACCGACTCCTTCCTCTCGGCCGCCTCGTTCCAGGAGACCACCAAGGTGCTCACGGACGCTGCGCTCGAGGGCAAGACCGACCGTCTCCTCGGCCTGAAGGAGAACGTGATCATCGGCAAGCTGATCCCGGCGGCCACCGGCCTGCGCCGGTACCGGCGGCTCGAGATCGAGCCTGCGGAACCGGTCGGTCGCGCCGGTGCCGACGAGATCGGGCTGCTCGACGAGGGCGAGCTCGCCGCAGAGCTCGGACTCACCGACGGCGATTTCGACAACTTCGGCTTCGGCGACGGCGGCGACGGTGCCGCCTTCGGGGAGGAGCTGGCCGACCTGGCCAACCCGCCCGAGTCGTCCGGCGACGACTCCTAGCCGGTCGAGGTAATAGAGACACAGAGCGGGGGCGCTTCGGCGCCCCCGTCTCTTTATCGCGGCGTTACTGACCGGCTCTAGGGTTGTTATCGATCTCGAGCGAGCGGACCCTCAACCGGGCCACCTCGAGGTCCCTGATCCGGACGTGCTCGAACGCGGCGCGCTGTACCGCTAGCCGGCGGACCGCCAGCGCGCCAACCGCGAGCGCGCCGACGGCGAACGAGCCGAATGCCACAGCGCCAACAGCCATCGCACCCGCCACAGTCGTGGGGCGCGAGTCGTGGGGGTGAAGCTTCCACTGAGCGAGCTTCTTCATGTGTGTCCTCCTCGATCGAGTCCCTCGGCCCAGCTGAGCAATGTCTCGACCTCCTGGTCGCGGAGGCCCGTATGGGAGTCCGTGTGGACCAGCAAGGTCGGATGAGGCCGCTCGCGCGCCCACCGCTCGCACTCTTCGTCGAGGTTGTCGTCCACCCAGGCGGCCGGGCGATCGCCCGCGTACTCGGCAATCGCGTCGAGCTTCCAGTGGGCCGAGCCGAACACGGCGCGACCGTCGAAGGTCAGCACCGGCAGCTCCCGCGCCGGCAGCGACAGGATGTGCGGGAGGTACTCGTTGGCCTTCTCCTCCCAGCCCGTCGCCCACACGACCTCGTAGGCGTCCCAGAGCCGCCCGATGCGCTCGCCGCAGGTCTCGTCGATGCAATGCAGCACGCCGTCCACCCAGTGGAAGCGCCCGGGTGGAGGGTCCTCGGCTGGGAAGCCGAAGAGGCTGATGACGCCGTCTACGTCGAGAAAGAGGATCGGGGGCACGTGTTCGTACGGATGTGTGGTTTGAGGCGGATGGGACTTGGCAAGACTCAACACACGACGCGAAGACCCGCTAAGGTAGTCCGCCTGAGGCGCTCCGGGCTCAAGTCTGAAGGCTCTGGAGTCGATAGCTCGAATAGCGGCAGCGGGGCCGCTTTCAGCCTCAACTCTGAATGACTCTCGAACTCGGCATTCTGCTCGCGCTCTTTTGCGCGCTGGTCACGAACCTCGGCTTTCTGTTCAAGCACAGGGGCGCGTGTGCTGCGCCCGACGTCGAGTGGCGTCACCCCTTCAAGAGCGCCGTCGGCCTCTGGTCGTCGAAGTGGTTCGCGATCGGCATGTTCGTGGCGATCGGCGCATGGGTGCTCCATGTGGGCGCTATGGCGATGGCTCCGCTCTCGATCGTCCAGTCCGTGATCTCCGGCGGGCTCGTGTTCCTCACGGTTCTGGCCGAACGCTTCTTCGGTTTCAAGGTCGGCAAGCGCCAGTGGATCGGCGTCGGCCTCATGGCCGTCGGCCTGGCGCTCCTCACGGTAGTCCTGCCCGCTTCAGGCGGCGCTCACAGTGGCTACTCGCAGGCGGCGATGATCGCCTTCGAGAGCGGCCTCCTCGTGGTCGGCACGCTGCTCGTGCTGTCGCCGCAGTTCGGCGCTCGCCATGAGCACCACGGCGTGCTCCTTGGCTCCGCCGCCGGTCTTCTGTTCGGCGTCTCCGACGTTTCGATCAAGGCACTCACCGGTCTGATCGGCGCCCACGGCATCTTGGGGGTCGTCTCTCCGTGGCTCGGCGTCACCATCCTCGCCTCGGTGATCGCCTTCTACGCCTCGGCCCGAGGCCTCCAGACGGGCGAGGCCGTTCCGGTCATCACGCTCACCAGCGCCGCCGCCAACATCTCGGCGATCGGCGGCGGCATCCTCGTCTTCGGCGACCCGATGCCCACCCACCCGCTTGGCATCGCTCTTCAGTCGCTCGCCTTCCTGCTCGTGATCGTGGCTGCGGCCGTCACGCCGGCGCCTGTGCGCGCCGCGCAGCAGGCACCGGCTACGGCCTAGACCAGCCTCAGGCGGCGGCGGGCTCCGGCAACGCCGGGCCGTCGATCCGCTCCGGCTCCTCCACGGCTTCCAGATCCACCCGCTCGAGGTCGCGCTCACGGATCAGCCAGAACGCGGCGATCGCTCCGGCGATCGACACCAGGCCCGCGATCAGCAGGACATCGTTGAGGCCCGCGATGAAGCCCTCGTGCGCGGCGGTGGCCACGCTGCCCCGGCTACCTGCGGGCAGGCTCTGAACGGCCTGGTCCACGTGGCCGGACGACGCCGCCTCGATCAGCTGCCGGGGATGCGATCCCTGGGCCGACTGCGTGCCAGCCGTCGCCTGGGCGATCTTGTCCGCGCCGCGGTTGAGGAAGAGGGCTCCCCAGGCCGCCACGCCGAGCGAGATCGCGACCTGGCGGAAGGCGTCGTTCACGCCGGCCGCCATGCCCGCCCGGTCCTTGGACACCGAGCTGAGGGCGGCGTCCGCGATCGCCGGGTTCGCCATGCCGATCCCGAGGCCGGCGAGGATGAAGCCCGGCAGCAGGGCGGTCCAGCCCGAGCTCGTGCTCAGGTTGCTCGAGATCACTAGCCCGGCGCCCGTGAGGCCGAGGCCCGTGCCGATCAGCACGCGCGTGTGCACGCGGCCGATCAGGGAGCCGGCCAGCGGCGCTATCAGGAACGACGCAACGGTCATGGGCAGGTAGCGGATGCCGGCCTGGAGCGGGCCGTAGCCGAGCTCGTTCTGCAGGTACAGCGTCAGGTACAGGAACACCGAGAACATCGACGCCGACAGACCGAACGCAGCCAGCTGGACGCCGGTGAACGCCGGGATTCGGAACAGCGACAGCGGCAGCATCGGGTCCTTCACCCGCTGCTCGACCAACACGAACGCCGTCATAAGCACGGCCGCGGCGCCGAAGAGGCTCAGAATGACCGGGCTGCCCCAGCCCTCGGCGTTGCCGCGAAGCAGGCCGAGCACGAGCGTGAGCAGGGCACCGCTGAACAGCGTGAGGCCGGCCCAGTCGATCCGGCGCGCCGCGGGGTCGCGCGACTCGGCCACCTTGGCGGTCGTCATCGCGATGGCGGCGATGCCGATCGGGATGTTGAGATAGAAGACCGAGCGCCAGCCGAGCGAGTCGGTGAGGGCGCCGCCCACCAGCGGACCGATCGCGACGGAGATGCCGATGGTGGCGCCGTAGACGCCCATGGCGGTGCCGCGCTCGCGGCCGCCGCGGAACTCCTGGGCGATGAGCGCCAGCGACAGCGCGAACATGATCGCGCCGCCGACGCCCTGCACCGCCCGCCCGATGTTCAGCGCAGTGGCGCTCGGCGCGAGCGCAATGAACAGCGAGGCGACGGTGAAGACACCGAGACCCACGACGAAGGTGCGCTTTCGGCCCACGCGGTCGGCGATCGAGCCGGCCGTGAGGACGAAGGCCGCGAGCGACAACGTGTAGGCGTCGATCACCCATTGGAGGTCGGTGAAGCTCGCGCCGAGGTCACGCTCGATGTCGGGCAGCGCCGTGTTCACCACGGTGATGTCCAGCAGGAGCATGAAAGTGGCGATCGATGCGGCTATGAGGGTCCACCACTTGCGTTGCATTGAGTTGGCTCCGGGGGAATCGAGGGCTAACATTGGTCAGGAAGCCTTGTAAGGCTGCTTGACGAAACTGGTACGGTGACCTTATCAAGCAACCTGACCATGTCAACCGATCCGACGAAATAGGGGGGATAGCCGAACCAATGGCCTCGAAGCTCATAGAAACCGGCTACGGCCGGGTGCCGCTCGTTGGCCTGCTGAACAGGTCTGGGCAGCTGATGGACGAGCGCCTCTTCTCGGAGTTGCGCGCCGCCGGGTACCCCGAGCTGCGCCCCGGTCACGCCTGCGTGTTCGGCAACATCGAGCCTGGCGGCTCCCGGCTCACCGACATCGCCGAGCGCGCGCAGATCACCAAGCAGGCGGTGGGAGAGGTTGCGAGCGAGCTCGAGCGGATCGGCTACCTCGAGCGGATCCCTGACACCACCGACAAGCGGGCCAAGATCCTCCGGCTGACCAAGCGGGGCCAGGAGGCGCAGGACGAGGGCTACGCGATCATCCAGCGCGTCGAGCGGGAGCTCGCCGAGGCGTACGGCGTGGAGCTCGTGAACGCGCTGCGTGGCGCCCTCGAGGACTACACCGCCCTCGGTGCAGGCCACGCGGTCGGCCGGCACGCGGCCTAACCCGGCCGTAGCCGCGCCGCGCTGCTAGCATCACGCGCCGCATGCCAAGCATCAACCAGCTCGTACGCAAAGGCCGCAACAGGCCCAAGAAGAAGGTCGCCACGCCGGGCCTGAAGTCGGGCCAGGGCCGCAAGAAGCGCCTCGCAGCTCCTCAGCGCCGTGGCGTCTGCACTCGCGTCTACACCACCACGCCGAAGAAGCCGAACTCGGCGCTGCGCAAGGTCGCGCGCGTCCGGCTCACAAACCAGATGGAGGTGACCGCCTACATCCCGGGCGAGGGTCACAACCTCCAGGAGCACTCGGTGGTGCTGGTGCGCGGCGGCCGCGTGAAGGATCTTCCGGGCGTCCGCTACAAGGTCGTCCGCGGCACGCTCGACGCCGCCGGCGTCTCGGACCGCAAGAAGGCGCGCTCGCAGTACGGCGTCAAGGCCAAGTAGGACACCGAAGATGCCACGTCGCGCAGCAGCAACGATCCGTTCCGTCGAGCCCGATGCCGTCTATGGCTCGAAGCTCGTCCAGCAGGTGATCAACAAGGTGATGGTGGACGGCAAGAAGTCCACCGCCGAGAAGATCGTCTACGACGCCCTCGAGGTGCTGTCCCGCCGCGCGGGCAGCGAGCCGGTCGAGGCGCTCGAGACTTCGATCCACAAGCTCACCCCCAACCTGGAGGTCCGCTCCCGCCGAGTCGGCGGCGCCACCTACCAGGTGCCGGTGGAAGTCCCTTCCCGCCGCGCCCGCACGCTCGCGGTCCGCTGGCTCGTGGAGTTCAGCCGCGCCCGTCGCGAGAAGACGATGGCGGAGCGGCTGGCGAACGAGCTCCTGGACGCGCAGAACGACCAGGGCGGCGCCTTCAAGCGTAAGGAAGACATCTACCGCATGGCTCAGGCGAACAAAGCTTTCGCCCATTACCGCTGGTAGATCCGCTCTCTCCGCGGGCGAGCCGCCTCACCCTCATCGCCGCTGTTTAGGGCCGTCCTAGATCGAGCGTTGGTACGCGTTGAACGCGCGCGTCGCGAACGCTGCGCTCGCCACCAGCACCAGCGTCAGCAGGCCCGCTCTCGACGCGATCAGGCCCCAGTCCGGATTGGCGGCTGAGGCCGAGCGGCCCGCTTCCGCCGCCCAGTCGACCGGGTTCAGCTTCGCGATCGACTGGATCCAGTCCGGCAGCAGGCTCTTCTGCATCAGGGCCGACGACAGGAACGTGAGCGGCAGGGTCACCATCGTCACTACGCCGATCAGCGTCTCGCGCTGTCGCGCCAGCACCGCCACGCCGTTGGAGAGCGAGGCGAACACCGCTCCCAGCAGGCCGGCCACGCCGATCAGGACGAGTACGCCCACCACGCCGTTGTGGAAGTGGGCTCCCACCAGCAGCGACAGGCCGACGACGATCAGGCTCTGCACCGCGATGCTGAGCACCGACTGCGCGACGCTTCCGAGGTTGAGCGCGCCTCGCCAGATCGGCGAGACGAGCAGCCGGTCCATCGTGCCGCGGTTGATGTCATCGATGAAGCCCATGCCCACCCAGCCGGCGGACGAGACCGCGAGCATCACGATCACGCCCGGGGTGAGGAACTCGATGTAGGAGCCGCCGCCGAAGCCGGGGATGTCGGCGGTGCGCTTGAACAGGGCTCCGAAGAGCAGCAGCCAGACGGCCGGCTGCACGAGTGAGATGCCGACCCAGGCCGGCTGGCGCAGGAGCGCCCGGATGTAGCGAAGGGCTACCTGCCAGGTGTGCTTCAGAGGGATCACGCTGCCATCTCCTTGGGGGTGGGGTCTGCTTCCTGGAACGAGCGCCCGGTGTGGCGCAGGTACACGTCGTCGAGCGAAGGGCGCGCGATCGTGGCGGAGGCGATCGAGAGGCCGCGCGACTCGAGGGCGGTGATCACCGCGGGAATGGCCGCCGCGCCGTTGGCGACGCGTGCGCGCAGCATTCGGCCTTCGAGCGTGAGCTCGCTTACGCCGCGCATCTGCTCGAGGGAGGTCGCGGCGTCGCTGCTGGGGGACTCGGCGAGCTCGACCACCACGGCATCGCCATGGAGATCGCGTTTCAGCTCGTCCGCGCTGCCCTGGGCCACCACTCGGCCCTCGTCGACGATTGCGAGCTGGGAGGAGAGCCGGTCGGCCTCCTCGAGGTAGTGGGTGGTGAGGAGGATGGTCATCTCCTCGTCGCGAGCAAGCCGCTCGATCTCCTGCCAGAGCTCCGCCCGCGCCTCCGGATCGAGCCCGGTCGTCGGCTCGTCGAGAAAGAGGACTTTCGGCCGGTGGACCAGGCCGAGCGCCACGTCGAGGCGCCGCTGCATCCCGCCGGAGTACGTCTTCGCCAGCCGGTCCGCGGCCGAGGCGAGGCCCACTCGCTCGAGCAACTCCTGCACGCGCTTTCGCTGGGCGGCGCCGGCCACGCCGTACAGCTCTGCCTGCATCGTCAGGTTCTCGCGTGCGGTCGCCTCGGGATCGAGGCCGGCCCGCTGGCCCACTACGCCGATCGACCGGCGCACCGCCTCAGAGTCGGCCACCACGTCGAGCCCGGCGACCCTCGCCTCGCCGCTGTCGGCGCGCGAGAGCGTGGTGAGGATCTTCACCGTGGTCGACTTGCCCGCGCCGTTCGGGCCGAGCAGTGCGAAGATCGTGCCCGCCTCCACTTCGAGGCTCAGCCCGTCGAGCGCCCGTACGCCGCCCTTGTATGTCTTCTCGAGATTCGATGCTTGGATCGCCTTCACCAGTGCCTCCAAACTGAGGTATATTTCGATGACGAAACCTTTTTAGCACAGAGGCAATTCGATTGTCAAAACTTTCGAGGGATGAATTGGTTGGCGCGTTCATCGCCGCGGTGCGGGCGTCCCAGACCGCGACGCAGACGTTCGACGCCGCGGTTGCCGAGTACCTGGGCATCCACGGCACCGACTACCGCGGCCTCGACGTCCTCGACCAAGAAGGCCCGATGACGGCGGGACGGCTTGCAGAGCGCGCGCGCCTCAGCCCCGGCGCAACCACTGCGCTCATCGACCGCCTCGAGGCGAAGGGTCTCGTCCGCCGGACACGGGACACCGAGGACCGCCGCCGGGTACTCGTCGAGGTGACGCCGGAGGTCGGAGAGAGGGCGGCGGAGCTGTACGGCACGCCCGACGAAGGGGCGGACGAGCTGGCCGGCTACACGAACGAGCAGCTCGAGTTCCTGATCGAGGTCCTCCAGCGCAGCGTCGCCTTCCAGGAGAAGCGGATGCGGCGTCTCGAGGAGATCAAGGCCTCCGCGAAGTGACCGAGAAGGAGAAGATGCTCGCCGGCGAGCTCTACGACGCCAGCGACGCCGAGCTCGTCCAGGCGCGCCGCCACGCCCGGGCCCTCCTTCGTGCCTACACCGACGGCGACGACCGCGCCACGCTCGAGGAGCTGCTCGGCCACGTCGGGAAGGACGCATTCGTGCAGCCGCCGTTCGCCTGCGACTACGGCTACAACATCTCGCTCGGCGAGCGCTCGTTCGTGAACTTCAACGGGGTCTTCCTGGACTGCGCCGAGATCGCGATCGGCGACCGTGTCGAGATCGGCCCGAACGTGCAGCTCCTCACCGCCGACCATCCGCGCGATATCGAGAGCAGGCGCAGGCGGCTCGAGTTCGCGAAGCCGATCACGATCGAGGACGACGTCTGGCTCGGTGGCGGCGTCATCGTGCTGCCCGGGCACACGGTGGGCTCCGGCAGCATCGTCGGCGCCGGCAGCGTGGTGACCAAGGACGTCCCGCGCGGCGTGGTCGCCGCCGGCAACCCGTGCCGGGTGATCAGGCCGCTCTGACGGCTAGGCCTGGCCGGGGATCTCCGCCCCCGACGGCATGCCCTCGGCCACGTAGCCGTCGTAGTACTCCCGCCACTCGGATGTGACGCCCGTCTCCGGACCGCCGGCATCGCCCGCGTCGAGGCTCTCGTCGAGGCGCTCGAAGCACACCTGCCAGCCGGCGGCGTCGCGCGCAGCCTTGTCGCGCTCTCCCAGGTAGTCCGTGAAGCGGAGAACGCAGGCCGCGCCGTCGTCCTCGGGCGAAAGCTCGAAGCGCAGCACGTCTTCGCCCCAGGAGAACTCGAACAGACGCGGCGGATCCAGCTGCTTCACCTCGCCCTCCATCGGCGGCGCCTCACCGCCGGGGAAGACGAAGTGCATCGCTCCGCCGGGGCGCAGCTCGATCTCCACCTCGTTGGGGAACCAGCGTGCCAGCGCGGCCGGCTCGGTGAGCGCGCTCCAGACATCCTCCACAGGGTGCGCGAGCCGGCGCTCGAAGCGCAGTGCGGGGCGGCCGTCGAGCTCCAGGTACGTCGCGTTCATTGGTCGTCCTCCTTGGCTTTCTTTTCGTCGAGGTGGCGTTCGAGCGCATCGAGCCGCTCCGACCAGAGCCGGCGGTAGGGCTCGAGCCACGCGATCAGCTCTGCGACGGGCTCGGGCTCGATCGCGTAGACGCGTCGCTGCCCCTCTTGGTGGGCCGACACCAGTCCCGCATCGCGCAGCACGCGGAGGTGCTTCGAGGTGCTCGGCTGACTCAGCTCGAGACGGTCAACGAGCTCGCCGACTGGCCGCGGGCGCTCCAGCAGCAGCTCGAGCACGGCGCGCCGCGTGGGGTCCGCGAGGGCTGACCAGGCAGAAGGCGGCATCGCTGTATATAACCATCAAGCTATATAACCGTCAAGGCATATCGGGGGATGGAGGTCGCAGCTCCCACACGTCCAGGAGCACTCCCGAGTCAGGGATCTCCACCTCGTCCACACGCCCCATCGCGAGTCGCTCCGCCACGCCTCGCGACCGCTCGTTCGACGGGGCGATCAGGCTGATCGTGCGTGGCGGCGAGAGATGCTCGAAGGCGATGCCGGCGGCCGTCGTCGCGGCCTCGGTGGCATAGCCCGCGCCCCAGAACGGCTGCCCGAGCGTCCAGCCAATCTCGATCTCGCTGCTGAGCGAGGGGATGAAGGCGGGGTGCCACGGCCCGCACCAGCCCGCGACCTCGCCGCCGATCTCCACCAGGTAAAGGCCGAAGCCGTGCCGCTCCCAGTGCTCGACCTGATGGGCGTGCCGCTCGGCGGCGAACTCGCGGTTGGGCTCGCCACCGCCCATGAGCGACTCCCACACGGCGGGATCGCGCCAGATCGCCACGAAGGCGGCGAGATCCGCGGCCGTGTTGCGCCGCAGCACCAGGCGCTCGGTCTCGACCCGCTCTGGGATCAGGGCAGCCGGCATCCCTACTCGGGCGCGAGCAGGTCGCGCTCGAGCACGAGCGGCACGCCGAGGGTCTTGTAGCCAACCGAGTCGAAGAGCACGACGACCTCGTCGTCCTCGTAGCGCTGCACGAGCCCGCCTCCCCACTGCCTGTGGACCACTCGCGTTCCCACCGGGAACGGCTCGTCGCCGTTCGATGCGCGCGAGATGCCGGCCTCGTCGTTGTCGCAGTTGCCGCACGGCTCGGGCAGGTCCTCGCCGAAGTAGCTGAGGATGAACTGCCGCCGGCAGTTGCGGTGCTCCGCGTAGCCGCGCATCATCTCCACGCGCGAGCGGTCGAACTCGTGCCGGTCGTGCTCGAGCTTTGCGGCCTGCTCCACGAACTGCTGCGGCGGCGGAGCATCGCGCACCAGCTCAACCTCGCCCGACGGCCGCGTGTGAACGGCGCCGGCCTCCTCGAGGCGGTTCACCGCGGTGATCAGCTTCGACTGGGAGAGCTCGAGCTCGTCCTTGAGCTCGACTGGGTCGACCGGCCCGCTGTGGCGCCGCACGGCGTCCGCCACCTGCGCGATCTCGTCGAGGTCCACCTGCCCTGCTCCGGCGAAGAATCGCCGCAGCCCGAGGTCCTCGGTCCTGTAGAAGAGCTTGGCCTGCGCGTGCTCCCCGTCGCGCCCCGCGCGCCCGATCTCCTGGTAGTAGCTGTCCACCGAGTCGGCGACGGCGTGGTGGAACACGAAGCGGATGTTCGGCTTGTCGATGCCCATGCCGAACGCGGTGGTGGCGACGATCACCTCGAAGGCGTCGTCCATGAACTCTTCCTGGATGCGGTCGCGCTGGGTGGCGTTCATGCCCGCGTGGTAGGCGCACGCCGTGATGCCCTTCTCGTCGAGCTCCTCGGCGAGCTCCTCCGCGATCGCTCGCGTGGCGGCGTAGACGATCCCCGGCCGCTCGGCTGCCTCGATCGCCTCGACGAGTGCGCGCCGCTTGTGCTCCTCCTCCTGGAAGCGCTGCACCGCCAGGTGGATGTTGGGGCGGTCGAAGCCACGCACGATCACGTCCGGTTCGCGCATGTGCAGCCGCTCGACGATCTCCTCGCGGACCGGGGGCGAGGCGGTGGCCGTCAGCCCGAGCACGGTGGGATGGCCGAGCTCGTCCACCAGCGCGCCGAGGCGCAGGTAGTCGGGCCGGAAGTCGTGGCCCCACTCGCTGATGCAGTGCGCCTCGTCGACCACGAGCAGCGACGGCCGGGCCTCGCGCAGGTTCTCGAGGACTTCCGGGTTCGCCAGCTGCTCCGGCGCCAGGAAGAGGAACTCGAGCTCGCCCTCCTCGAGCTCCTCGAATGCCTCCTCGCGCTCGGAGCGTCCCACCGTGGAGTTCACGCCGGCCGCCTCGCCGGGCAGCTGGTCGTCGATCGCCTCGATCTGGTCGCGCTGGAGCGCGATCAGCGGCGAGATCACGAGGGTCGCGCCCTCCATCAGCATGCCGGCGATCTGGTAGATGGCCGACTTGCCCGAGCCGGTGGACATCACGGCGAGGGTGTCGCGCCCGCCGAGGACCGCCTCGATTGCCTCGCGCTGGCCTGCCCGGAGCGACTCGAATCCGAAGGCGTCGCGCGCCACGCTGTCGATCGTTCGCTCAGCCATCGGCCGAGCGTACCCGGCGCGGGGTTGCGGCTATCTACGGGTGAGCCCGAACGTGCCCGCCAGGACGAGCAGGCAGGCGCCCACCAGCTCCGTCCAGAAGCCGGCGCCGGCTTTCGCCTCGGCGTTCGAGAAGTTCAGGCCGATCTGCCCGGTCTTCGACACGTCCGGCAGGTCGATCGCGAAGAACACGGCCAGGGCCGCGATGCCGATGAGCAGGAGCGCGGCGGCGGCCGGGCGCGAGCGGCCGACGGCGGCGCCGTAGGTCATCGCCAGGGCCGCGAGGCCGAGCACGAGCAGCGCCCAGCTGTGCTGCTCGCCGCCCTTGCTCACGCAGCTGTCGGCGAGGCTGGGGGTGGCGAGATCCTGGCAGCTGGCGGTCACGACCTCCACGTGAACGACCGTCAGGAAGTCGGTGATCGCGAGCAGGAACCCGCCCACGAGCCCGAGAATCAGGACCGCGGGCTGGGACCTGTGCAACAGGGGCAGATTGGATAGGCGGTGAAAAACGGCTCTGCTAGCATTGCCAGCCGCTTCCGGAGCCGATCCGAAGCCCTCACGAAGCCGGTTCATCTGGGAGGAGAATCCGGCCTCGCCACCACGAAATGGAGAACTCCGCCACATAGAGCGTTCGCCCGGGCACGTGAGGGATTGACCAGGCCCGGAAGGGCCTTTTTTCTGCCGTCGAACGGCCCACCCGCTGAGAGATATGCCACGGAAAGTTTCACTAGATCACACGCGCAACATCGGCATCATGGCGCACATCGATGCCGGTAAGACCACCACGACCGAGCGCATCCTTTTCTACACCGGCCGGACTCACAAGCTCGGCGAGGTGCATGAGGGTGCTGCCGTCATGGACTGGATGGAGCAGGAGCAGGAGCGCGGCATCACGATCACATCGGCTGCCACCACTGCCTTCTGGCGCGACTACCGCATCAACATCATCGACACGCCCGGCCACGTGGACTTCACGGTCGAGGTCGAGCGCTCCCTGCGAGTGCTCGACGGCGCGATCGCGCTGTTCGACTCCGTAGCCGGCGTCGAGCCGCAGTCGGAGACGGTCTGGCGCCAGGCCGACAAGTACAGCGTTCCGCGCATCGCCTACATCAACAAGATGGACCGGATCGGAGCCAACTTCGATCAGGGCGTCCAGACGATGATCGATCGCCTTGGCGCGAACCCCATCCCCATCCAGCTGCCGATCGGCGCGGAGTCGGAGTTCAAGGGCATCATCGACCTGGTCTCCGAGAGGGCGATCGTCTACAAGGACGACCTCGGCCAGGAGTGGGACGAGGTCGAGATCCCCGACGATCACAAGGACGTCGCGCACGTGGCGCGCACCCACCTGATCGAGGCGATCGCCGATCACGACGAAGAGCTCATGGAGGCTTACCTCTCCGACGAGCGGATCGAGGTCGACCGCCTGAAGGCGGCCATCCGCAAGGCCACGCTCGA
>JBJMLG010000092.1:0-3020 GCA_045805385.1 Thermoleophilaceae bacterium
CGGGACGTCGCTAGGGCTGACCCTCCACCGCGCCGGGCACGCCGGTGTTGGTCGAGTACTTCGGCTGGATCTTGGTCTCCGGCCGGATGTGGTGCACGGCCTGCGCGACCGCAATCGCCGACTCGGCGAACCCGGTCGCGATCAGCTTGAGCTTGCCCTCGAAGGTGGTGATGTCGCCGGCCGCCCAGACGCCCTCCATGGAGGTCTTCATCACCTGATCGACCACGATCGAGCCCTTCTCGACCTCGAGCGGCCACTCCTTCAGCGGGCCGAGCGCGGTCTTGAAGCCGAGCTGCAGCAGCACCGCGTCGCAGTCGAGCTCCACCACGTCGTCCTCGTTCTCGGAGTGGAACAGCGTGACCTTCTCGATCTCGCCGTTGCCGGTCACGTCCTTGATCTGGTAGGGCACGCGGAGATCGACCTTGCCCGCCTCCGAGGCCTGCATGATCTCGTTGACCGTCACCTCGTGGGCGCGGAAGCCCTCGCGCCGGTGCACGAGCGTGATCTCGGAAGCGGTGTCGAGCAGGTTCACAACCCAGTCGCAGGCTGAGTCGCCGCCGCCGACGATGATCACGCGCTTGCCCGCGAAGTCCGACTTCTCGCGCACCAGGTAGTGCGCGCCGCGGCCCTCCCACGGGTCCATGTCGTAGCTCGGCAGCTTCTTCGGCTCGAATGCGCCGTGGCCGCCGGCGATCACGATCGTGCGGGTGAGCAGGTCGCCCTTGTCGGTCACGATGCGAAGGATCTGCTTCTCGGCGTCCTCGGGATCCGGCTCGTACTCAACGCGCAGGGCGGTGGTCTCGAGATGCACGGGCACGTCGAACTGCTCGACCGATTGCTCGTGCAGCATCTTCACGAGGTCCTTGGCGAGCACGCGCGGGTGCCCGGGCACGTCGAAGATCCACTTCTCGGGGTAGAGCGTGGTGAGCTGCCCGCCGATGTCGGGGAGCGAGTCGATGATTCGCGAGGTCGCCTCGCGCATGCCCGCCCAGAAGGCCGTGATCAGGCCGACGGGACCCGCGCCGATCACGGTGATGTCGCGGATCTCGGTGTCCTGCTCGACGCTGAGGTTGCCGTTGATGCTCATGTGCGTTGGGTCGGGTGCCGCTTAGGAGAAGGCCGGCGCGGCGGCGGCGACGGTTGCCCCGTCGAGGGCGTTCAGCGCCCGCTCCACCGACGCGGAGATACAGGTGAATATAGGAGTCTCGCTCGCCGTGTAGGCGCTCGACTCCGTCCCCCGCAGCTCCTGGACGAGATCCAGGAAGTCGCTCGGCTCGTCGGTGTTGAACGAGACGACGAACTCCTGGTCGTCGAGACCGAAAGAGTACGCGGTGTTGATCTCGATCGTGCCGTGACGGCGGCCGGTCTCGATGTGGCCCTTCATGATCCGCATCCGCTCCTCCGGCGGCAGCAGGTACCAGTCGCGGCGCTTCCACATCGGGTAGACGATCAGGTACTTCGAATCCGACCCCGCGCGCGGCTCGAGCGGCTGCGCCTCGTCGGAGTAGACGGACTCCTTCGTCATCGCCAGGTATGAATACGCGACGCTGGCCCAGGCCATCAGGCCGGTCTGGTTCAGGAGCACGTGGAACTCGTGGATCGGCTCGAGCGAGCGGCTGACGGTCCTCACCATGAGGTCGCAGTCGCCGCGGGTGCCGACGAGCGAGTACGCGCGCAGATAGCGGTCCTCAGCGAAGGCAGTGCATGCTGCCGCGAACTCCAGCTTGTGGCGCGCCCGCTCCTCGGGCGGGAGGCGGCGCCAGGCCGGGTCGACCTTGACGAAGGTGAACTTCACATAGCGGCGATCGGACATGTTGCTCTTCATAGAGTGTGGCGCATGCGCTCACCGGCGGCGGCCCTAGCCGCATTCGCGCTCCTCTGCGCCGCCGCCCCCGCTACTGCTTCCGCGGCGCCGCACGTGGGGAGCCAGCGGGCGCTGATCGCGTTCCTGCCCACGAAGCCCGCGCCGAAGCAGCCGCTGCTCGCCCAGTTCGAGCGCCGCGGCATGTCGATCGGGCTCCTGAGCCCCACGCTCGGCGGCTTCTCGCGCACGCAGATGGCGCTCGACATCAGCCAGGGCACGCGCATCTCCACGCGCGCGTACACGAAGAAGCTGCCCACCGTGGCGTTCGTGCCCCAGGGCAACGGCGGGCGGATCGACGGCTGGAGCGACGTCCTGAGCCGCGCCGACAAGGCCCCCGGCGACATCGTGCCCGGCCTGCTCGCGAGCACGATCGAGGCGGGCGGCGGCCACGTGGCGTACGCGGGCGCCGTGGGCACGAATCAGGTCGAAGCGATCGCCGCCGCCAACTTGCGCGGCCGGGTGCAGGGCGCCTCGCTGGGAACGATCGGGACCGTCGGCCAGCGGGCGGTGGCGCTCTGGCGCCGCTCGAGCCTCGTGGTCACGCGGCTGCCCGACGACGCCGACGGGCTGCGCGCGCTCGACCAGATCCTCGCCGCGCGGCGATCGCGGGACCTCGTCTTCGTGGTGCGGGCGCCGCCGTCGGGTTTGCGGCTGCTGCCCGCGGGGATGATCGGCCCCGGCTTCCACGGCGGCGAGCTTCGCTCGGCCACCACCAGGCGCGACGGCCTGATCACGGCGACGGATGTGTCGCCCACGATCCTGAGCTTCCTCGGGCTGAAGGTGCCGTCGAAGATGGAGGGCGAGCGGATCACGGCCGTGCGCGGCGGCGGGGCCAAGCAGCTTCAGGATCTGTCGGCTCGGCTCGACGTCGTGATGACCCGGCGGCTGTCGGTGTTCCGCGACATCGTGATCGCCTGGCTAGTGGTGATCGCGCTGCTGTTCGCGGTGCGGCGCGGCCCGGGGCTGAGGGCCGGAGCGCGGATCGCATTCCTCGGCGCACTCTGGCTGCCGGTGATCGCGCTCGCGACCGCGGCCCTGCGGCCGGGCAAGATGACCGAGTCGCTCATCCTCGCGGCGGCGAGCGTCGTGCTGGGCGCGGTAACCGACCGGCTGATGCCGTGGCCGGCGGCCGCCGCGCTGCCGGCGTTCGTGTCAC
>JBJMLG010000093.1:0-20428 GCA_045805385.1 Thermoleophilaceae bacterium
CACCCAGCGCTTCCTGCCCTGGCGCCTGCGCTTCCCGCGCAGGGCGCTCGTGATCACCGCCCTGCTGGCGGGCGCCATCGCGCTCGCGGCCATCCTGCTGCTCACGCAGACGAAGAAGGGCTCGCCCGGCAGCGCGCCGCCGAGCCAGGCCAGCGCGACGCTGCGAACGGTTAGCTTCGCCCCCACGGGCGTGCACGACTTCGACCCGCTGGGCGACGGCCACGAGCACCCCGAGGCAGTCCGCAACGTGATCGACGACAACCCGTCCACGACCTGGACCACCGAGCAGTACAGCGGCGGCAACCTCGGCAAGGCCGGCGTCGGCATCTACCTCGACGCGGGGCGGGGCGTGCTCGCGCGCCAGCTCGACCTCACCACCGGCCCGGGCGCGTGGACGATGGCGGTCTACGGGACGAACGCGAACCCGGTGCCGCAGGACGTGGCGCAGTGGACACGGCTGAGCGGGGACCAGATCGTGAACGGGCCTTCGCACGTGAAGCTGAACGCGGCCGGCAAGCCGTACCGCGACTTCCTGATCTGGATCACCAAGCTGCCGCCGTCAGGGCGCGCCGAGATCCGCGAGGTCACGCTGCGCGTGGCTCAGAACCGGTAGCGGCGCTCGCGCTCGAAGCGCTCGATGCCCAGGCCGAGCAGCCGGTCGAGCAGCTCGGGATAAGGCACGCCCGAGGCCTCGAACATCTTGGGGAAGCCGCTCGTAGGAGTGAAGCCCGGGATGGTGTTGAGCTCGTTCACGAGCACGTTCTCACCGTCCTCCACGAAGAAGTCCACCCGGGCGAAGCCTGAGCAGCCCACCAGGCTGTACACCTCTGTTGCCAGCGCCCGGATGCGCTCGATCACGTGATCGTCGAGGCGCGGCGGCACGACCAGCTCCATGCCGCCGGGCGAGTACTTCGCCTCGAAGTCGTACCAGTCGGCGTGCGGGACCACCTCGCCCGGCTGCGATGCCTCGGGAGTGTCGTTGCCGATCACCGAGCACTCCACCTCCATGCCAGCCGAGAACGCCTCCACAAGTGCGACTGGATCGTGCTCCCAGGCGAGCGACAGCGCCTGCTCGAGCTCGGCCTCGGCGCTGCTCACCTTCGAGATGCCGACCGACGAGCCGAGGCGCGCCGGCTTCACGAACAGGGGCATGCCGAGGCGCGACGCAAGCCTCGGGTCGTCGCCCTCGCGGAGCGCGACGTAGTCGACCTGGGGGATGCCCGCCTGCGACATCAGCTCCTTGAACACCACCTTGTCCATGCAGAGCGCCGAGGCGAGCACGCCCGCACCCGCGTACGGCATGCCGAGCGTCTCGAGCAGCCCCTGCACGGTCCCGTCCTCGCCGTAGGGCCCGTGCAGCACGGGGAAGACGATCTCGGCCCCGGCGACGGGCTCGCCAGGCGTCAGAGCGAGTGGCTCGCCGTCGAGGCTCCACGCGCCGTCGCGGGAGATCTCCACGAGGAGCGGCTCATGGCCCGCCTGCTCGAGCCCCTCGGCCACCGACTTCGCCGAGGCAAGTGACACGTCGTGCTCGCTCGACCTGCCGCCGGCGAGCACGGCCACGCGCACTAGCCGGTCCCCCCGCCCGTCGGTGGCGTGCCGGTTCCGCCCGGTTGCTGAGTCGCGCGACCCACGTAGATGACCACCGTGCGGCCCTTCCTGAGCTGGCCGCTCTTCGGCCGCTGCTGGACCACCTGGCCGTCCTGGGTCGCGTCCGTCACGGACTTGTCCTTCACCTGCACGTTGAAGCCGGCGGCGCGGATCTGGTCGCTCGCCTGCTGTTCCGTGAGGCCCACCACCGTGGGGACCGCGGCGGTGTCGGGTCCCTTCGAGACCACGAGGCTCACGCGACTGCCCTCGTCGACCTTCGTGCCGGCGCTGGGAGCCTGCGAGAGCACCCGCCCCTCCGGCTGGTCCGAGGCCTGCTGCGTGGTGGTGTAGGTGAAGCCCCGGTCGCTCAGGGTCGACTTCGCCGAGTCCAGGTCGAGGCCCACCACGTCGGGCACGGCGATCTGGCGCGGGCCCGAGCTGACGAAGAGCTGCACCCGCGTTCCGACGTCCTGGCTCGTCCCGTTCGCCGGATCGGTGCCGATGGCGTCGCCGTTCTTCACCGAGGCGGAGTGACGCTGGTGCTCCTCGACGAGGAAGCCGCGCTTGGAGAGCGCCGTGAGCGCCTCGGGACCGGTCATGCCGCGCACGTCGGGAACGGTCTTCTTGCCCGGGCCGGTCGACACCGTGAGGTTCACGGTGGAGCCCTTGTCCGCCTTGTCGCCGCCGGCGGGATCCTGAGCCAGCACGATGCCCGCGGACTGCTGGTTCGCCCGCCGCGTCGTGCGGATGTGGAAGCCCTTCTGGGTGAGCTGCGGGCCCGCCTGCTCGATTGCCTGGCCGGTCACCTTGGGCACGGTCACACGGTTGCCGCCGAGGACGAGAGCCACGGCGCCTGCGGCGACGCCCGCCGCCAGCAGGACCGCCAGCACGATCCACGGCCAGCGGCGGCGGCCGCGCTCTGGCGGCGGCGGCGGCGCGATCGTGGTCGGCGGGACGGCCGCCCAGGCAGCCGTGTCCTGGCCGCCGTTGTCGCCTGAGATGATCGCCGCGCGCGCCTCCTCGAGCGCCGCGATGAACTCGTCGGCGGACTGGAAGCGCTGTTCGGGCTGCTTCGCGAGTGCGCGGTTCACGACGGCCTCGAGTCGCGGGTTCACGCGCGCGAACTGAGCCAGTCGCGGCGGCGGCTCGCTCAGGTGCTTCAGCGCGATCGAGACGGCGCTGTCCCCCTGGAAGGGAACCTGCCCCGCCAGCATCTCGTAGAGGATCACGCCGATCGAGTAGAGGTCGGACGCCGCGGTCACGCCGTGTCCCTGCGCCTGCTCGGGCGAGAGGTAGTGGGCGGTGCCCATGATCGAGCCCGTCTCCGTCATCTCGGATGCACCGGCGCGCGCGATGCCGAAGTCGGTCACCTTCACCGCGCCAGAGGGCCCGACCATCACGTTGTGCGGCTTGAAGTCGCGGTGGATCACGCCGCGCTTGTGCGCGAAGCCGGCGGCCCGCAGGATCGGTATCGCCAGATCGATCGCGCGCTCCTGCGGCAGCGGCGCCTCGGCCTGGATGATCTCCTTGAGCGTGCGCCCCTGGAGGAACTCCATCGCGATGTAGTAGGTGCCGTCGTGCTTGCCGCGGTCGAACACGTTCACCACGTTCGGGTGCTGCAGGGCGGCGGCGGCCGACGCCTCGCGGCGGAAGCGCTCCACGAACTCCTCGTCCTGGGCGAAGCGGCGGTGAAGGACCTTGAGCGCGACCTGGCGCCCGAGGTGCGTGTCCTCGGCGCAGTAGACGTCGGCCATGCCGCCCGACCCGATCCTGTTGAGGATGCGGTAGCGGTTGTCCACCAGCGTGTTCTCTGCGACCTCTGCCATCAGCCCTTCCCGAGCATGTACTGGATGATCTGCTTCGCGATCGGGGCGGCGACCGTGCCGCCCTCTCCCTGAGTCCTCTCGACCGTCACCGCGATTGCGATCTTCGGGTCGTTCGCCGGCGCGAAGGCGACGAACCAGGCCTGGTTCGCGGCGCCGTTGTCCACCTCGGCGGTGCCCGTCTTGCCCGCCACCGGCACGCCGGGAATCTTCGCGGCCACGGCGGTGCCGTGGTCCACGACGCCCTCCATCATCTGCGTGACCTCGCGCGCGGTGGACTCCTTGATCACGCGCTGAATCTGCTCCGGCTTGCGGCGGTCCTTCACGCGCCCGTCGCGCGCCACCACGCGGTCCACCAACTGGGGCCTCATCCGCACCCCGCCGTTCGCCACCGTCGCGGCCACCTCGGCCATCTGCAGCGGCGTGACGTTCAGGCGCTCCTGCCCGATCGCGACGCGGCCGATGTCGATCGCGTCGTGCTCGTCGAGCAGCTTCCCGCCGCGCCCGTAGACCCCGCTTGTGCGCAGCTCGTCCCTCGGGAGGTCGATCGGCGGCTTGCTGTCGAAGCCGAACCGTCGCATGTAGTCGAACATCGTGTTCTTGCCGAGCTTCTCACCGACCTCGCCCCAGACGGTGTTCACCGACTTGGCGAGGGCCTCTGTGAGCGTCAGGGCCCCGAAGTTGCCGCTGCCCTCCGTGCAGCAGTTCGACAGTGGCACGCCGCCCACGATCTTCGGCGACTTGCCGGACACGACCGAGTTCGGCGTGTACCTGCCGCTGTCGAGGGCGGCCGACGCCGTGACGATCTTCATGCTCGAGCCGGGCGGGTAACCCGCCTGCGTGGCGCGGTTGAACAGCGGCGAGCTCGGATCGCGGTTCAGCTGCTTGAAGTCCTGCGGGATGGTGTTCGGGTCGTAGTCGGGCTGGCTCAGCATCACGCGCACGCGGCCGGTCTTCGGCTCCATCACCACAACGGAGCCGCGGCCCTTTCCGGCGAGCAGCTGGCGCGCCAGGCGCTGCGCGCCCGTGTCGAGCGTCGTATGGAGGTCGAAGCCCTCCTGCGGGCGGTTCAGCAGCTCGTCCACTATCGAGGAGAACTCGTTTTGGTTGCCCGCAAGAGCGTCGTTCTCGGATTTCTCGAGGCCGGCGCGGCCGAGCTGGATGAACGAGTAGCCGACCACGTGCGAGAAGAGGTTGCCGGTCGGATAGGTGCGCACGTAGCGCAGCGAGTTGCCGCTGCCCTGACGCTGGCTGCGCGCTGCGGCGTCGCCGTTGTCGGTGAGGATCAGCCCGCGCGGGATGCGCTGCTCCTGGAGCAGGCCGCGACGATTGGCGGGGTTGTTCTTGAGGCCGTCCGCGCCGAACGTCGTCCACCACGAGCTCGCGCCCACGAGCACGGCGAACAGGATCAGCATCAGCGCGAACACCTGGGTGATCTGCTTGTTCACCGCACCACACCTCCGCCGCCGTGGCGCTCGCGGCGCGCGTGATCCGACAGGATCAGGAGGAGCGCGAGTAGCAGCAGGTTGGCGACGATCGAGCTGCCGCCGTACGACACGAGCGGCAGCGTCACGCCGGTGAGCGGGATCACCTTCGTCACGCCGCCCACGATCACGAACACCTGGATGGCGACCACCGCGGTGAGCCCGGTGGCGAGCAGCTTCGAGAACGCGTCACCCGAGACCAGGGCAGTCTTGAAGCCGCGGTCGATGAACAGCAGGTAGACCACGAGCAGCCCGACAGCGCCGAACAGCCCGAGCTCGTCGGTGATCACCGCGTAGATCAGGTCCGTGTGCGGCGCCGGCAGGAGCGTGCCCCCGTAGGGCGACTGGAGCAGCGCCTTGCCGAAGCCCTTCCCGAAGAGCCCGCCGTCGGCCTGCGCGAACAGCCCCTGGGCGACCTGGTAGCCCTCCTTCTCGACGAGCCCGGGCTTGAACGGGTCCTTCCAGATCGTGACCCGATCCTGGACGTGCTTGATGTGGCTTCCGAGGAACCACGCGCCTAGCGCGAACAGGCCCATGCCGCCGGCCACGAACGACAGGCGCGAGGTCGCGACATAGAGCAGCGCCAGGAACGCGCCGAAGAACATCAGCGAGCTGCCGAGGTCGCGGATGAAGATCAGCATCAGCATCGCCGCGCCCCAGATGATCAGGAGCGGCCCGAAGTGCTTCAGGCTGATCTGCGGGAAGCGCCCGCGCACCAGCACGTCGCGCGTGTCGCGCAGGTAGCTGGCCAGGAAGATGATCACGCCGATCTTCGCGAACTCGGCCGGCTGGAACTCGAACGCGCCGAAGCTCACCGACAGGTACGCGCCGTTCGTCGAGCCGCCGATGCCGGGCAGCCGCGGCGCCAGCAGCAGCGCGATGCTCACCCCGGCGATGATGTAGCGGTAGCGCTCGAGCGTGCGGTGGTCGCGGAGGAAGACGATCGTCGCGCAGAACACGATCAGCCCGAACACGAACCACTGCGCCTGCTTGCGCGCGAGGTCCGGGTTGATCCGGTAGATCATCACCAGCCCGAAGCCGGCAAGCAGCGCCGCGAGCGGGAACATGAACGGGTCCGCGTCGGGCAGGCGCGCGCGTACGAAGAAATGAGCGAACACGCACAACCCGAGAAACACCGCGCCGTACGTCAGGGTCGCGGTGCTGATCTGTGAAGAGCGCGTTATGAGCACGGCCGTGAACCCGGCGGTCACCATGAGCGCCACCGGGATGAGGCCGAAGAACTCGCGGGTGCGCGCGGACATCAGGAGGCGTGCGCCTGCTCGAGCGAGCGGACGAGGTCGACCGCGTCCGAGCGTCCGCGTAGCTGATGGTCTAGAACCCGCTTGCGCTGCAGCTTCGGCAGCGACAGCGCCGGGACGCTGCTCTGGTACTCCTCCGTGTAGAGCTTGATCCCGAGCGGCAGCTCGTACGGCAGGCCCTTGAAGAGCGTCACCGCTCCCTGCTTGTCGGTGCCGACGAACCAGAACTGGCGACTCCCGATCCACAGCCCGGCCAGGACGGCGGCAACCACGAGCACGCCCACCGCGACCTTGAGCCAGCGGGCAGCACGCCGCGGGCGGCGGCTCGGCCGGGGCTCGGCCGCGGGCGGCTCGGCGGCCGGCGGAGCCTCGCGCTCGGCCACTGCCGTCCGGGCCGCATTCGCCTCGGCGGCGGGGATGGCCATCGTCTCGAGCGCCGGATCGGGTCCAGCAGCGGCACCGTCACCGACGGCCACGGAGGTCTTCTGGCCCGACAGCGTGTCGGACTCCTCGTCGCGGGCATCGTCGCTGCCGAGCTTGAAGAGGACCACGGTGATGTTGTCGCGCCCGCCGCGGGCGTTCGCCTCCGCCACCAGGGTTTCGGCCGCCTGCTGCAGCGACGAGCGCACGCGCAGGATCTCGGCGATCCGGGCCTCAGAGACCATGCCGGTGAGGCCGTCGGAGCAGAGCAGGTACACGTCGCCTTCGCGCGCCGGGAAGCTGAAGGTGTCGACCTCCACGTCCGGCTCGGGCCCGAGCGCGCGCGTGATGATCGAGCGCTGCGGATGCACCTCGGCCTGCTCCTCGGTGAGCTTGCCCTGGCGGCGGAGCTCCTCCACCAGCGAGTGGTCCTGTGTGAGCCGCTCGAGCTCGTCGTCGCGGAAGCGGTAGGCGCGGCTGTCGCCCACGTGGCCGATCGCCACCTCGTTGCCAGACACCATCGCGGCGATCAGCGTTGTGCCCATGCCCGCGTGCGTCTCGTCGCGCTGCGCCAGCTCGTAGATGCGCTTGTTCGCCGAGCGGGCGATCTCCGCGAGCGTCTCCTCCGGGCTCGTGCCCTCACCCTGCGTCTGGTCGAACTCCTCTACGGCTATGCGCGACGCGACCTCGCCTGCCCTCGCCCCACCCATGCCGTCGGCGACGGCGAACACCGGGTCGGACTCGTAGAACGAGTCCTCGTTCGCGTTCCTCTGGCGCCCTACGTCGGTGAGCGCGGCTTCCTCGACTATCCGCAGGCCCAAGGGGCTACTCCTGATAGCGGTACTCGGTGTCGCCGATGCGGATGCTGTCCGCCACCTTCAACTGCTCGGGCCGCCGCAGCTGGCGGCCGTTGAGGTAGGTCCCGTTGGTGGACCCCATGTCCTCTATGTACATGAACTGGCCGCGAGGGAAGATCCTCGCGTGCGCCGAGGAGGCGAACGGATCGTTCACCTCGATGTCCGCGGCATTCGAACGACCGAGCGTGGACCCCTCGGATATGTCGAAACGCGTCCCCGGGTCGTGCCCCATCGCCGCCACCACCTCGAGCCGCGGCCGCACCCCGGCGCGCAGGTCGGGCCCGACCGGTCGCTGCCGCTCGGCGCTGCGCGCGGCCGCGTTGCGTGGAGCGCCCTCCATCACCACGCTCGCGTCCTCGTGCCGGGACAGGTCGCGCATCGCGCTGCGGGCGACCCACAGGAGGAAGAGATACAGCACGATGAGAAAGCCGAACTTGAGCGCGACGGCCACGGGGTCGTTCACGGACTACTCCTGCTCGAATGTGAGGCGGGAAAGGCCGAGGGTGATCTCGTCGCCCGGCTGCAGACTAGCCTGCTCTACCCGCCGACCGTTGACCTTTATTCCGTTGGTCGAGCCGAGGTCGCGCACGATCCAGCCCTCGCCTTGGTTGCGCAGCTCCGCGTGCTGGCGCGACACGTTCGGGTCGTCGAGCACGATGTCGCAGTCGCGGCTGCGGCCCATCACCACGCGCTCACCGCTCAGCACGGTGCGGCGGCCGGCGCCTACGAGCATCGCGCGGCCGCTGCCGCCCGGCGCGACGAGCTTGCGCGCCTCACGGTCCGGCGAGTAGACCATCGTGTGGCCGAAGTCGCCGGGCTCGGGCTCGCCTGCCTCGTCCTCCGGCGGCCTCACGAGCTGCGCCTGGATACCGAACTCGCCGAGGCTCAGGCGCTCGTCGGTGCGGAAGTCCACCGTCGGCCTCGTGACGAGCGCGAAGTTCTCGTTGCGCGCGTGCTCGAGCAGGTAGTCGGAGAGCTCCTTGCGCAGCGCATCCTCGTAACCCGAGAACTGCTCCCGGTCGTCAGGCGACAGGAATACGCAGTACTCGTTGGGCACGTACGTGCGCGAGATGGAGACCGTCTGGTTCTCCTCCATCTCCTTCGCAAGCTTGCGGGCGAGTTCGACGGGCTGCACGCGCGATTTGAAGGCGCGGCTGAATGCTCCCTCGACCATCGCCTCGATCTTCTGCTCGAGGTTCCGGAGCACGCTCATTCAGAGGGCCATCCTAGGGAAGAGTGGTGAGACTCTGGGGCGCTCCGATCGCCCCACACGCGGCTGAGCGCGATGGCCGCCGCCGCACCTACCAGCGAGCCGGCCACCGCCCCGCGCGCGGATGCCAGGCGCATGTGCGAGTCCATCACGTCGTCGAGCGCCCGAAGTGCGGCCACCAGACCGGCCGCCCAGATCGCGCCGAGGACGATGTCGGCAGTGAGGTTGCGTGCGCGCACGGCGAGCGGCACAAGTGCGGCGAGCAGGCAGAAGGCGAGCGCCGCAAGCAGGGCGGGCGAGCTGATCGCCGGCCACACCGCGTGCTCGGCCGCCCCGGTGAGGGAGCCGGCCCAGCCTGAGCGCGGCTCGGTTCCGTCGGCGGGCCCGAACAGGAGCGCCTTGCCGGTGAGCGCCTCCGCGCCCACGAGCCACACCACGCCGGCCGCGGCAAGAGCGGCGCGGCGGCGAAGGCGACCGCCGAAGCCGGCGAGAGCCGCAAACGCCGGTGCCAGCCCCACCGCTCCGAGCAGCGGCGCCAGCACGGGCACCGACCAGAGCAGCGGAGAGCGAGGCAGCAGGAGCGGCGTCGCTGCAAGCACCGGAGCGATCACGAGCGCGGTGCCGGGCTCACCCTCGCCGATGAGCCACCCGAGCAGCCCCGCCGCTCCGGCAAGCCAGCCGGCGCGCGGCAGGATCGCCACGGCCAGGGCGCAGCCGGCCGCCACCGCGGCCGGCGAGGCGGGGGCCGGCGGCCCGAGCAGCGCGAGCGCCGCCGCCATGAGTGCTCCGGCGGCCAGTCCTGCCGCGAGCCGCGCGGGCCAGGTGAGGCGCAGCGGCCGCTCGGCTCGCCGCAGACCGAAGCGCTCGATGTTCTCCGGCTCGACGAGGCCGCCCTCGTCGGAGAGCTCGCGCTCCGCCCGCTCGAGCTCGTCGCGCAGCAGCTCGAGCGGAGGGCGCCGATCGGGGTCGGGGTCGAGCGCGCTGTCGATCGTCGCGCACAGCTCAGGGGGGAGATCGCGGCGCCGCGAGGCGAGCGAAGGGACGCGCCTGCCGAGGCGACGGGCGGTGGCCGCGGGGCTCGCCGCTCGCACCGGATTGCGCCCGGCCCAGCCTTCGTACAGGGTGAGCGCCAGCGAATACACATCGGCCGCTTCGCTCACGCGCACGCCTTCCGCCTGCTCCGGCGCCATGTAGGCGAGCGTGCCCACCACGTCGCCGGTGTGCGTGATCGGCTCCACGTCGGCGAGGTGCGCCACGCCGAAGTCGGCGAGTTTTGCGAAGCCGGCACCGGCGGCCGGCTCGGCGAGGACCATGACGTTCTGCGGCTTCACGTCGCGGTGCACCACTCCACGCGAGTGCGCATGCGCGAGCGCCTCGCACAGCGCCGCGCCGATGTTGGCCACGTCGCGGTCGGAGAGCGCGCCCTCCCGCAGCAGCTCGGCGAACGTGCTCCCGTGCACCAGCTCCGACACGAGGTAGACGTGTTCCGCGTCGGAGGCGAGCTCGTAGAGGGCGACGATCCCGGGGTGATTCAGGCGGGCGGCCGCAGTCGCCTCGCGCTGGGCCCGCGGCGATCCCTCGTCGGCGTCCCCGCGCGGGATCACCTTCACGGCGACGTCGCGCTCGAGGCGCTCGTCGCGCGCAAGCCACACCGTGCCGAAGCCGCCGGCGCCGAGGCGGCGCTCCAGGCGGTAGCGCTCGAGCAGCAGCTCGCCACCGAAGCCGTCGGGGGCTGGCTCGCGGGCGAAGCCGCGCGTGGCCGCGTCCGGCATCGCGGCGGTGGTCGGCTCGAGCTCGTCGGTCGGCGGAGGGCGTTCCATGTCGGCTTGTGATTCTGGCCGATGGCGGCGCTCCCTCCCTGCCGCCGCCTCGGGCTTCATACTGGCGTAACCCAGGTCAGATAGCCTGCCTCAGCTCCAGCCGTCTGAGGAGCAGCGTCCCTGAACTTCCTGGAAGAACGCGAAGAACGATCTAGCCGGAGCACCTCCGGGCGCCGCCCGCCCCGGCGCGGTTCGGGCGACGCGCAGACCGTTCGCACCCGGCGCCTGATCGCTCTCGGCGTCGGCATCCTGGTCTTGTTCCTCATCGGGCTTGGAATCAAGGGCTGCCTCGACGCGCGCAAGAAGCAGGCGTTCAAGGACTACGGGCGCGACGTGGCGGCGCTCCTCGGCGAGTCCGACCAGCAGAGCAAGGACCTCTTCGACCTGCTGCGCGGCACCCAGCAGACGTCCACGCCGGTCGACGTGCAGAGCGCGGTGAACGGCGCCCGCGTGCAGGCCGAGCAGCTCGTGGAGCGAGCCAAGGGAATCAGCCACCCCGGGGAGCTCTCCACCTCGCAGCGATATCTCGAGGAGACGCTGTCGTTCCGGCGCGACGGGTTAAGCGGCATCGCGCGGCTGCTACCGACCGCCCTCGGCGACCAGGGCCGCGCGGAGGCGGCCAACCAGATCGCGGGCCAGATGCGCGCGTTCGACGCCAGCGACGTGATCTACTCGCAGCGCTTCGTGCCGGAGTTCCAGCTTCAGCTCAAGAAGGAGGGGCTCGCCGGCCAAGTGACCGTTCCGAAGAGCCAGTTCCTGCCGGACATCGAGTGGCTACGCCCGAACGTCGTGTCCGACCGCATCGCGCGGATACGCGGCGGCTCGTCGGCGAGTCAGCCGGCCACGCCCGGGCTGCACGGCACGGGCCTCGGCACCGTCGTCGTGAAGCCGGGGGGCCAGACGCTCTCGCCGGCCCAGGTCGCGGACATCCCGGTGAGCCCGAACATCTCGTTCGACGTGCAGGTGATCAACCAGGGCGAGAACAACGAGCAGAACGTCGCCGTCACGGTGAAGCTGAGCGGCCCCGGCAAGCCGATCACCGTGACCGAGAAGCTGCCGCAGATCGCCCGAGGCGAGACCAAGACGGTGAACCTGCCGCTCGCCGCGACTCCGCCCACCGGCCAGCCGGTCACGATCAACGTGTCCGTGTCGCCCGTCCCGGGCGAGAAGAAGACGGACAACAACAAGGCGACCTTCAAGGCCGTCTTCACCTCCGGCTGAGCCGCCCTCGGGCCTTGTAGATTGAGGCGTCGTGGATGAGCTGACCTCAACTACGGGGATCGTCGCGCTGGCCGCGGCCGGGATTGCGGTGCTCACGCTGCTGTTCGCGGTGGTGCTTGCGCTGAAGCTTCGGCGCGTGCGCGCGGCGCAGCAGGCCGTGCTCGGCGACGGGCAGCGCGACCTCGTCGACCACGCCACCCGGCTCGAGCGTGGCTTCGTGGACCTGCGCGAATGGGTCGAGGAGGCGATGCACAGCCTCGACGCGCGGCTGGGCACAGCCGAGGAGCGAATCGACGGCTGCATCGCCTACAGCGCGCTGATCCGCTACGACGCCTACGGCGAGATGTCGGGGCGCCAGTCGAGCTCGATCGCGCTGCTCGACTCGCGGCGCTCGGGCGTCGTGCTGTCGTCGATCCTGCACCGCGAGCAGGCGCGCCTCTACGCGAAGCCGGTCCGCAACGGCGAGTCGGAGTTCGACCTCTCGCCCGAGGAGCTCGAGGCGATCGAGACCGCATTGAGCGCCGGCGCTCGCGCCTGACGTGCGCGTAGCGTTCCTAGGCCCGGCGGGCACCTACGCCGAGGAGGCGCTCCGGGTATCCGCGCCCGGCCTCGTCGAGGAGGTCTCCTACGCAAGCGTGTACGAGGCCGTGATGGCGGTGCAGAACGGCGAGGCGGAGCGCGCCGTCGTGCCGATCGAGAACTCCCTCGAGGGCTCCGTGAGCGCCACGCTCGACGTGCTCGCCGCCGAGGCGACCGATGTCCGCATCGCCGCCGAGGTGGACCTTGCGATCCATCACTGCCTGATCGCGCGCGACGGCACCTCGGTCGAGCGCGTCGAGCGCGTGCTGTCCCACCCGCAGGCGACCGCTCAGTGCGCGCGCTTCCTGCGCGAGCGCCTGCCGGATGCGGAACGCGCGAACACGCCGTCCACGGCTGAGGCGGTGCGGATGGTCGCGGCGGAACAGCATCCATGGGCCGCGCTCGGCTCGCGCTTCGCCGCGGACCTCTACGGCTGCCAGGTACTCGACGACCAGGTGGCCGATAGCGAGGACAACGTGACGCGCTTCGTCTGGCTCGCGCCGGAGTCCGAGCCGGGCGACCCGGAGGCGGCCAAGACCTCGATCGTCTTCTGGGGCTTCAACGACCAGTCGCCGGGCGCGCTCGTGGACGTGCTGCGCGAGCTCGCCGACCGGGGCATCAACCTCACCAAGATCGAGTCGCGCCCGCGCCGCGTGAGGCTCGGGCATTACATGTTCTTCGCCGACCTCGACGGCGCCGAGAGCGACCCCGTGGTTCGAGAGGCGCTGGACAGGCTGCGGGCCCGGGTGGAGACCCTGCGCGTGCTCGGCTCCTACAGCGCTATCGCGCCTCGTTAGGGACTCGTGAACCGGCGCGGAAACGCCGGTGTTGCCCAGTACACTCAGCCCAGGGTGGCGAACACAAGCACCGTCAGCGCGGCGCTCGTCGTAGAGGAGACGAGCGAACAACCTGGCCCAGTGGCCGTGCTGCCCGCTGAGCGGCTGGGCCAGCACGGAAGCAGCACCAGGAGCCGCGTCCTCGTCCTGAACGCCTCGTACGAGCCGATCAACGTCTGCACCGTGCGGCGCGCGACCGTGCTCGTGCTGAAGCGGCGGGCCGAGGTGGTCGAGGAGAGCGACTGGGCCCTCCACGCCGAGAGCTTCACGATGCAGCGACCGCTCGTGATCCGGCTCACCGCCTACGTGAAGATCCCGCGCGACGCCCACAGCCGCAAGATCACGCGGCGGGCCGTGTTCGCGCGCGACCGCTGGACCTGCCAGTACTGCGGGACCGAGCGCGGCTCGCTCACCGTCGACCACGTGGTGCCGCGATCGAAGGGCGGCGGGTCGGGCTGGGACAACATCGTGGCCTGCTGCGCGCCGTGCAATCGCCGCAAGGGCGACCGGCTGCCGAAGGACGCCAACATGCACCCGCGCCGGCAGCCGAAGGCGCCCCACTCGACGATCTTCGTCTACGTCGCGACGCCGAGCATCCCGGACGCTTGGCATCCGTACCTGATCGCCGCCTGACGGCACCGAACCATGATCGAGGTCGAACGCCCGTCGACCTCATCTCGGTGCTCGCCGCTACGCGGCCCAAGTAGCGGCATTTGGCGCGTAGTGGCACTGGGTCTCCGCCTCCGCGTCTGCTTTCATATCGCGTACCAGGGAAAGGAGGTGGTCCGAACTTGTCAGACGGTAGTTTTGGGACCCTGGAGGTGCAGGGCCGCTAGCACGCCGCTGGACCCGTCTTGCGGAGTCCACCCCGTGCACCGTCGGCAGGCATAGGCGAGAGGTTGGTCCCGCTCGCCCGGTTCTCGGTCACCCGGCCGCGAAGCCGCGAAAAACGTCGCCGATCAGGTTCAGCATTTCGAGAGAGGGCGCCCCTTCGGGGGCGCCCTTCTCGTTGGGCGGTGCTACTCCTCGGTCTCTTCGTCCTCGGAGGGCGCGGCGCCGTCGGACGAGTCGTCGATGGCGTCGGGGTTCTCGACCGTGTCGATCACCGGCACATCGACGACATCGCCATTGGCGTCCTCGATGCCCTCCTGGACTGCGGCGCCGGGCGTCGAGTCCTCCATCACGAGCGCGACCGCGCTCACGACGTCGTCCTCGCGCAGGTTCATCACCTTCACGCCCTGCGACGCGCGGCCGTAGCGAGAGATCCCCTTCACGCCGGTGCGCTGCACCATGCCGTTCTGCGAGATGAAGACGAGGCCGTCGTGCTCACGCACGATCAGCGCGCCGGCGAGGGCGCCCTTCTTCTCGGTGAGCGAGATCGTCTTGACGCCCATCGTGCCGCGACCCTTGCGCGGGTAGTCGGCGATCGCGGTGCGCTTGCCGTAGCCGTTCTCGGTCACGACGAGCAGCTCGGTGTCGTCGCGCGCGATGTCCATCGCGATCACGGCGTTGTCGCCGCGCGAGACGTTCATGCCGCGGACGCCTCCGGTGTCGCGGCCCATCGGCCGCGCCTCCTCCTCGTTGAAGCGAGACGCCTGGCCGGAGCGAGACACCATGATGATGTCGTCGTCACCGCTCGTGCGTCGCACGGCAACGAGCTCGTCGTCGTCGCGGATCTTGATGGCGATGATGCCGTCGGCCTTGATCGGCGTGTTGTAGGCCAGGAACTCGGTCTTCTTGACCACGCCCTTGCGCGTCGCGAACACGAGGTACTTGCCCTCGGTGAAGTCGCGCGTGGACAGCACCGCCTGCACACGCTCGCCCTCGCGCAGCGGCAGCAGGTTCACCAGGGCGCGGCCCTTCGCGGTGCGCGCCATCTCGGGCAGCTCGTACACCTTCTGCCGGTAGACCTTGCCGCGGTTCGTGAAGAACAGCAGGAAGTCGTGCGTAGACGTGACGAACAGATGCTCGATGTAGTCCTCGTCCTTCATGTCCATGCCGATCACCCCCACGCCGCCGCGCTTCTGCTGGCGGTACGTGGAGAGCGGCAGTGACTTGATGTAGCCGGACTTGGTGATCGAGATGACCATCTGCTGGTCGGCGATCAGGTCCTCGATGTCGATCTCGTCCTCGGAGAAGGTGATCTCCGTGCGGCGCTCGTCGCCGAAGCGCTCCTTGATCTCGAGCAGCTCCTCCTTGATGATCGACATCACGCGCTCCTCGTCGCCCAGGATCTCGCGCAGTTCCTTGATGCGCTCGAGCGTGTCGGCGTGCTCCTGCCTGACCTTGTCGGCCTCGAGTGCGGTGAGGCGAGCGAGGCGCATGTCGAGGATGGCCTGCGCCTGGATCTGCGAGAGCTTGAACTGCTCCATGAGGCCAGAACGCGCCGCCTCGGGATCGCGCGAGCGCCGGATCAGCTCGATCACGGCGTCGAGGTCGGTGAGTGCGACGAGCAGTCCCTCGAGGATGTGCAGCCGCGCCTCGCGCTCGCGAAGCTCGTGCTTGGTGCGGCGGACGATGACCTCGCGCTGATGGTCGATGTAGTTCTTGACCAGGGCCTCGAGCCCGAGCGTGCGCGGCACGCCGTCGACGAGCGCGACCATGTTCACCCCGAACGTGGTCTGCATCGACGTGTGCTTGTAGAGCTTGTTGAGAACGACCTTCGGGATCGCGTCGCGCTTCAGCTCGATCACGATGCGCGTGCCGCTCTTGTCGGACTCGTCGCGAAGGTCTGAGATCTCGGGGACCTTCTTGTCGTTGACGACCTCGGCGATCTTCTTGATCAGGCCGCTGCCGTCGTTGCGCCCGTCGCCCTTCGACACCTGGTAGGGCATCTCGGTGACGATGATCGCCTCCTTGCCCTGACGCAGCGGCTCGATGTGAGCGCGCGCGCGCACGACCACGCGGCCGCGGCCGGTCTCGTACGCGTCCTTGATGCCGCCGTGGCCGATGATGATGCCGCCGGTCGGGAAGTCCGGGCCCTTGATGTGCTTCATCAGGCCGGCGACGCCGATGCTCGAGTCGTCGATGTAGGCAATGACGGCGTCGATCGTCTCGCGCAGGTTGTGCGGCGGGATGTTCGTGGCCATGCCGACGGCGATCCCCTGCGCGCCGTTGACGAGCAGGTTCGGGAAGCGCGACGGCAGGATCAGCGGCTCTAGGCGCGACTCGTCGTAGTTGGGGCCGAAGTCGACGGTGTCGGCGTCGATGTCGCGCAGCATCTCGAGAGCGAGGCGCGCGAGACGCGACTCCGTGTAGCGCATGGCCGCCGGCGGGTCGTTGTCGATCGAGCCGAAGTTGCCCTGGCCGTCGATCAGCGGGTAGCGCTGCGCGAACCCCTGCGCGAGACGGACGAGGGTGTCGTAGATCGCCTGGTCCCCATGCGGGTGGTAGTTGCCCATCACGCCGCCGACGACGTTCGCGCACTTGCGGTACGGCCGGTCCGGGCGCAGCCCCGACTCGAACATCGAGTACAGCACGCGCCGGTGAACCGGCTTGAGGCCATCGCGGACGTCGGGCAGCGCCCGTCCCACGATCACGCTCATGGCGTAATCGAGGTAGGACGATCGCATCTCCTCCTCTAGGCCGCGATCCTCGATCGAGCCGCCGGAGATGGTGTCGAATGTGGACATCTAAGCCTTCACTTCCTTCTTACACATCAAGATTCGTTACGTCGCGGGCATGGGCCTCGATGAACTCGCGTCGCGGCTCCACCCGATCGCCCATCAACATCGAGAAGATCTGGTCCGCCGCCGACGCGTCGTCGATCGTTACCCGCTGGAGCGTGCGCTGGCTCGCGTCCATCGTCGTGTCGAAGAGCTGGTCCGGATTCATCTCGCCGAGACCCTTGAAGCGCTGCAGCGCGACGCCTTCCTTCGCGACGTCCAGCACCGCGCGGCGCAGGTCCTCGAAGGAGAGCGCCTGCTCCTCCTTCTTGCCGAGCCGCACGCTGAACGGCGGCGTGCCGGCCAGCTCCTTCAGCTCGGAGTGCACGCGCACGAAGCTCGCGTACTCGGGCGTCTCGAACATGTGGCGGCTGAGGCGGTAGGTCGCGGCTGAGCCGGTCCGGCGCTCGATCGCCTGCACGACGAGCTGCGCCGCGTCCTGGTTGACGAGCCTCGCCTCGAACGCCTCGCCCTCTGGGGTCGGCTTCTCGAGCGCCGCGACCACGTCGTCGGGCGTCATGAGCCCGTCGTCGAGGATCTGCGACTCCTCGAGGAAGGTGACCGTCTCGTGCCCGAAGTCGGCACGAAGCGACGATGCCCAGCCCTCGTACTGCTTGAGCAGGCGACCGAACTTCTGCCAGCGCGGGTGAGTGAGCTTGAACTGCTTGCCGTCGCGATCGAACACCTCGAGCCTCTCCAGCTTGTCGCGCAGCAGGATCTCCTCGAGCTCGGATTCCTTCTCGATGTAGACCTCGCGCTGGCCGGTCTTCAGCCGGTAGAGCGGCGCCTTCGCCAGGTACACGTAGCCGGCCTCGATCAGCTCGGGCATCTCGCGGAACAGGAACGTGAGCACGAGCGTGCGGATGTGCGCGCCGTCCACGTCGGCGTCACACATGACGATCACCTTGTGGTAGCGGGCGCGCTCGAGGTCGAACTCCTCGCGGATGCCGGTGCCGATCGCGGTGATCAGCGCCTGGATCTCCTGGTTGCCGAGCACCTTGTCGATGCGGTTCTTCTCGACGTTGATGATCTTGCCTCGCAGCGGCAGCACCGCCTGGGTGTTGCGGTCGCGCCCCTGCTTGGCGGAGCCGCCGGCGGAGTCGCCCTCGACGATGAAGATCTCGGCGAGCGCCGGGTCCTTCACCGAGCAGTCGGCGAGCTTGCCCGGCAGCGTGGAGTTCTCGAGCGCGGACTTACGCCGCGTGAGGTCGCGCGCCTTGCGGGCCGCCTCGCGCGCACGGGAAGCTTGGACCGCCTTCATGATCACCTGGCGAGCCTCGCTCGGATTCTCCTCGAGGAACTCGGCAAGGCCGCGGTTCACTGCCTGCTGCACGAAGCCCTCGACGGGCGGGTTCCCGAGCTTGGTCTTGGTCTGGCCCTCGAACTGAGGGTCCGGGACCTTCACGGAGATGATCGCCGTGAGGCCCTCGCGCACGTCCTCGCCCGCGAGGTTGTCCTCCTTCTCCTTCAGCAGGCCCTTCTCACGCGCGTACGCGTTGAGCGTGCGCGTGAGCGCCGAGCGGAAGCCGGAGAGGTGCGAGCCGCCCTCGTGCGTGTTGATGTTGTTGGCGAACGAGAGCAGGTTCTCCTGGTAGGAGTCGTTCCACTGCATCGCGACCTCGACCTCGCCGACCTCGCTCGAGTCCTCGAGGTACACGACCTTCTTGTGCAGGGACGAGCGCGTGCCCTGCGTGTGCAGGAACTTCACGAAGTCGACGATGCCGCCGTCGTACTTGAAGCTCGACTTGGAGCCCTCGCCGCGCTCGTCCGCGAAGTCGATCTTCAGTCCCTTGGTCAGGAACGCCATCTCGCGGAAGCGCTGCTCGAGCACCGAGTGCTCGTAGTCGATCGTCTCGAAGATCTCAAGGTCCGGCAGGAAGGTGATGCTCGTGCCGCGGCGGTCGGTGTTCGCGCCCTTCTCCAGCGGTGCCTGCGGAATGCCGCGCTCGTACGACTGCGTCCACTCGTAGCCGTCGCGCCACACCGTGAGGTCGAGCCGCTCGGCGAGCGCGTTGACCACGGACACGCCCACGCCGTGCAGGCCGCCCGAGACCTTGTAGCCGCCGCCGTCGCCGAACTTGCCGCCCGCGTGGAGGACGGTGAGCACGACCTCGGCGGCCGGCTTGCCCTCCTTCTTCATGACGTCGACGGGGATGCCGCGACCGATGTCGGTGACCGTGACGCTGTTGTCCGGATGAATCGCGATCTCGACCTGGTCGGCCTCGCCGGCCAGCGCCTCGTCGACCGAGTTGTCCATGACCTCGTAGATGAGGTGGTGGAGCCCCCGCGTGCCCGTCGAGCCGATGTACATGCCGGGGCGCTTGCGGACGGCCTCGAGGCCCTCGAGGACCGTGATGTCCTTGGCGCCGTAGCTCGACGATCCGTTCTTCGGAGAAGCCTTCTTTGGCAACGCGTTCCTTCCGTTTCCCCAGAGGGGCGGTTACATGAGAAGCCCCGGCGCCACGTACTTCCTACACGCGTGAGAAACGGCCCCGGGGCGATGCAATTCTGCTGTCAAAAGGGTAGCAGATCGGTTGACGGTTCTGGCCGCTCGATCAGTAACAAAATCCCTGCAAAACGCACAGAAATGTAACGTCTCTGACACGCCTCTGTTTCCTTTCGTTACCCGGGTCGCCGGAGGCCTCCCGCGACGAACCGAAGCTGCCTCAGCGAGGCCCCTCCGAGGGCCTCGTTCAGGCGCTCCCGGAGGTCCTCCGAGAGGAGGTCGAGCTCCTGCGCCCAGACCGCCGAGCGGCACTCGAACGTGACGGTGCCGGCGCGCTCCGAGACGGGCTCGGCCTCGGCCCGGATCGCGGGTCCCGCCACCTCCGCCCACACCGCCTGCACGCGCGCGAGCGCGCTCGGCGGCGCGAGCCCCGGAACGAGCCGGTCGAGGGCGGCGGAGACCGGTCGCGGCGCGAGCCGTCTCATGCCGCCACCGCCGGCGACACGGTGCCGGCGCTCACCTCGATGACGGTGACGTCCGGCGCGTCCGCGCCAGGGACGTGTGCGGCCTCCGTGGTTGTGATGAGCGCCTGGCCGCCCGAGCGCACGAGGTCCGCGAGCCGCAGCCGGCGCGCCTCGTCGAGCTCCGACATCACGTCGTCGAGCAGCATCAGCGGCGGGCGCCCCTGCTCGACCAGGGCGTCCCGCTCCGCGAACAGCAGCGCGAGCAGAGCGAGGCGCTGCTGGCCCTGCGACCCGAGCGTGCGCAGCGGCCGGCCGCCGTGGGCGAGCGCGACGTCGTCGCGGTGCGGGCCATGCTGGGTGAAGCCGCGCTCGAGGTCGCTCGCGCGCCGCTCGAGGAGCTCGGCGCGTAGGTCGCCGGCGCTTCGGGGCGCGTAGCGAAGCTCGGCGGGCTCGGGCAGCCCGAGCTCCTCGGCGCGCCCGGCGAACATGGGCGCGATCGCGGCCACCGCCGCGGCGCGGTGCTCCATCAGCTGCTCGCCGTGGCGCGCGTGCTCGGCGTCCCACGGGTCGAGCAGCGCCGGCCGTGCCCCGCCCGCGCGCACGCGCGCGAGGACCGCGTTGCGCTGCGCGAGCGCCCGCCCGTACGCGCGGCGCGCGTCGCCGCGAGCCGGCCACAGCGCGGCCACGAACTGGTCGAGGTGCCCGCGGCGCCCCGCGGGCGCGCCCTTCACGAGGTCGAGCCGGTCGGGGAGGA
>JBJMLG010000094.1:0-5905 GCA_045805385.1 Thermoleophilaceae bacterium
GCCGACCTCGATCTACGACGCGTTCCCGACGCTGTCCCCGGAGGAGGCCGCGCAGCTGCTCTCGGACGCGATCATCGACAAGCCCAAGCGCGTCGCTACCCGCCTCGGGACCTTCGGGCAGGTGCTCTACTCGCTGTCGCCGAAGGTTGTCGACCAGATCATGAACACCGCCTACAAGATCTTCCCGGACTCGAAGGCCGCGAAGGGGGACAAGGAGAAGGCCGGGGCCTCGGATCAGTCCAAGGACGGCGAGATGTCGACGGAGGCAGTGGCGATGGCGTACCTGCTGCGCGGGGTTCACTTCTAGCGCGTCTGCCGTGGTACGGCCTCGAGGCGGGGCCATTCCCCTTCGGGCTCCGTTCGGCTTCGCCTCACTCTTGACGCCCTTAGGGGAAGGCCCCTGCCTCGTGGCCTGGTCGGGCGGTGCATTACTTCCATCCATCGCAATGCGCCTCGGCTCCGTGCGATGGAAGAAATGCAGCAAATGCACCCCAGCCGTTATTGCTGCTGTTCAGCGCGGTCCGAGCCCACGGGAGAAAAAAGGAAGCAATAACGGGTGAGGGGCCCGGCAGCCGCCAACGCCTGATCAGGCCTGGAGGCAGGGCCTTCCCCGAAGGGCGTCAAGAGTGAGCGCGCAGCGCGAACGGAGCCCGGAGGGGAAGGCCCTCCTCCGAGGCCGTACCAGAAACGCCTACGCGAGCAGGTCCGGGTGCGACTTCTCGAGGATCGCCCGGTAGCGCTCGAACACCGGCTTGGTGATCGGGATCAGGTTCAGCGCCTTCTTCACGTTCCCCGACGTCTTGATCCGCCGGCGCGCGATCGCCATCGCGACGTTCTCCTTGCCCTGGAAGTAGCGGTTCGCCACGTCCGAGTCCATCGTCATCTGGACCTCGGGATCCCAGTCCACGTTGTCGGACCACTCCCAGCGCAGGTTCTGCCCGTTCGCGTCCTCGCCCTCCTCGACGTAGGTGATGTTCACGACCAGGTCGAGGTCCGGGAACTCGAAGCGCTGAGGTGTTCGCGCGTCGCGCAGCTTCGGCCCCATGTCGGAATCGGTACTCATGATCGTGAACACCTGGTCCATCATGTCCCGGAACTCTGCGGGAGATTCGAAGCCCACGGGCCAACCCTAACCGGGCGCGCACACTGCGTGCGCAGCTTCGTGCGCGTCAGCGAGAGCCCGGTGCGAAGCGGAAGCGCATCGATCCGAGGCGGACCTCGTCGCCGTCGCGAAGCTCGGCCTCCCGCACGCGCCAGCCGTTCACCCACACGCCGTTGGTGGACCCGAGATCGCGCAGCAGCCAGGTATCCGCGCTGCGGGAGAGCTGGGCGTGGCGCCGCGAAACGAACGGGTCCTCGAGCGGCAGCGCGCAGTCGGTTCCGCGGCCGATCGTGAGGGCTTCGCCATCACGCACCAGCGGTGGCACGAGGCGCTCCGCACGGCGAAACAGCGACGCGAGCGATCGCCTCCGCGGCAGGTCGGCCACGACGGCCTCCACCTCCCCGCGGTCGCGGGCGGCGAACAGCCGGTCCAGCCTGGCGCTCAACGTGTCGATGCTGATGCGCCCGTCCACGCATCCCTCGCGAAGGCGGTTCGCGGCTCGCTCCCTGGTGTCGTCGGACGCCCGCACGACGCCACCATTGTCCCGCCGTTCGCGTACGCGCGTCTATAGGAAGGCGGAGCCGCGCTCCACGAGGTTCTCGTAGAGCTTCTGCTGGATCGTCTCGCGCACGCGCTCCGAGAGCTCGAACACGAGCGAGCGGTTCTCGGCCGCGTCTGGCCCGTAGTGGGCCGTTTCGATCGGCTCGCAGAATTCGATCCGCCACTTCGACGGCAGCGGCACGACCCCGAGCGGGCCGAGCCCGGGGAAGGTCGGCGTGATCGGGAAGAAGGGCGCGCCCACGGCGCGCGCCAGCAGCGGCGCCTCGCCGATCTTCGGGTAGATCTCCTCGCTCCCCACGACCGCCACCGGCACGATTGGCGAGCCCGTGCGCAGGGCGATCTCCACGAAGCCGCCGCGACCGAAGCGCTGCAGGCGGTAGCGGTCGCGGAAGTGCTTGCCGGTGCCCTTGACGCCCTCCGGAAAGACCGCGACCAGCTCGTCCTGCTCCAGCAGCCGCATCGCGTTGTAGGGAGAGGCGACCACGCCGCCCACCTTGCGAATCAGCACCGACACGTAGGGCAGCTCGAACGCCCAGTTCAGCACCAGGAAGCGCGGGTAGCGGGGCAGCGGGTGCTCGCGCAGGATCGCGGTCGAGATCATCGTCGCGTCCCAGGGCAGGATGCCGGCGTGGTTGGCGGCCAGAAGCGCGCGGCCGTGCGACGGCACGTTCGCGACACCCGTGGCCTCCACCCGCCACCAGGCGTCGTAGAGGAAGTCGAAGAACGGGCGGACGGCCTCGGCGAACTCCTCGTCGAAGCCCCACTCGTCTTCCTGATAGTCGCCCGCGAGCCGCCTGCGGCCCGCATCGATCGCCTCGCGTACCTCGCGCGGAAGCGCGAGCGTCGCCTCGGCGAGCGCCTGCGGCAGGTCGGTCCCCGGGCCGAGCGCGCCGCGCAGCCGCCGCAGGAACCCGATCGCGGGGCCAAACGCGAAGGAGCCGCGCGGCGCGCCGCTCGAGCCCACGCGGGAGTGGTCGGTGCCGGGCGCCGCCCCGCCGTCCGGCGCGGTCCGATTCGCGCGCCCCCGCTCGCGGCGCGTTTCCGTGCTCACCGCGCCACCACCTGCCGCAGCGGCGGCGCAAGCCGGCGGCCGCCGAGCGTTCGCACGTAATCCTCCACGGCGTCGGGGGTCGAGTAGTTGGGCGTGAACCCGATCTCCTCGGTGAGGCGTGTGATGTCCACCGCGCGCCCGTAGTGCAGGAGCCGGCTGAAGTCGTCCGAGAAGTCGAGCAGCCCGGCGCGCTTGGCCGCGGATGTGACGCCGCCGAAGAAGGGCGACACGATCGGGAACGTGAGCTTGCCCGCGGCCCGCACGAGCTTCGTGAGCCCGACCGTGCCCGACCCCGCCACGTTCACAGCCCCGCGCACCGGCCGCTTGATCGCGGCGACGGTGGCCTCGATCGCATCGACCTCGTGCACGAACTGGAGCCGCGGGTCGAAGCCGAAGTAGGTCGGCACGATGGGCAGGGAGAGGTAGCGCGTGATCTGCGTGTCGAGCGTCGGGCCGATCGCGGGCTCGAAGCGCAGCATCGTGCACGTGATGGCCGGATGCCGGCGCGAGAAGGTCTCGAAGTAGTTCTCGATCTCGGCGACGTCGCGCTGGAAGCGTGTGCGCAGCGGATACAGCCGGCTCATGTCCTCGGTGAAGAACTGAGGCGCCGCCGGCTCGGAGCCGTATATGCCGGCGGAGCCCCGAATCACGATCGAGCTGAGGGTGTCCGCCTTCTCGCAGGCCGTGAGCAGCTGCAGCGTGCCGATCACGTTGATGTCATGGGCTGCGCGCGCGGACAACGTCGGGCCGGGACGTCGAACGATCTTGTTGTGGACGATCGTGTCGACCTCGAGCTGCGGCACGATCCTCGAGATGATCGGGCTGCGGATGTCCGCCTCGACGAACTCCGTGCGCTCGAGCCGGGCGCGCGGCGCGCGATCGTCCACGCCTGCGACGAACTCCACCTCGGGGTCTGTCTCCAGGCGGCGGGCAAGCTCCGTGCCGAGGAAGCTGCCGACGCCGGTGATCAGCACCCGGCGCCCCATCAGCTCTTCTTCTTGCGCGAGCCCGACGAGGATCGGGGCTTCGGAAGGCGCTTCTCGATCGCGTCGAGGCGCCGCGCGATCGCACGCAGCTCCTTCTGCAGCTCGTGCAGGTCGTCTTGGGTGGCCGGGCGCTGGCCTTCGATCGCGCCGCGCACCCGCTCGCGCACGGCAGTAGCCCCGGCCTCTGCGCTCTTCACGATCTCGTCGACCGCCTGCTGCGCACGCGAGCGCGAGTCCTGCGCGGAGCCGATCGTCGCCTGCACGGTGCGCTCCACGGCCTCGCGCACAGCTTCCTCCACGGGCTGGGTCGGGCGCCTCGCCATTGGGCGCGGAGTCTCGCATATCGTCAGTCGCGTGCCCGCCGCCTCGGCGCATGAGCCGATCCACCTGAAGCCGAACGCCGAGCTCGCCCCGCGAGTGCTGCTGCCCGGGGATCCGCACCGCGCGCTGGCGGTCGCCACCGACCTCCTCGACGGGCCGAAGATGTTCAACCACCACCGCGGGCTGTGGGGCTACACCGGGCCTGCCGCGGACGGTGAGCTGCTCACGGTGCAGTCCACCGGAATGGGCGGTCCCAGCACCGCCATCGTGGTCGAGGAGCTGATCGCGCTCGGCGCGACCACGCTCGTCCGGATCGGCACCTGCGGCGCGTTCGGCGGCGGGCTTCAGCTCGGCGACCTGTTCGCGGTCAGCTCGGCGCTCCCCGACGACGGCGCGAGCCGCGCCCTCGGCGCCGCCGGGCCGATCGCCGCGGATGCGACGCTCACGGGCTCGCTGAGCGAGGCGGCGGGCCGAGAGGCCGCGGTGGTTTCGGCAGACCTGTTCTACGACCCGCGCGATGGACGGGCGGCGGGCTGGTTGGAGGCCGGCGCCCTCGCCGTCGAGATGGAGTGCTCGACCCTGTTCACGCTGGCGGCTCTGCGCGGAGTCGCGGCCGGTGCGGTACTCGCGGTTTCCGACGAGATCGGCGAGGGCCGCGTGCGGATCGACCGCGAGGGCCTCGAGCAGGCCGGGCTGGCGCTCGGCCGGACGGCCTACGCGGCGCTCAGCCGTCGCTGACGGTCAGGCGCTCCTGCGCGCGAGGCGGCGGCTCGCTGCCCGGCGCGACAGCGGCGCGCAACGCGGCCAGGTCCCGCGCCAGCTCGTCCATCCGGCGGGAGATGTCGGTCAGAGTCGACTCGACCTCGTCCGTCGAGCCGGCCTTGCCGGCCACCTCGCCCATGCGCCTCTCGATGCCCTCGAGCCGCTCGTCCAGGCGATCGACGGAGTCCTCGATGCCCTCGAGGCGCTGCGACACGGAGCGAAGGCGGCGCGTGAGCCGCTCGATGTCGGCGGCCGACGGGATGCCAAGTGCGCCCATCGCCGCCTCCTGGGCCTGCGCGGCCTTCTCGCGCGCCTCGAACGCCCGCGACAGAGCTCCGGCGACGGCGGGGTTCGACAGAAGCTGCTCAGCGACCTTGCCGAGCGCCTCTTCGCCCTGCCGCGAGAGCCGGTCCACCAAGCCCTCGTCGTGCTCGTGCTCGGCCACTCGCGGCAGAGTACCGTAAAGTCGCGGAAGCGCTTCGCCCGCACCGGGTAACGCGTAACCCTCCACCTCGACCTGAGGTTGAACGGCCCCGGCTCGGCGTGTTTGCGCGGCGGAGTGGGTAGAACAAGCGCACCTTTCAACGCCGGCGGGACGTTGCAAGGACTGTAGTCGGGGAGGATTTCGGCCGATAGGAGCCCGGAAGGGTCCCGTGGCCCTCCTTACGCGCGCGACCCTACCCCCTCCATGAACGGTTCCCAGTTGCACAGCCAGATATCAGCAAGTAGCTTTCCTTCGGCAGCGGGCAGGTCTGGTAGCTTGCGCGCGTCTGACGGCGGCCATGGCGGGGCCTTGAATCGGGCCCAGAGGGGCACGGGAGGAGACAGAGACCAGGGATGAGGAAGAGCCTCCTCTACATCCTGCTTTTGGCAGGGCTCGTCCTTGCTGTCTCCACGGGCCTCACCTATCCCGCGTCCGCCCAGGATGCGAGCGAGAGCCAGGTGAGCGTGCCGACTGTGCCGACCACCGGCACTCCCCTCGACGGCATCACGATCCCGACCGACACCACGCCGACGCTGCCCACTCCCACTGTTCCGGCGCCCACCGTTCCGGGCGTGCCGACCGTGCCGGGGGCTCCCGGGCTTCCCGGCGGCGGTGGCGGCACCGGTGGCGGGGGCGGC
>JBJMLG010000095.1:0-7343 GCA_045805385.1 Thermoleophilaceae bacterium
CTTGCGCGCGATCTTGTCGACCTCGTCGATGTAGATGATCCCGGACTCTGCCTTCTTGACGTCGTAGTCGGCGGCCTGGATCAGCTTGAGGAGGATGTTCTCGACGTCCTCGCCGACGTAGCCGGCCTCGGTGAGCGCCGTGGCGTCGGCGATCGCGAACGGCACGTTCAGGATCTTCGCGAGCGTCTGCGCGAGGAGCGTCTTGCCGCAGCCGGTGGGACCGAGCAGCAGGATGTTCGACTTCTGCAGCTCGAGGTCGTTCTCGTCGGACTGCATCATCTGCACGCGCTTGTAGTGGTTGTAGACCGCTACGGACAGCGTGCGCTTCGCGCTCTCCTGCCCCACGACGTAGTCCTGCAGGACGTCGTGGATCTCCCTGGGCTTCGGCAGGTTCTCGAGGCTGAAGGTGGCAGGCCCCGTGAGCTCCTCGTCGATGATCTCGTTGCAGAGATCGATGCACTCGTCGCAGATGTAGACACCCGGACCTGCGATGAGCTTCTTTACCTGCCTCTGCGACTTGCCGCAGAAGCTACAGAGGAGCTGTTCGTTCGAGTCGGTGGGCCGGGCCAATGCCTCTCCTCCCCCGGGAGGCGGGAGATCCCGCTAGTGCTGCGAGATCACCCTGTCGATGAGCCGATAGTCCTTGGCCTCTTCAGCACTCATAAAGTAGTCGCGCTCGGTGTCCCTGGCCACCTTCTCGAGTTCCTGCCCCGTGTGCTTGGCGAGGATCTCGTCCAGGCGGCGGCGCACGTCGATGATCTCCTTGGCGTGGATCTCGATGTCGGTGGCCTGTCCCTGGAAGCTCGAGGAGACCTGGTGGATGAGGATCTTCGCGTTCGGCAGCGCCATGCGCTTGCTTTCCGCTCCGCCGGCCAGCAGCAGCGCGCCCATCGACATCGCGATACCGACGCAGATGGTCTGCACGTCCGGCTTGATGAACTGCATCGTGTCGTAGATCGCGAGGCCCGCGTACACGGACCCGCCGGGCGAGTTGACGTAGAGGGAGATGTCCTTGTCAGGGTCCTCCGACTCGAGGTGGAGGAGCTGGGCGACGATCAGGTTCGCGATCTCGTCGGTGACGGGAGTCCCCAGGAACACGATCCGCTCGTTAAGCAGGCGCGAGTAGATGTCGAACGCGCGCTCACCTCGCGACGTCTGCTCGACAACCATTGGGACAAGGGGACTCATGTGCTCGCTTCTCTTTCGCTCGTTGCGTTGGATTCCTTCAACGACGAGCTGAAGGCCCGCCCGCGGCGCAGTCTAGCAACGGCCCCCTGGCGTCCAGGGCGCCTCGGAAGCCCCTACGAACCGGGCGTCCAGATCTGCTGGGCGGCCTCTTCGCCCTCTTCCTTGCCGGGCGTCCAGAGCTTGTCGCGGGCCTTCGCCTGCTCCACCGAGATGGGCTTGGCCGAGTCCACCAGGACGTCGAGCGCGCGCCTCATCGCGATGTCCTCGCGCAGCGCCTCGGCGCGTCCCTGCTCCTTCGCGCGTTCGAGTGAGCGCCTGAGCGCCTTCTCGCTCGGCGGCTGGGCGCCCTGCCGGATCGAGGCGTCGCGGAGCGCGTCGAGCAGCTCGTCGTCGGAGACCTCGATGCCCTCCGCGTCGATCAGCGCCGCGAGCACGCTCTCCCGCTTCAGCGCCTGCTCCGCCTCGGGCTCGGACTCGGTGACGAGCTCTTCCTCTTCCTTGCCCATCATCTGGAGGTACATGCGCGGGTCCATGCCGCGGTGCTGGAGCTGATGCGCGGTCTCGTGCCACATCTCGTGCGCCTTCGCGTGAACGAGGTCGTGCGGGATGTCCACCTTCGCCTCGGCCACCGCGGCGTCGAGCGCCGCCTGGCGGAACTCGTTCTCGACGGTCCGCTCGTCGGCCTGCCGCAGCTTGTCCTCGATGTCGGAGCGCAGCTCGTCGAGGGTGTCGAAGCCCCCGGCCTCGGCGGCGAAGTCGTCGTCAAGCTCGGGGAGCCGCTTCTCCTTGACCTCCTTCACGGAGGTGTTGAAGACGGCCTCCTTGCCGGCGAGGTGCTCGGCGCCGTAGTCCTCGGGGAACGTGACGCGCACCTCGCGCTCCTCCCCGCCGGTGGCGCCCACGAGCTGCTCCTCGAAACCGGGGATGAGCCGGTCGGAGCCGAGCTCGAGCGTGTAGCCGCGGGCCTCGCCCCCCTCGAACGGCTCGCCGTCCAGGGTGCCCACGAAGTCGATCACCACGAAGTCACCGTTCTGCGCTGGGCGTTCGACGGTCTCGAGGGACGCCTGCGACTCGCGCAGGCGCTCGAGCTCGCGGTCCACGTCCTCCCTGTCCACCTCGGGCTCGCGGCGCCCGACCTCGAGGCCCTTGTAGTCGCCGAGCTTCGCCTCCGGTCGCACCCCCACCTCGATCGAGAACGAGAGCGGCGAGCCCTTGTCGGGGTAGTCCCCCACGTCGAGCTTCGGATCGCCCACGGTGGCGAGCTTCGTCTCGACGAGCGCCTCCTCATACCAGTTGGGGAGACCTCGGCGGATGGCCTCCTCGAGCACCGCCTCGCGCCCCACGCGCTGTATCACGACGGGCGCGGGGACCTTGCCGCGCCGGAACCCCGAGATGCGCATCTCCTGCCCGAGTGCCCGGGCGGCGCTCTCGAGTTCGCGCTCCACCGCCGCGGGCGGAACCTCCACGTCCACGCGCACGCGGGAGTCGCCGAGCTCGGTGGTGTTGGTGCTGACTGCGGTGGCCATTGGCCAGCCCACGATAGCGTGAGCGCCTTGACGCGCGCCCCCACCAACCGAGCCCCAGCGCAGCGGCTGGTGGCATGGCTCTACACGGGTCCGCTCGGACACCTCTACGGCGTCCTGGCGGACCTCGTGCAGCTATGGGTGCGGTACGGACTGCACCGCCTGCGTGCGCGCTTTTCGCGCTAACCGACCAGCAGGAGCACGAACGACGCGAGCACGGCGATTCCGCCGAGGATCGCGCCGGCCGTGGCGCGTCCGTCACCGGTGCCGGCGTCGCGGGCGCCGAGCCCGAGCGCGGCTGCCGCGGCACCGACCGCGAACGGGAGCCCGGTCCAGAACACCACGCCGACAACGATCGCGACGACGCCGAGTACGAGCGCGGTGCGCGATGCTCGGCCGGCGGCCCGCTCGCGTGGGAGCAGCCAGAGGAACAGGCCCGCCATGACGGCGAGCGTGACGATGATCATCGCGAAGAGGGCGACGACATCGCCGGTGCTGCCGGGGAGATATCCGACCGGCATTCCGATGAGCAGGAGCAAGATGGACGCGAGCGCGATGTTGCGGTCGCGCTGGAGCGTCGCGTCCGAGGCCGGAGCGGCGCCGGACGGAGTGGCAGGGCCAACTGAGGATTCCATGGCCACACATCTACACCCGAGTTGGCCGCGCGGTCAAGCGACGAACGTTCGGCGTCAGATACTGCCCCCGAACGAGCCCTACGGAGCGGGCGCGGTCTGAGCGGGTGGAGCGCTGCCCCCTCCGGAGGAAGGCGGCGCCACCTGGGGGGCGGGCGCCGTCTGCGCGGGCGGCGCGGCAGGCGTCGTCTGCGCCGGCTGCTGCTCAGGTGCGGTCGGGGTGGGCGAGGCCGCCCCTGGTGATTGCTGGGGCTCCGTCTGCTGCGGCTGGGTGGTCGTCTTCTCCTTGCTGCGGGCGGCGCTCGAATGGCCGCCGCCGAACAGCGTCGTGCGGCTGCCTGTCGTGACCGAGCCGCCGAACACCAGCTCGGGCACGGTGAGCACGAGCGCCCCGATCACGAACGCGACCAGACCTGTGGCGATCGCCGCCTTCAGGTGGAGGTTGCGGCGCGGGCGGTAGACGGTCACTCCGCTCCCGTTCTCGTTGGACGAGCCGCCGTTGCGCTCCACGGCCCGCTGCTCTGGCCGTGGTGCGGTCAACGTCCCGCCTCGCGAGCGGCCGCGGCTCGCCAGCCGCGCCTCGGCCGGCGTGAGCCGCTTCACGGCGGGCGCGAGCTGGGTCACCTTCCGCGCCGGCCGGCGGTACGCCTCGCTCGCGAGCGCAACGATCACGGGAGTCATCGCCGCGGAGATCACCGTCCCGCCCTTCCAGAAGTGCGAGGTGATCAGCATGGCGGTCACCGAGGCGAGGCTGGCCACGATGATCGTGTCCAGCGACACGCCGCCGCTCTTGGCATGTCCCCTGTCTGGCATGCGCGGTTAGCGCGCCGGCTGTGCCGTCGCGGCGGGCGCGGCCACAGCGGCCGTTGAGCACGTCGGGGCTTGCACGTGCCCGAGGTTAGCGGCACGGCCGTCGCGACTGCAGCCAGACCCACGCCCGCCCGGATGTGTGGGCGCGCTACTTCTTGAAGGAGACCCCGAGGACCTTCGAGCCGGCTCCGTTGTGGTCGGCGTCGCCGAGCCACTGGGCCACGAAGATCGTGTCGCGGCGCACTTTCCATACGGTGCTGAAGCTGTCGTTCGAGGCAACCTGCACCACCTTGTGCACCCAGCCGCCCTTCACCGACCTTGCCGAGACCACGACCTGCTCGCCGCCCTGAGCGCCGGGCATCGTGCCGGTGACCTTGATCGTCGAGGCCTTGGTGAGCTTCGTCTTCTTCGTCTTGAGCCTGAGCGACGACGGCGTCCCAAGATCGCCACCCGTGCGGGTGGAGAACATGTTGTTCGCCTGGTCGCGCGCATAGTCAGTGCCGCCGCTCGAGACGAGCGACAGGTCGTTGATCGAGTTGCGGCTGACCAGTTGCGGCCGCCAGGTGTGGCCGCTGTCGGAGGTCCGTAGAAGCAGGCCGCCGGTCTGGAACCCGAAGCGGCTGATCACCAGGAAGCCGGTCTTCGTGCTGCTGAAGTCCATGCCCGCGATGTCGAGCGTTCCGGTCCCCACGAGCTGCGTCCACTTGCCGCCGCGGTTCTTGGTGAACCACAGTCGCCCAGTGCTCTCGAGCGCGTAGCCCGCCTTGCTGGTGGTGAAGTCGAGATCGTCGATCCTGAAGCGCTTCTGCGGCAGTTTGAGCTGCTGCCACTTCGCGCCGCCGTTGGTGGAGACGAACGCGGCCTTGGTGCCATGGACGAAGATCGTGCTCCCCACATGGTCCACCGAGTCGAGCTGGGCCTTCTTGACCGCCTTGGTGCTGATGCGGGTGAAAGCCTGGCCGCCGTCGGCCGAGCGGAGCAGCCCGGTTGGCCCCACGAGCAGCACACGGTTCGAGTCGAGCGCGAGCACAGACTGTGGCGTCGCCGAGGTGCCGGTGTCGAGCAGCGACCAGCTGGCGCCACCGTTGGCTGTCTTGAACAGCGAGCCCGAGCTGTCGAGCGCGAACCCGTTGGTGGGGTCCGGGAACGACACGTCGGCGACGTCTTCGGACGTCGGCACGCCGCCGTTGCTCCACGACTGGCCGCCGTTCGCAGTCCGCGCGAGCGAGCCGTTCGCACCCGGGGCCCAGGCGACGGTGCCGGAGGTGGCCACGAGTTCCATGAACGCGCCGGCGAGTCGGGCGCCGATGGGCGCGAAGTTCTGCCCGCCGTCGTCGGAGGCGACCGTCGAGCCCGCCTCGCCCACGGCGACCACTCGGGTCGGCGACGCGAAGGCCGCCACGTAGACCTTCTGCGACGACGGCGAGACCTCGCTGCCGGTGTCGCCGCCATCGGTGGTGCGCACGAGCGTGGCGCCGTCGACCGTCGCGAGGACGCAGGTCGAGCCCACGCAGCGGATGGAGCCGAAGTTGCCGCCGCTCACCCCGCCGAGCGGCTTGGCGGCCCAGTTGTCCCCGCCGTCGGTGGTCGCGATGAGGGTCTTGCCGTCGCCCACCGCGTAGCCCGTGCCGGCGTTCTCGAACCAGATCGCGTTCAGGTTTGCGCCCGCCGTCGTGACGAGCGTCCACGCGGCACCGCCGTTCGTGGTGCGGTAGATCTTCCCGCCGCCCGCGCCGCGCGTGATCACGAAGCCGACCGTCGGGCTCGTGAAGAAGATGTCGGCCGGCGTGGCGGGGGTTCCGGCAGCCGTCGCGGGCGTGCCGGGCACGGCCGTCTGCCGCGAGAAGGTCTGGCCGCCGTCGGCGCTCGAGAGCACGGTGCCGTCGTCGAGCAGCAGGAAGCCCGCCTGCGGCGTCGGGAAGGAGAAGGACGCGATCCGCGCCGGGCAGTTGATGTCGCTGTTCGAGAACGGCAGGCGATGGAACGTCTGGCCGCCGTCGTCGGAGCGGCGCGCCGTGCACCCGCCCGCGATCACGATCGTGTTCGGATCCACGACGCTCACGCGCTTGAGATCGGCGGTGATGCCCGTCGGGACGCCTGACCAGGTGGCGCCCGCGTCGTCGGTGCGCAGCAGCGTGCCGAAGTCGCCCGCAGCGAATCCGCGGCCGCCCGCGAAGTCGAGCGCGCGCAGGCTGTTCCCCTGGGGAAGCGGGTTACCCCACGACCAGCCGGAGTGGCCGACCGATACGGCCGCACCGGCCGCGGGGGTGAAGACTGCCAGCGCGAGCGCGGTGGCCGCCACGGCTACGGCGATGAGACGCTTGATCATGCGTGCCGAACCTTTCGTGCGAGGCGCGTCGCGCCAGGGGCGATCTGACGGTTACCAACCTTTTCCATCTGGGTTAGTTGCGCAGGGTGTCAGAGCCGCTGGACGGCTCCGCCGCGACTACGGCACGCAGATCCCGGATGAGTCCGCCACCTGGCCGCTCCCGGGCACGTAGAGACTGCTCTGGCCGCAGTTCACGGGAAGCAGCTGGGCGGCCGCCTCGCGGATCTGGGCGAGATGCGCCCGGGCGCGCCGCCGCGCCATCCGCTTCCGCGCGGCAAGCACCCGCCTCTGGTGCCGGGTGAGCTGACGGCGGGCCGCGCTCGCCTTGGGCAGCAGCGGATCCACGATCGGGCCCAGGATCGGGTCGACAATCGGGCCGAGCACCGGCAGGCCGCTCAGAAGCTGATCGAGCAGGCTCTGGCCGCCTCCCGGCCCCGCGCCACCACCGCCTCCCGAGTTGTCGAACTGGTCGCCGATTCCGCTCGCCACGTTCTCGAACACCAGCCGGTTAGAGCCCTTCCGGTAGTCGAACGGCCACGACTCGATCGTGCAGTAGATCTCCAGACACCCGGAGAAGAGCGTGAGGTGACCGGCGCTCGATGCCCTGAAGCTCGCGTCCGTCCGCACGCGCAACGCCACCGAGGAGATCCGCGTGACTGTGACCTTGTAGGTGCCGCGGAGGCCGCTGGCGTCGTCACGGAAGGTCTGAGAGCGAATGGCGGCGGCCGCGGGCTGGACCGCACACGCAAATGCCGCGACGACGAGTCCCGCCGAGAGGGCGACCTTCAAGCTGCTCCCACGCATGCTGCTCCTCCCGCCTAGCTGGCCTCCGGCGGCCATCGTACGCCCGAAGTGCACGCC
>JBJMLG010000096.1:0-16686 GCA_045805385.1 Thermoleophilaceae bacterium
AGGTCGCGCAGGTCGGCGGCCATCTGATCGAACGAGAGCGGCGCCGCCTCCTCGAGCTCCGAGGGCTCGTACTCCGACTCGTCCGCCGCGCGCAGCGAGCGAACCGTGAGGCACGCGCCGTAGCGTTGATCGACCGAGAAGCGCCCGACCACCCGGACGTGAGCCCCCAGCGGCGCCACGTCGTCGATCTGGTCGACGCCGTCCCAGACCACGGCGTCGATCGAGCCCGTGACGTCGCCGAGCCTCAGCTTCAGGAATGCCTCGCCGTTCTTCTTCGCGCGCCTTGTCCGCTCGCGCACCACGAACACGGCGTCCACGGCCTGCCCGTCCGTCAGGTCCTTCGCGAACAGCTTCTCGTTGAGGAGAGTGGGCTGCTCCATGAGACGGTCCAAGTTAAACCCGGGACCGGACCGAACAGCTAAGTTGCGCACTATGGACGACCGGCCGGCAGTGCTCGTCGCAGGCGGCACCGGAGCTCTGGGCACCGCGGTCGTCAGGGAGCTGCTCGACAGCGGCTACCCGGTCACGGCGACGTGGGTGGTGGAGGCAGAGCGCGACCGCGTGCGGGAGGAGCTTGCCGACCGCGACGCACTGGAGCTTGTGGAGGCGGACCTCCTGGACCCGGCGGTGGCCGAAGCGGTGGTGGCCGGCGTGGAGGGGCTGGGCGCTGTGGTGAATCTGGTGGGCGGCTTCGCCGAGACGGGCCACGTGCACGAGACCGATCCCGACGACTTCGACCGGCTGCTCGCCCTGAACCTGAAGCCGCTCTTTCTGCTCGCACGCGCTTCGATGCCCCGCCTGGCCGACGCGGGCGGTGGATCCTTCGTGGGCGTGTCGGCACGCCCGGCGCTCCGCCCGTTCGCGGGCGCCGCGGCGTACGTCACGGCGAAGGCAGGGGTGCTCGCGTTCATCCAGGCACTCGACGTCGAGTGGAGGGCGCGCAGCGTTCGCGCGAACGCCGTGCTGCCGAGTGTGATCGACACGCCGGCGAACAGGCGCAACGAGCCCGACGCCGACCACTCAAAGTGGGTCGCGCCAAGTGAGATCGCCAAGGTGATCCGGTTCCTCGTCTCGGACGATTCGGCCGTCACGAGCGGCGCCTCCATCCCTGTATACGGGCGCGCCTGAGCGCGGAGCGCTAGCCGAGCGGAGACGGCTGACGCGGACGCGGCCGGCTGTGCTCACCGCGCGGACGCCGCGCGCGCCTGCGTGGCGCGTCCGCCTCGGCGGCCTCGGCCACGACCGGCTCCTCTCCGGCGATCCCGCCGGGCGAGGGCATGGCCACCGCCTCGCCGCTGCCGCCTGCCGTTCGCCGGTAGGCGATTCGCGCGAGCAACCCGGCCGCTAGCGCGGCCGCTGCGCCCACCAGCATCGAGGTACGCGGCCCGGCGTGGCCGGCGATGAGGCTCATGAGGGGCCCCCCGATCGGCGTGCTGCCGAGGAACACCACCGAGTAGAGCGACATCACGCGCCCGCGCATCGCCGGCTTGGCGCCGAGCTGAAGCGCGGAGTTCACGCTCGCTGCGAAGGTGACGCTCGCCATGCCGGTGAGCGCGAGCGCGATCAGCTCGAGGTCGAGCGTGGGCGCGAGCGCCGCGACTGCGAGCGCTCCGCCGAACACGAGCGCCGCGCCGCTCAGGAACGCCGGCGGCACGCGCTTGCGGGTGCCGGTCGCGAGCGCGCCCACGATCGCGCCGGCGCCCATCGCGGAGGTGAGCGTGGCGTAGGTACCCGGCCCGCCGTGGAACGAGAAGCGCGCGAGCAGTGGCAGCAGCACCTGGAAGTTGTAGGCGAGCGTGCCCGCGAGGGCCATCATCGCGAGCGGGATCAGCAGATGTGGGGTGCTCCGCACGTAGCGCAGCGCCGAGCGCAGCTGGCCGCGCTTGCGCGGAGCCGGCTCGCTCCGGTTGAGCTCGGCGGGCTCCATCCGCTTGAGCGCCCAGAGCATCGCGCCGAACGAGAGTCCGTTCAGCAGGAAGCAGTCCTGCACGCTCAGCGTGGCGATCACGATGCCGGCGCCGGCGGGGCCGAGCACGCGGGCGGTCTGCACCAGTGCGCTGTTCAGGCCGACCGCGTTGATCAGCTTGTCGCGTCCGACGAGCTCCACGAGGAAGCTCTGGCGTGCGGGGTTGTCGAACGCGTTCACTGCGCCGCGTGCGAACACGAGCGCGAAGATCATCCAGGGCTTGAGGACGCCCGTCGCCGCGAGCGCGAACAGCGCAAGGGCGGGCAGTGCCATCAGCGCCTGCGTGAGCATCAGCAGGCGCCGCTTGTCGTAGCGATCGGCGATCACGCCGCCGAGCGCGCCGACGAAGAGCATCGGGGTGAACTGCAGCGCCGTGGTGATGCCGACGGCGACGGCACTTCCGGTCAGCGACAGCACGAGCCAGAGCTCGGCCACTGTCTGCATCCAGTTACCGCTGAGCGAGACGACCTGGCCGGCGAAGTAGCGCCGGTAGTTCGGTACGCCGAGTGCCTCGAAGGTCCGCTTGAGTCGCGGCGTTACGGCCGCCCTCAAGCGTCCTCCTCCAGCAGCCGCTCGAGTATGTCCGCCGCGCGATCGAGCGTCCGCAGGTCGTCCTCCTCCAGGCGCTTGATGCGCCGTGCGAGGTAGGCGTTCTTGCGCGAGCGAAGCTTCTTCAGGAGCGCGCGCCCCTCCGGCGCGATCGCCACGTGGCTGGAGCGGCCGTCCTCCGGGTCGGCCGCGCGTGTGACGAGCTCGCGCTCCTCGAGCCGCGCCAGCAGGCGCGTGGCTGTGGGGCGCTGGATGCGCTCGAGCTCGGCGAGGCGGCTCGGCGAGACCGGGCCACAGCGCTCGATCGTCGCGAGCGCCGCGCTGAGCGACGGGGAGAGCCCGGCGTCGGCCTCCTGGCGGAGGCGGCGCGCGGTGCGGGTGATGGCGAGGCGAAGGCGGGCCGGAAGCTCCTCGCTGCCCGGTCCGGATGCCCTGGTGTTCTTCTCAAGAGTGATTGCCATCACTAATTACCTTAGCAAACTATATGTGGAGCGTCCACGGGCCGGGCGGCGTACGCTGCTCCTGTGAGGGCCGGGCACATCACCGATTGGGAGGTCGCGCTCAGGCTCGCTCTGTCGCTCCTGCTCTGCGCGCTCGTCGGGGCAGAGCGCGAAGCGCGCGGACAGGTGGCCGGCCTGCGGACGCACGTGATCGTCGGCATGGGCTCGACTCTCTTCACGCTCGTGTCGGCCTACGCGTTCGAGGACTTCCTCGTCGCTGGGCCGGGCGCGTCCGCCCAGCGAGTGGACCCGACGCGCATCGCCGCCCAGATCGTGTCCGGCATCGGCTTCCTCGGCGCGGGCGCGATCATCCGCCAGGGCGCCAACGTGCGCGGGCTCACAACGGCCGCTGCTCTGTGGATCGCGGCGGCGATCGGCATGGCTGTCGGGGCGGGCTACTACTTCGGCGCTGCGGTCACGACAGCGCTCGTCCTTGCCTCGCTCGTGGGCCTGCGCTACGTGCGGCCCGCGGTGGTTCAGCAGTTCGGGCCGCCACGCCAGGTCGTAATGCTCGAGCTCGAGGTCGACCGAGGCGGCCAGGGCGGCGTGGGGGGCGCGCTCGACCGGCTCATCGACGAGGGTGTGGAGATCGACGCTGTTCGCTCGGAGGAGCAGGGCCGCTACTCCGTGTCGCTGCGACCGCCGCGCGGCGTCTCTGCCCAGGAGCTCGTGTCCGAGCTCACCTCCTCAGGCGTCGTGCGCTCGGCGCGGATCGTCCCGGCTTAGTCGGGCGTAACTACTCACCGTTCGCCAGCGTCGCGCTCACCACTGTGCCGCTCGCGTCGTACGTCACCTTCAGGTACTCGCGCCCGGTGCTCAGGCTTCCCCGCACAAGTCCGGTCACCCACATGGTGCGCGACGTGTTCGATAGTCGCGGCACGCCGGGCCCGAGCATCTGAAGCACCTCGATCTTCGAGAGGTCGTCGAGGCGGTGGCACCGGAGCAGATCGTCGGCGAGCTCCTGGCGGTCGGTGGGTGGGTTCACGTTCAGCTTTGCCTGCTGCCACTTGACCGGGTCGAAGCGGAAGTTCCGGCAGCTGTCGCCGCCGCCGCTTTGTGTCACGACGGCACCCACGAGCGTGCCGATCACGATGAACGCGACCAGCCCCGTCGCCAGGTACACGCGCGCGCGGCGCGAGTTGAGTCCCATGCCCTCATTGAAGCTGGTGGCCGCTGGAGTTAGCGGCTCACCACCACTTTCGCTCGAGCGCGCGGTCGGTGCCGCCCGTCTCGTCGAGCGCGTCGAGCGCCGTCATGTCGTCCCCGGACAGCTCGAAGTCGAACACCTGGGCGTTCTCCTCGATGCGCTCGCGGTGAGTGGATTTGGGTATTACGACGAGCTCACGCTGGATGCACCAGCGGATCAGCACCTGGGCGGGCGTGCGGCCGACGCGCTCGGCGATCTCCGCCACCCTCGGGTCGCCGAGGTGCCGCCCCGTGCCGAGGGGGCTGTACGCCTCGAGCGCCACGTTCTTCGCCTCGCAGGCCTCGAGCAGCTTGCGCCGGAACTCGAAGGGGCTGAACTGGACCTGGTTCGCGACGGGTTTGATCTCGGCGACGCCCACCACCTCATCGAGCTCGCGCACGTCGAAGTTGGATACGCCGATCGAGCGCGTGTAGCCGGCCGCGTGCGCCTGCTCCATGCCAGGCCACGCCCACGTCGGTCCGCCCTGCGGCCAGTGGATGATGTAGAGGTCCACCTGGTCCACCCCCAGGCGACGCAGGCTGCCCTCGGCCTCCGCCTTCGGGTCCTTGCGCGCCGGATAGAACTTCGTGGTGAGGAAGACCTCTTCGCGCGGCACGCCGCTGTCGCGGAGCGCCTTCCCGACGCTCTCCTCGTTGCCGTACGCCTGTGCCGTGTCGATGTGGCGGTAGCCGAGCTCGAGAGCCCAGCGCACCGCGTTCTCGCACTCCGGCCCGTTCGGCACCTGCCAGACGCCGAGGCCGAGGAGCGGCATCTCGTTGCCGTCGGCGAGCACACGCGCCCGCCCGTCCTCTGTCAAATGTCCCGCCGTTTGCATGAGCGGAGATGTTACGGAGCGCGAGGCGTCGGCTTACCTCGCGCTCCGTCGCGGCTCAGATGCTCAGTTCCCGTTCGGCTGGGGCACGATCCGGATGTACGGCCGCGGCGAGTCCCAGCCGCCGGGATAGGTCTCCCGCGCCTCGTCGTCGGATACGGACCCCGCGATGATCACGTCGTCGCCCTGCTGCCAGTTCACCGGCGTCGCGACCTTGTGCTTCGCGGTGAGCTGTAGCGAGTCGATCACGCGCAGCACCTCGTCGAAGTTGCGGCCCGTGGTCATCGGGTAGACGAGGATCAGCTTCACCTTCTTGTCCGGCCCGATCACGAAGACGTTGCGCACGGTCTGGTTGTCGGCCGGAGTCCGCTCGCCGGGATCGCCGGACGTCTCGGCGGGGAGCATGCCGTACAGCTTCGACACGTTGAAGTCGGAGTCCGCGATCACCGGGTAGTTGGGCCTGTGGCCCTGCGTGTCCTCGATGTCGTCGGCCCACTTCTCGTGCTTGTCGACCGGGTCGACCGACAGGCCGATGATCTTCACGTTGCGGCTGTCGAAGTCGGGCTTGATCTTCGCCATATAGCCGAGCTCGGTCGTGCACACGGGCGTGAAGTCCTTCGGGTGCGAGAACAGCACTGCCCACGAATCCCCGATCCAGTCGTGGAAGCTGATCGGTCCTTCGCTGGTGTCGGCCTCGAAGTCCGGCGCGGTGTTGCCAATCTGCAGAGCCATATGCCCTCTCCTCTCAAAAGCGCGTGCGAGTCAGCCGAAGTCTCCCGCAGAGAGGGGGCAAATGTCTATCGGTAATCGGGTAAAAGTCGTCACGTGCGTGATCCGCGACGCGCTGTGTCACTGATCTCTCCGCCGCCGGGCTGCCCAGCAGAGGGATCGGGCCGAGCCAGCAGGAACGCCCCGACGCTGACGGCCGCGAACGCGAGTATCCGCAGGGCGCCGAGCACGCCGGACGGCACTGGCTCGTGGAGCACGATCGTGCCAGCCGCGATCGGGACGGCGTTCGTGAGCAGTGTGGCGAGCCCCGCGACCGTGAGCGCGCCGCCGGCCTGATAGCCCACCTGAAGCAACGCGGTGCCGAGCGTGTAGCCCACGATCAGGGTGAGCACGAAGGCTGCTCGCACGCCGCCCTGGGTCGCGACCTTCGTCGAGATGTCGCCGATCGCGAAGAACAGCCCTCCTGCGACGCCGTTCGCCACCGCGACCCCGAGGACGCGCCGGCCGGCGGTGAGCACGAGGAGCGCAACCCCGGCGGTGCCGCCTAGCCAGACGAGGATGCCCGCCAGCGATCCACCGCTGCCCTCGCCGCTACCCGCGGCCAGCGACCCGGCCAATGCCACGAGGCCGAACACCGACAGCAGCACGCCGTTCAGCTCGCGCCGGCTGAGCCGGCGGCCGCTCATCCGCGACGACACGAAGGCGAGCAGTCCTATCCCACCCGCCGCGATGCTCTGCACGAGAGCCAGCGAGGCGAGCGCGAGCGCCGCCGCGTAGAGGAGGAAACCGCCGGTTTCCATCACGAACCCGACGAGCCAATTACGGTCGCCAAGGAGCAGCCGCGCCGAGTGCAGCGGGCGCCGCAGCGTGAGGGAGGGAAGCGCGGACGCGGCATCGTGCTCGCGCAGGTAGGCGAGGTTCGTCAGGGTGGTGGAGGCCAGCGCGAGCACCAGCGCGATGGCGGTGCTGGCGCTCATATCGCGGCGCTTGCAAGCATTACGCGCGGCAGACCCTGCCCAACGAGCCTCGAAGGAGGACGCAGATGATCGTGATGTTCACCGCACGCCGGCTCAAGCCGGGCGCATGGGAGAAGTTCCGCGAGGCATGGGACCCCGGTGACAGCAAGCCGCCCGGCTTCCAGCGCGCCTACCACGCGCGGAACATCCGCGACGAGGACGAGATCATCTCGTTCGGCCTGTTCGACATGACGAAGGATGACTACCACCGCTGGCGCGCTGAGGCGGACGCGCAGGAGTCCGGGCGCGTAGATCGCGTTTCGGCATTCGTGGAAAACGAGTATGTATCCGGCGTGTATGAGGTGATCGACGAAGTCGCGGAGTAGATGACAGCGGTCGCCGCGCCCGCTCAGCCCGCCGTGCCGCACCGCAAGGTGCTGGTGATCTTCGGCGGGCTGATGCTCGTGATGCTGCTCGCGGCGCTCGACCAGACGATCGTCTCCACAGCGCTGCCCACGATCGTCGGCGATCTGGGCGGCTTGGCGCACCTCTCGTGGGTGGTCAGCGCTTACCTGCTCGCGCAGACCGCCGTCACGCCGGTGTACGGCAAGCTCGGCGACCTCTACGGGCGCAAGCGCGTCCTCCAGATCGCGGTCGTCGTCTTCCTGGCCGGCTCCGCGCTGTGCGGCGCTGCTCAGGACATGACTGAGCTGATCGCGTTCCGAGCGGTCCAGGGACTTGGCGGCGGCGGGCTCATCGTGCTCACCCAGGCGCTGGTCGGTGACATCGTCTCGCCGCGCGAGCGCGGCAAGTACCAGGGCTTCTTCGGGGCAGTGTTCGGCGTCGCGAGCGTGGCGGGCCCGCTGCTCGGCGGCTTCTTCGTCGACAACCTCTCGTGGCGCTGGATCTTCTACATCAACCTGCCGCTCGGCCTGCTCGCCTTCGTGGTGCTCGGCATCGTCCTTCCGGGGCGGGGCGAAATAGCACGGCCGAACATCGACTATCTCGGCAGCGGGCTGCTCGCCGCGGCGCTGAGCTGCATCGTGCTCGCCACGAGCCTCGGCGGGAACTCGTGGCCGTGGGACTCGGGCCGCTTGATCATCACCGCCGCCGCCGGAGTCGCCCTCTTGGTGCTGTTCGTGCTCGTGGAACGAAGGGCACCGGAGCCGGTTCTGCCGCTGCGCCTGTTCCAGAACCGCACCTTCACCATCGCCGGTGCGATCGGGTTGATCGTCGGATTCGCGCTGTTCGGCTCGGCGGTGTTCCTGCCGCTGTTCTTCCAGACCGTCAATGGTGCCGGTCCGACAACCTCGGGCTTCCGCCTGATCCCGCTGATGGCCGGGGTGCTCGTCACGTCGATCTGGTCGGGCCGCGTGATCAGCAGGATCGGGCACTACAAGCCGTTCCCGATCGCCGGCACCGCCTTGATGGTCGTCGCCTTCTACTTCCTCTCGAAGATGGGGGCGGGCACGACCTTCCTCGGAGCTGCGTGGCGGCTGGTTTTGCTCGGCCTCGGGCTCGGGCTGGTGATGCAGATTCTCGTCGTTGCCGCCCAGAACGCGGTCGACTACCGCGACCTGGGCGTTGCCACCTCCGGCTCGACCCTGTTCCGGCTGATCGGGGGGTCGATCGGCACGGCGGTGTTCGGCGCGATCTTCTCCAACCGGCTGACGAGCGAACTGGCCGGCAGGGTGCCGGCGGCAGCGCAGCAGCAAGGGCGCCTCAGTCCCACCCAGCTCCACAAGCTGCCGCCGCAGGCGCACGACGCCTACATCGCTGCCTTCACGAACGCGCTCGGCGACGTCTTCCTCGTGGCGGCGGGCGTCGCGGCGCTCGGCTTCCTGCTGGCGCTGGCTCTCCCGGACCAGCGGCTCCGCGACACCGTTCAGGCAGCCGGCGCGGAGGACCACTTCGCGGTGCCACGGAGCGACGACACGCTCGGCGAGATCGAGCGCTCGCTCAGCGTGCTCGCGCGGCGCGACGTGCGCCGCCGCCTGTACGAGCGCCTTGCGCGCGACGCGGGCATCGACCTGCCCGCGCTCGAGGCCTGGACGCTAGCGCGCATTCACGAGGGCGCTCCCGGCCCGGCCGAGGAGCTCGCCCACCGCATCGACGTGCGGCCCGAGCGAGTGTCCGCCGCCACGGTCGAGCTCGAACGGCGCGGGCTGGTGGCGCGAGGCGACGGCTGGTTCCTCTCGACCACTGCGGGTGGGGAGCTGATCGAGCAGCTGGTGCGACTCCGGCGCGAGCGGCTCGCGGCGAGGCTCGCGGACTCGACCCCCGAGGAGCAGCAGCAGTTCGCTCAAGTGCTCGACAGGCTGGCTCGAGATCTGCTCGCCGAACCGCCGGACGAGCGGAAGCCCACGCCCGCGTAACGGGTCAGCGCGCGCGGCGCTCGCGTATCGCCCGGGCGATACGCAATGGCAGGAGGCCGAAGAGCGGCGCGCGCCGACCGAGGTCGGCAATGTCTTCGCGGTCGAACGCTGCGGCGTAGCGGCGCGCCTCGTCGGCGGTCGCATAGCGCTTCGAGCCCGCGGTTCCGCACCCGCGCTGACAGGTCCAGCGCATCTCGTTGCCGCTCGTCGTGAAGCGGAAGCGGTGGCCGAACACCCTGCAGCTCAGCGGCGGCGAATCGCTCATGGCGCCGGTTCCCGCCGGAACAGAAAGCGGTACGCGATGATGAAGTACCCGATCGCGAGCGCGATTCCGAGCGACCACCACCTGAGTCCGACGGTGAGGGCGTGGTGGCTGGACGCGGCGTTGTGAATGGTCAATCCGTACGGGCGGTTGTCGTGAGCGGGGAGGATGTTCGGGAAGAGGCCCGCCGCCATCGTGGTGAGCATGCCCACGATGAAGACCGACGAGGCGATGAACGCTCGACCCCAGCGATCGGTTCGCTGCAACACGAACTGTGCCGCAAGCGCGCCCAGCCCGAGCACCGGGAAGATCAACCGCCAGGGATGGTCGCCGAAGTTCGTGAACATCTCGTTGCGCACGTGGTAGGTCGGGTAGGCGAGCCCCACGGCGAGCAACAGCTCTCCGTACCAGAGCCCCCGCGCCACCCGGCGAGCGCGTTCGGACAGCGGGACGCTCGCGCGCGCCGCCAGGAAGATCGCTCCGTGCGCGACGAGCACGACCAGCGCGAACAGCCCAACGAGCAGCGCGTACCAGTTGAGCAGGTGGAAGAGGGGGTCCCTGAAGTAGCCGTCGCGACCGAGCGGCACACCGCGCACCACGTTGCCGAGCGCGACTCCGAGCATGAACGCGAGCAGCGCCGACGAGAGCCAGAAGACCGTGTCGCAGGCAATGCGCCAGAGCGGGTTCTCCGAGTGGTGCCGCAGCTCGATCCCCAGCCCGCGCCCGACGAGCAGCCAGAGCACGATGATGAGTCCGAAGTAGAAGCCGCTGAAAGAGGCCGCATACGCGCGCGGGAAGCCGAGGAACAGCACGCCGCCGGCGGCGATCAGCCACACCTCGTTTCCATCCCACACGGGGCCGATCAGGCTCGTCGCTTCATCGCGCTCCCCGTCGCTCCGGCCGAGGATCCTGTGGAGCGCACCGACTCCGAGGTCGAAGCCGTCGAGCACGACGTACATCGCGATCATGAACGCGAGCAGGCAGAACCAGACCGTCGTCATCTCACGCGCTCACCGCTCGCGTCCCCGCTTCCGGCAGCGGAGCTTCGTCCGCCTCGGCGACGGCAGGTCCAGCCGCCACGATCCTCGCCTGGAGGAACACGTACAGCAGCCCGATCAGCAGGTACAGGCCGGCGAAACCGAGCAGCGTGAAGATCCCGGTCCCGGCGGGCACTGACTTCTCGGGTGAGGCACCCGCGCTTGTCCGTTGCAGGTTCCAGACGACCCAGGGCTGGCGCCCGGTCTCTGCCACCGTCCAGCCGGCCAGGTTGGCGATGTAGGTGAACGGGAACGCGAGCATGAGCGCCCAGAGCATCGGCCTCGCCGTGAACAGCCGCCCTCTGCGCAGCATCACCACCCCGGCCAGCGCGAGCAGGAGCAGGATCGTTCCGAGCCCGACCATGATGTGGTACGCGTAGTAGACGAGCGGCACCGAGCTCGGCCAGCGGTCGGTGGGGATGGAGTCGAGGCCGGTCGTGGTCGCGTTCCAGCGGCGTGAGGTGAGGAACGACAGGAAGTGCGGCATCTCGATCGAGGAGTCGAGCGTGCGCCGCGTCGTGTCCGGGTTCCCGATGATCACGAGGGGCGCCCCCTGCTGCGTCTGGAAGAGTCCCTCGGCGGCCGCGAAGCTCGACGGCTGGTAGCGATGGAGCTGGTTGGCCTGCCGGTCGCCGGTCGGGAAGATCTGGAGCAGCGTGAAGATCAGCGCTCCCACAACCCCCGCCCGGAGGCAGATCCGCGCGAACTGGAGGTGCCGGCCCATCAGCGCATAGAAGGCACCGCCGGCGGCGACCAGGAACGCGCCCGAGACGGCGGCGCCGCTCATGTTGTGCGCGTACTCCCAGCCGAGCCAGGGGTTGGTGAGCAGGCCCCAGAACGAGTCGAGCTGCGCTCTGCCGTTCTCCATCCGGTACGCGACCGGATGCTGCATCCACGCGTTCGTCGCGATGATGAAGAAGCCAGAGATCCAGGACCCGAGCCACACCATCACCGCCGCGAACCAGTGCAGCCTCGCTTTCGCGCCCCCCCAGAGAAAGAGGCCGATGAACACCGACTCGGCGAAGAACGCGAACACGCCTTCCATCGCCAGCGTCTGGCCGATCACGCCGCCCGAGAAGTTGGAGAAGGCCGCCCAGTTCGTTCCGAACTGAAACTCGAGCGGTATTCCCGTCACGACGCCGAGGGCGAAGTTGACGGCGAAGATCTTCGCCCAGAAGTGCGCGGCGTTGTGGTAGGCGGCGCGCTGCTCCGGCGTCTTTCGCAGCGGCGCGAATCGGCGCTCGTCTCGGCCAAAGAAAGCAACGCTCTCGAGCCAGACGATGAAGAGCGCCAACCCCATCGTGAGGATGGGGAAGAGGTAGTGGAACATCACCGTCAGGGTGAATTGCCATCGATCGACGGTGACGTGGCTGCTCATCTTCCGTCTGGTAGACCGCCGCCGGCTGCTCGCAACCTCCGGCGGTTGCGGGCGGGCCGCGAAGGCCTAGCTACCGCGGAGGTATGTGTCCCGCGAACCTGGAAGGGCCGGCCCTCGACGTGTCCGTGACGATCCGTCCCCGGATGCCGATCTACGAGGGCGACCCGGCAGTCTCGATCGAGCTCGCGCTGTCCATCGAGCGTGGCGATCCCGCGAACGTGTCGCGGCTCGAGCTCGGCGCACACACGGGCACGCATGTCGACTCGCCGCGACACTTCCTTCCCGACGGCGCGGGCGCGGATGAGCTGCCGCTCGAGCGCTTCGTGGGCCCGTGTGTGGTGGCCGACGCCACGGCGGCGACCACGGCGGTCGACGCCGCAGTCGTCGACTCGCTCGACCTGCCCGGCCGCACCGAGCGCGTGCTCTTGAAGACCCGGAACTCGCGCCTCTGGGAGCGGGACTCGTTCACGCGCGACTTCGTTCGCCTGAACGCCAGCGGCGCAAACGCGCTGATCGAGCGCGGAGTTCGCGTGGTCGGTATCGACTACCTCTCGATCAGCGACCCCGAGGGGCACGTCGCGCTGCTCAGCCGCGGCGTCGGCGTGATCGAGGGCCTCGATCTGCGCGAGGCCGATCCTGGCGCCTACTTCATGGCCTGCCTTCCGCTGAAGATCGCCGGATGCGACGGCGCGCCGGCCCGCGCGCTCCTCTGGCCGGCTCAGGCCTGACTGGCGGCCCGCTCACGTCCTTGCCTCGACGGCCGCCTGTCCTAACGCCGGATACATGTCCCGCACCAGAGACTCCCTCACCAAAGACCTCGAGTCCGAGTTGCACTTGCACATGGCGGATGCGCACGCGCTCGAGAAGAGCGTGGTGCCTCATCTCGACGCGTTGATCGCCACGACGGCGGACGACGAGCTGCGCAAGGCTTTCAGGCACCACCGCACGGAGACGCTCGAGCAGATCGCGCGTCTCGAGGCGCGCCTCAAGGCGCACCACGAGTCTCCCTCGGCGTTGAAGGACACGAGCAAGCAGTTGGGCGCCTTCATCTCAGCGCTCCGCGCCCTCGTGCGCGAGGACAAGCCCGCGGAAAACGCACGCGAGGCCTTCGTGATCGAGCATCTCGAGATCAGCACGTACGAGGTGCTCGAGCGAATCGCCCTCCGCGCCGGCGATCCTGAGACCGCCGAGGTTGCGCTTCAGAATCGCTCCGAGGAGGAGGCGATGGCGAGGATCATCGTCGTGAGCTGGGACAGGCTGGTCGACCAGATGCTGGCCGACAAGGGCCTGCTCGCTCAGTCGATCGGGCCGTAGGAACGCTTATACGTGAGCCGCGGGTGCGTCCGTGGCTTCCCTCGAAAGGCCGAGCTTGTCGCGCATCACGGCGAGGTAGTCGAGCAGGCTGCGGACGCTGAGGAACCGGTCGCGGACTCGCTCCCGGGCTCGGTCGCCCATCCGCTCGGCGGCCTCGCGGTCCTCGAGCAGCGACGTAACGGCGGCGCCGTATGCGGCGAGGTCGCGTGGATCCTTCAGCAGGATGCCGGTCTCGCCGTCGACGATCTGGTCCTGGATGCCGCCGATCGCGGACGCCACCACGGGGCGCGCCTTCCACATCGCCTCAGCAACCGTGAGGCCGAACCCTTCGGCGAGGCTCTTCTGCACGACGACGCGCGCATGGCGCTGAACGGCGTTGGTGATGATGGCGTTCTCCATGGCGTCAACCATCGGGAGCGATGCAAGATGGATCCGGGCGCGGGGCTCCGGCGAGAGGCGCTCGCGCTCCGAGATCGCGTCCTCGCGCACGCGTAGGCCCTCCGGGTCGTCGGCCACGGCCGTCGCCGCGGGCGCCGCGTAGACGAGATGCGCACCGGTGTCGGCGGGGACGTGCTCGGCGAAGCCGCGGATCACGCCGATCGGATCCTTCAACCTGTCCCAGCGAGACACCTGTAGCACGACGGGAACGTCCGGAGTGAGGCGGTTGTCCTCGATCATCTCCGCCCGTCTCTCGATGCGAGACGGGGTGCCGTCGGGCCGCTCGAACGTGGCGGGCGGGCCAGGCTCCACACCGCTCAGGATTCCGCTGTCGCGGAGCACCGCGAGAACCGTGCTCGGGTCGAGCTCGACGTTCTTCGGAGAGAACGCGTCGATCGTGGGAGCGATCACGGCGATGCGGTCGCGATCGAGGCCCTCCCACGCGAAGCTCTCGCGGGAGAACACGTAGGCGTCGGCCGGGAGGACGTACGGGCGCAGGAACGCCCAGGCCTCGCGCGCGAGATCGTTGGGGTGGTCTATCCCCACGTGGCAGCGCCAGATCACCGCGGCGCCGGCTTCCGTGAATCGCCGGATCATCCCGGCGGGCTGAGGATCGTGGACGATGACCACGTCGCCGTCTCGCACCCTGTCGCCCATCTCCGCCCAGTTCTGGTCGAGCACCGTCTCGTAGATGCGGCGGGCCGCGTCGTCGAGAGGCCCTCCATCGCCCTCGGCGCCGTGCAGCCGGTTATGGATTCGCTTGGTGATCGTGAAGAACTCCGGGCTCCCGTCGATCACGATCCAGCGCGCGTCCACGCCCGCGCCGCGGGCATAGCCGATGAGCGGGCGCAGGAGCTCGACCACGCCGCCGCCCTGGGCCGTCGAGTTCACGTTCCAGACCACCCTGCCTTCCAGCAGGCGCCGTGCTTCGCGCGTGGCCTCGTCGAACTCTTCGAGGCGCTGTGGAGGAAGCACCGCCCGGAAGCGTCCGGGGTCGACTGGCGAGATGTGGATCTCCTGCGGCATTCGTCTCTGCCCCTGATGTAGGTCGCACCTCGCGGCGTATCAAGCGGATTCGCTTGACACCTGGAGTCCGGGGTCTACCTGAACCCTCGAAAGCGAGCGTACGAAGGGAAGCCCAAGTGGAATCCACACAGGCGTCCGAGTCGTATGGCCGCCCGGGCGACGGCGGTTTCGACGGGCGCGAGCACAACGAGGTGGCCCAGACGTCGCCGAAGTCGGTGCCCGATCGCGAGCGGGTGCAGCCCACGAGCGGGCCGCGCCTGCGGGTGGCCATGCTCGCCCCGCCCTGGATTCCCATACCTCCGCCTGGCTACGGCGGTATCGAATTCGTCGTCGACCTGCTCTGCAACGCACTCGTAGAGCAAGGGCACGACATAGAGCTGTTCTGTGCGCCGGGCTCCCAATCGAGCGCCAAGGTGCACACGCTGCTCGATGCCCCGCATCCCGAGAGCATCGGCCTTTCGCTGTTCGAGGCCGACCACGTGGCCCGTGCCCTCGGCCTGATCGATTCCGCTGCACGCGACGGCGAGCCGTTCGACGTGGTGCACGACCACAGCGGGTACACCGCGCTCGCGATGGCAGATCGCATCGAGCTGCCGCTCGTCCATACGGTTCACGGCCCGTTCGACGACGACACCAAGCCCTACTACTCGGCGCAGGGCTCGAAGGGCGCGCTCGTGTGCATCAGCCACGCTCAGGCGGGCGATGCGCCACGCGGAGCGAACGTGCACTCGGTCGTGCACAACCCGATCGACATCGACTCGTGGCCGGTGGGCCTGCACAAGCAGGACTACCTGCTCTGGCTCGGCCGGATCGTCCCCGAGAAGGGGCCGCACCGCGCGATCAAGGTGGCGCGCGCGACGGGCAGGCCGCTCGTGATCGCCGGGAACGTGCAGCCTCGCTACGAGCGCTTCTTCGCGACCCAGGTGCAGCCGCACATCGACGGGCAGCAGATCCGCTACGTCGGCGAGGTTGGAGGCGCGCGTAAGCAGCGCCTGTTCGCGGACGCGTTCGCGTTCCTGATGCCAATCCGCTGGCCCGAGCCGTTCGGCATGGTGATGGTCGAATCGCTCGCTGCGGGCACGCCGGTGCTCGCCTTCGCCCACGGCGCGGCGCCCGAGATCATCGAGCACGGGGTCAACGGCTTCCTCGTGCAGGACGAGGAGGAGATGGCGGCGGTGGTGGAGCGCGCGGGCGAGCTCGACCCCATGCAGGTCCGTCGAAGCGCCGAGCGTTTCGCGCCGGACCGCGTCGCGGCCGGGTACGAGGCGGCCTACCGGGATGTCCTGGCGAACGCCGGCCGTACACCGCGGGCCGCGCAGCCCGCCGGCGCTCACGCGACTGCGTGAGCGCGGTTCCAGCGTCCCGGAACGCCGTGTAGGGCAAGCTGCCCGACGCGCTCGGGCAGGTGCGGGGAGGCGCTCAGCCGATCGCCGGCGGGTTCCAAGCCGAGCACCGCTCGCAGCATCAGGAGGGGCGCGCCGCTGGCCCAGGCCTGGGGGCTCGAGGCCGTTGGGTACTGGACCGGGAACTCGGTGGCCGCACGCGCGTAGCCGGCGAACACCTCCGGCAGCCGGTATGAGAAGTGGGCGGCGGCCTCCACGATCGCGACCGCGAGCGTGGCCGCCTCCCGCCGGTACCCATAGCGGGCGAGCCCGTAGGCGATGAGCGACGTGTCGTGGGGCCAGACGGTGCCGTTGTGGTACTCGACGGGGTTGTAGCCGCCGTCGCCAACGGCCATCGTGCGGATGCCCCAGCCGGAGAACAGGTCCTCGCCCATGAGCCGAGCGGCAAGCTCGGCCGCGGTCTGCTCGTCGACGATCCGGCTCCACAGCAGATGCCCGATGTTCGAAGTGCGGCTGTCGACTTTTCGCTTGCGGCCATCGAGCGCGAGCGCGTAACAGGCGCGATCCTCGACCCAGAAGTCGTCGTGGAAGCGCCGCCGGAGCTCCGCGGCCTCGTTTTCGAGGCGGTCGGCAAGCGCGGGGTCGTTCCAGAACTCAGCCGCGAGCCGCGCGCAGCGACGCTTGGCGTCGTACACGTAACCCTGGATCTCGCAGGTGGCGATCGGCAGCTCCGCCTTGCTGCCGTCCGCGAACAGGATCGAGTTGTGCGAGTCCTTCCAGCACTGGTTCTCGAGG
>JBJMLG010000097.1:0-4267 GCA_045805385.1 Thermoleophilaceae bacterium
AGCGTGAACCGGCCGCCCCGGCTTGAGTCGAGCAGCGCGCCGAGCGCGCTCGGCGAGTCGAATCGCGGCAGCGGCAGCCAGTCGATCGAGCCGTCGAGTGCGACGAGCGCCGCCGTGCGCTTGTTGCCGATCAGCGCGTAGTCGCGGATGGGCGCGTAGCCGCCGGTGCGCCGCTCGTGCGCGGCGGCGATCTGTCCCTCGCTGGTGGCCACGACATTGCTCCTACCCGCCTTGGCTGCTTCGCACCACCGTCTCCCGGGTAGGGCTTGCGGCATGGGCGATGAGAGACAGGTAGTTGTGGTTACTGGCGCGACGTCCGGAGTAGGCCGCGCAATCGTGCGCCGGTTCGCTCGCGACGGGGCGCACATCGGCTTGATCGCGCGCGACCGGCAGGGACTGCAAGCCGCGCGCGAGGAGGTGCACGAGGGTGGGGGAGCCGCGCTCCCGCTGCCCTCGGACGTGGCGGACCACCATGCGGTCGAGGCTGCGGCGGACGCCGTCGAGGACGCCCTCGGACCGATCGACGTATGGGTGAACTGCGCGATGACGACCGTGTTCGCGTTCTTCGAGGACATCGATCCCGACGAGTTCCGGCGGGCCACCGAAGTGACCTATCTCGGGCCAGTCTGGGGCACGCGCGCCGCGCTCAAGAGGATGCTGCCGCGCGATCGCGGCACGATCGTGCAGGTGGGCTCGGCGCTGGCCTACCGCGGGATCCCGCTCCAATCCGCGTACTGCGGCTCGAAGCACGCGATGAAGGGAATGTTCGAGTCGGTGCGCACCGAGCTGATGCACAAGGGCTCGAACGTGCAGATGACGATGGTGCAGCTGCCCGGGCTGAACACGCCTCAGTTCGACCACTGCCGCTCGAAGATGCCGAACCACCCGCAGCCCGTGCCGCCGATCTATCAGCCCGAGGTGGCCGCCGACGCGGTGCACTGGGCGGCGCATCATCCGCGCCGCGAGTGGTTCGTGGGCGGATCGACGGTCTACACGATCTGGGGCAACAAGCTCGCCCCCTGGTTCGCGGACCGCTACCTGGCGCGAACCGCGGTGAAAGGGCAGCAGACGAGCGAGCCCACGGGCGATCGAGAGGGCAACCTGTTCGAGCCGATCCAGGGGGGCGACCCAGGGGCGCATGGAGGCTTCGACGCGCAGGCGCACGGGCGCAGCGTTCAGTGGAAGCTGTCGAAGCGCTTCGGCGAGCTCGTGGCCAGCGCTAGCGCAGCGCTATCCCGAACACGCCGCCGAACACCGCCACGCCTGCCAGCAGGAAGGTGACGTAGTCGCCTATCCGGCCGCTGTGCAGCAGGCGCACGTGGAGGAAGCCGTTCTCGAGCGAGGCCGCCGCGCGCGCGAAGCCCCGGCCGAGGCGGTCGCGCCATAGGCCCAGTGCGGCGAGCGTGAGCGCACCCGCGACGGAGATGCCCGCGTACATCCAGTCGTACCAGCCCGGAGCGTGCGAGGGGGGACCCTTCGGCAGCGCCGCCGGCGCGCCGCGCATCACGCTCGCGATGTACCCGTGATGGTCCACGAAGCGGGCGGCGGCGTCCTCCGCGGTCTTGGCGAGCCCCGGCCAGACGCCGATCGCGAGCGATCCGGCGAGCAGCGCCACGATGGGAAGGAACATGACGGCCGGCGTCCGGTCGTGAGGGCCCCCGCTCTCGGACTCGGCCTCCTCGTCAGCGGCCGAGCCGATGTCGCCCTCGTCCTTCATTCCCCAGCCGAAGAACACACGCGCGCCCGCTCGCAGCGTCGCCGCGCCCGTGAGCATCGACGTGAGCACCACCACGGCGATCACCCAGTCGTAGCCGTGCTCGATGAGGGCGTCGTCGAGCATCGACTTGCCGAGGAAGACGCCGAACGGCGGCAGCGCCGCCAGCGCCAGCGCGCCGGTGAAGAAGGCCGCGCCCGTAAAGGGCAGGTCGAGCGCGCGCCCCTGCAGCCGGCTCTCGCTCACGTGCCCCTTGCGATGCTGGAGGATGCCGATGCAGGTGAAGAGCGCCGCCTTCACCAGCCCGTCGGCCGCGACGTACACCGCGGCAGCCGCGATGCCGTCGGCGCTCAGCAGGCCGCCGCCGATCAGGAACAGCCCCATGTAACTCACGGTGGCGAAGGCGAGCATCCGCTTCAGGTGGTCCTGCGCGAGGCACATCGCGGCGCCCAGCAGCGCGGTGGCCACCCCGGCGGCCACGAACACCGCGCGAAGGTCGGCCACGTGCGGACCGAGCGGACCGTCGAAGACGGTGAAGTACACCCGCGACACGCCATACAGGCCGAGCTCGCTCATCGCGCCGGCGAACAGGATGCACACCGGCGTCGGCGCGACGGCGTAGGCGTCGGCCAGCCAGAAGTGGAACGGCACCACCGCCGCCTTCACCAGGAAGCCGGTGACAACGAGGGCGAACGCAACCACGATCAGCCCGTCGGCCGGCGCGTGCTCCAGCGCGGTGCCCATCTGGGCGAGATTGAGCGCCCCCGTGCGGCCGTAGAGGAGGCCGATGCCGGTGAGCACGAGAAAGGCCCCGATCGAGTTCGTGATCGCGAAGTTCAGCGAGCCCTCGAGCGGCGCCGCCTTGTCCACCTTGTAGCCGGCGAGCGCGTACGCGGCCACGCCCATCAGCTCGAAGAACACGAACATGTTGAAGAGGTCGCCCGAGTAGGCGAAGCCGACCATGCCGGCGAGAAACACGAGCATCAGCACGTGGAAGTAGGGCTCGTCGGCCTCGAGGTAGTGCCACGCGAACAGCAGCGCGGCGACCATCAGCACGCACACAAGCAGCGCGAGCGAGGCACCCACCTGATCGACGGCCAGGTCCACGCCGATCGCGACCCCGCGCCGCGGATGCCAACCGCCGAGCCAGTACACGTCCAGGCCGTCCGCCACCTTCGCGAGCGTCAGCCCCGCGAGCACCGTCGTCGCCGTCGCGGCGAGCAGGGCGACGATGTCCGCGAGGACTCGCGGCACCAGCCGCGCGAACACCGCCAGCGCCGCCGCGACCGTCAGCGGGATCACGACCGCGATCGGGATCAGGTCGGTCATCCGCGGATCGACGTGAGCTCGTCGGGATCGATCGTGCCGAAGCGCTTGTGGGCCTGGATCGCGAGCGTGAGCAGCAGCGCGACGACCGTCGCCTCGACGACCACGTCCGTGAGCGTGAGCGTCTGAACGATGGGGTCGACGACCGTCGTGCCCGACTTGATGTCCGAGAAGATCGGCGCCTTGCCGCCGTTGATGTAGCCGACTGACAGCAGCAGCACGTAGGTCGATGCCTGCACGACGGAGAGGCAGATCACGAGGTGCACCAGGTTGCGGCTCGACACGATGCCGTACAGGCCCCATACGAACAGCCAGGCGGCGACCGCGTACGGGAAGAAGCTCACACGTCGCCTCCGCGGCCTGACATCAGCTGCTGGTCGAGCAGCTCGGACGCGATCAGCACGAACGCGCCGGCCACCTCGAGTCCGACCGCGACGTTGCTGAGCGGAATCGTGCCGCCGGACAGCAGGTCGTTCATCTCGCCGAGCGGCAGGAAGTTCTCGAGGTACGCGGCCGCAAAGATCAGCCCGCCGAGGCCGATCAGCGCGAACCCGGCGGCGCCCGCACCCTCGGCCGCCTCGGCGAGCGCATGAGGGCTTACTCGCCGCATCGCGAAGAAGTTTCCGGCCACGTACACGAGCAGCAGCGCAGCCATCACCACGACGCCGCCCTGAAAGCCGCCGCCCGGGGTGAGCTGCCCGTGCGTGACCACGTAGAGGCCGAGCACCACGACCGGCCCCACCAACCCGGCGCCCAGCGTGCGCAGCGCCTCACTGGAGCGAGCCTCGCGGACGGGCTGAGCCTCGGCCCGCTCCTCCTGCTCGCGCTCACCTCGCTGTGCCCGGAGCAGCACCGTGACGGCGATCGCCGCGGTGAACAGGATGAACTCCTCGATCAGCGTGTCGAACCCGCGGAAGTCGAAGGTCGTGCTCACGACGGTGTTCGTGGCCTTCCGCTCCGGCACGGCGATCTTGGCGATGACGCGGCCGTAACGCCCCTGGTAGTGGCCGAAGTCCGGGAGCCCGCTCAGGCCCCAGATCAGCAGAAACGCGAACACCGCGGCGGAGACGGCGAAGATCGCGAGGCGTGCTCGCCGGCTCACTCCTCCTCCTCGCGATCTCGCGAGCGGATCTTCGAGACGGCGAGCAGGATCATCGCCGGGAGGGCGACGCTGCCCACCACGATCTGCGACAGCGCCACGTCGGGTGCCTGGAACACGAAGAACAG
>JBJMLG010000098.1:0-21798 GCA_045805385.1 Thermoleophilaceae bacterium
AGTCGCTCGTGCAGGTGGTGATCGGCGGCATCGTGATCTCCGCCGTAGGCATCACCGTCGGTGCCGCCTGATCAGCCCGCCGCCTGGGCGAGCGCGAGCGAGAACGCGGTGTCCTCGTCGAAGCCGGCGCCGCCGCCGCGCAGCTCCACCTCGAGAACCGCAAGCGCGCAGAGCGCACGCTCGAGGGCATCGGGGTCCGCACCCCTCGCGGCAGCGACCACCTTCTTGGCGGCCCAGGGCGGACCGCCCAGCGCCTCCCCCACCTTCTGCTCGGGCATGCCGGCATCGAGCAGGGCTGCCGCTCGATGCACCTCGCGCAGGCGCCGCACCACGGTGTACATGAGCCGGCTCGGCCGCTCGTCGCGCTGCACCAGGCGCTCCGCGATCGCGAACGTGGCCCGCAGGTCGCCCGCCACGACGGAGTCGGCGAGGTCGTAGGCGCCCCGCCCCGCGTCGCCGGCCGACAGCTCCTGGACCTCCTCCGCGCTGAGGTGTCCGGCAGGATGCGCGGCGATCGCCAGACGCTCCACCTCGCGGCTCAGCCGCTGCTGGCTCTGCCCCACCGACCCAATGAGCACCTTCGCCGCGTCCTTGTCGAGGCGCAGCCCCTCCTCGCGCGCGCGCTCGACAACCCAGGAGGGCAGCTCCCAGGGCTTGGGCGCACCGTAGGAGCGCTGCTCTCCCCCAGCCTTCTCGACCGCCTTCTCGAGCCGCTTCGGCGCGCCTTTGCCGCGGGCGAGCAGCACCAGCACCGTGTCGGGCGGCGGATCGGCGAGCTGGCGCTCGAGCGGCTCGAGCTCGCCGGCCTTCCAGGCGTCGGCACCGTCCACGAGCAGGTAGCGCGTGCCCGTGCCGAAGGTGAGCATCGACATCGCCGCCGCCACGTCGTCCGGAGCGTTCTCGCGACCGTCGAAGGTCTCCAGCGCGCCGGGCCCGTTCTCGGCCTCCGCCCGCTTGCGAAGCCGCGCGCGCCAGGCGTCGATCTTGGCGTCGTCCTCGCCGCAAATGAGGTAGACGGGCTTCAGCTCGGCCACCGGCCGAGTGTATTGACGAACCCCGGACGGCCCTTGATCGCAGGCGTAGTCTGTTTCTGTCCTCGGAGAAAGTTGGCTCGCATGTCACGGATCTCTCGCGGCTTTCGCGGCCGCCCGCGCCAGGAGAGCGACAAGCTTCCGCCCGGGCAGTACCTGGTCGAGGACTTTCCAGTGCTGTCGGCAGGGCCGACGCCCCACACCCCGCTCGACGAGTGGAGCTTCTCGCTACAGGGAGCGGTCGAGCCGGCCCGGAGCTGGACCTGGGAGGAATTCCAGGCGCTTCCGAGCGAGACGGTCACTCGCGACATCCACTGCGTGACCAAGTGGTCGAAGCTCGACACGGTCTGGGAGGGCGTCTCCGTCGACGTCCTGCTCGAAGGCGCACAGCTCGACGGCGGCTTCACCACGGTGTTCTGCGACGGCGGCTACACCACCAACCTCGCCATCGAGGACGTGACCGGCGGCAAGGCCTGGGTCGCGTACAAATTCGACGGCGAGCCGCTCGCGGCCGAGCACGGCGGTCCCGCGCGGCTGCTGGTGCCGCACCTGTACTTCTGGAAGAGCGCGAAGTGGGTGCGCGGCATCCAGGTCGACCGCCGCGACGAGCCCGGCTTCTGGGAGGGCTTCGGCTACCACAACCGCGGGGACCCCTGGCTTGAGCAGCGCTACGCGGGCGACTGAGTTCACGAGGCCGGTTCGCTGGCAGCTCGCGACGGTGGCCGACGCCGTCGCCGAGGCGGAAGGCGCGCGCACGCTGATCCTCGAGCAGCCCGACTGGCCGGGCCACCTGGCCGGCCAGCACGTGGACGTGCGGCTCACCGCGGAGGACGGCTACCAGGCCGAGCGCAGCTACTCGATCGCCTCCCCGCCGGAGGAGCCGAGGCTCGCGCTCACCATCGAGCGACTGGAGGACGGCGAGGTCTCGCCGTATCTCGTGGACGAGGTGCGAGAGGGCGACACGTTCGAGCTCCGCGGCCCGATCGGCGGATGGTTCACGTGGCAGGCGAGCGACGGCGGGCCGCTGCTGCTCGTGGCCGGCGGCTCGGGCATCGTGCCGCTGATGGCGATGGTGCGCCACCGGGCGAACGCGCGCAGTGAGGTTCCCACGCGCCTGCTTGTGTCGGCCCGAAGCCTCGACGCGCTGCTGTACCGAGCGGAACTCGAGTCGCGTGGCGCCGCCGGCGACGGGCTCGAGGTGATCACCACGCTCACGCGAGAGGCGCCTGACGGCTGGGCCGGCCACACGGGACGGGTGAACAGCGAGCTGCTGCGGGAGGTCGGGTTCGCCCCGGACGAGCTGCCGCGCGTGTACGTGTGCGGCCCCACCCCGTTCGTGGAGAGCGTCGCCGAGAACCTCGTCGGCCTGGGCCACGACCCGGCCATGGTGAAGACCGAGCGCTTCGGCCCCACAGGAGGGACAACGTGATCGAGACGCACACCCATCTCGACGGGAACGCCGCCGCGGGCCTGCTGGCCCAGGCGTTCAGCGCCGACATGACGACCGCCATGTGCACCTGCGCCGCGTGCGGGCGCACGAACGCGCTCGCGAGCGCGCGCCTGTACCCGGCGGGGCCCGGCCACGTGCTGCGCTGCGTCGTGTGCGAGTCGGTGCTGATGCGGATGGCCGAGCTTCCCGGCCGGGTGATGTTCGACGCTGCCGGGGTGAGGCGGATGATGCTCAGCGATGCGTCCTGAGCTGCATCCGCTCACCATCGACTGTCACCTGCACGGTGCCGTCGCGGTCGGTGCGGTACACGTGCGGAACGGCAGCGTGCAGCGCGGCGAGCGTGGACGGCCGCGGGTGGCCGTAGAGATTGTGTGCGCCGACCTCTATCGCGGCTATCTGCGGGCGAAGGCGCTTCAGCACCTGTGGCAGGCCGGGGTCGGCGCTGCCGTGGTGGGACACCTTCATCGCCTCGACCGGCCGCAGCGGGAGCGGGAGGATCGCGTCGCTCTCGGCGTCGGCTGAGAGCCAGAGATCGAAGCTCCCGGAGCTCACGATCGCGGCGACCCCGCGCGGGTTCGGGTCGGATGGCCGCGGCTGGCCGGGCGCAAGCGGCTTTGGCGACAGCACCCTGATGGTGAGCGCGCCGGCGCGCAGCACCTGGCCCGCACGCGCCGGGACGTGGCGGATGCCGCGCCGGTCCGCCTCTGCGATCAGCCGATGAAAATCCGGATCGCTGGTCCCGTCACCGTTCTCGAGCAGCAGACCGGTTGGAATCCGCTTGAGCACCTCGTGGAGCCCGCCCTGGTGGTCGCGGGACTGGTGCGTGGACACCACGACGCTCAGCCTCCGGACGCCGAGGCGCCTGAGCTTCAGAGCGACGCGCGCTTCGGGCGGGCCGCCGTCGAACAGCACCGCGGTGCCTCCGGCGTCCTGGATCAGCGTGGAATCGCCCTGCCCGATGTCGAGAAACGAGACAGTCAGATGTCGCGGAGGCCGGCCGGGGCCCGTGGCCGCATACACCGCGGCCAACAGTGCCAGCGAGAGTCCGACCACGGCGAGGCGCCGCTCGCGGCGTGGCAGCCCGCGCCATTCCGCCGAGGCCGAGCGCAGGCGCGGCTCGGCCCGGTGCGCCGCTCGCCACGCGCCGGCGCAGGCCGCCGCAAGCCCCGCATAGACGGCCACGAGCACGGGCACCGACCCGACGCCAAGCTCGAGCCGCGAACCGGGCGCGGCGGAGAACCAGCGTGCGACCAGCTCGATCCAGCCGAGCCCGAGCGCGGTCGCGTGCCCGATCGCCGCCTCGACCGCGTCCGGAGCGATCGGCGCGAGCGCCACCTGGACCATGCCCAGCCACATCGCCGGAGCGACCGCGGGCAGCGCCGCCAGGTTGGCCACCAGCGACCAGGCGGGAAGTGAGCCGAAGTGAAACGCCGCCAGCGGCAACGTGGAGAGCGTTGCGGCGACGGTAGCCCCGATGCCCTCGGCGAGCGGGCGCGGGAGCGGGGCGAGCAGCCGGCGAAGCGGCGGGCCGAGGAGCATCAGGCCCGCGACCGCCGCGAACGACAGCTGCCAACCCGGATCTCCGACCACGCGCGGATTCACCAGCAGCGTCGCCGCGGCGGCGAGCGCGAATGCATACCAGCGCGAGGCGGGCCGCCCCGCCAGAAGCGCCATCAAGCCCGCGGCTCCCATCGCACCCGCCCGCTGTAGCGACGGCTCGCCGCCCGCAAGCGGCACATACACCGCGATCAGGCACAGCAGCGCTACCGCGCGGGCGCGGATCCCCAGCCCCGCCGCGGCGAGCAGCGGCAGCGCAAGCGCACCCAGCAGCACCACGTTCTGCCCGCTCACGGCGAGTAGATGGCCGAGGCCGGCGCGGCGGAAGTCGTCCTTCATGTCGGGCGAGATCCGCTCGTCCTCACCGAGCACCATCCCCGCGGCCAGGGCGGACCGCTCGCCGCTGATGCCCTGCGACAGCGCATGCTCGGCGCTCCGCCGCAACTCGCCGATGCCGCCCGGCCGGCCTGGCAGCACGCGGAGCGACTCGAGCTCGAGCGTGTAGGCGATGCCGCGGCGGCGCAGGTAGGCGCCGTAGTCGAACGAATCGCCGGGCGAGCGGCGCGGCCGCACCAGAAGGCCCGTGACGGCGGCGCGCGACCCGCGCTCGAGTCGCGTCTCCACGTCGGAGCGCGCGAGCAGGCGCGCTCCACCCGCCGGGCCGGACAGCACCTTCACCTCCACGCTCCAGCCACCGAAACGGCCCTGCCGTGGCGCCTCGAGCAACTCGACGGCCGTCGCGAGGCGCTGTCCCGGACGGAGCTGAGCCGCCGGCGAGTCGATCGCGTCGAGCCTCGCCGAGCCGGCGACCCCGCCCGCCACGACCGCTGCCGCGGCCAGCGCGGCGAGCTGCCTGTCACCCGCCGACCAGAAGACGGCTGCGGCTAAACCGGCCAGAAACGCGACGGACACGGCATGCGTGCACGCGAACAGGCCGGCGACAAACGAGCAGAGAAGGCCTAGCTGAGGCCGGGAGCGAACCTCGAAGAGCGCCTTCTGAAGCGCGGCGGCGGCCATCCGCGCGACGCTACGGCGCAGCGGCTCACGGGACCGGAACGAGGGTTACAACTCGGCCGCGGCGCCTGGCCGCGGGCGCGTGCTCACAGGCAAGTGTTGCTAGGCGGCGTGCTTGTGCCCGGACTTGGGCGCGTGGCATGCCTGAGCGTGGATTGCACGCGGCTTGCCGTGGCGATAACTCGCCAGGATCCTGTCGCCCGGCTTGAGCTGGGCGTGGCAGATCCCGCAGCACAGCTCTGAGAAGCGGCTGTCCCGCTCAACCAGAAGCATTCTGCGCCTCCATGTGGTGAATACGCCTAGATGCCATATCGCAGACCTTAGGACTCTGTTCGGCGGAAACGGGGTGGCTCCTTGATGTCCCCAGAATGCGGTACACGTTTCTATGCCCTACCGCAAAGATGACGAAACCGCCACGAACTTGGCATTAATGTATGCGCAACAGACCATTTGCCGTGCAAAAGGTCTGCAACGCGCGCCTTCACGGGGTCACCGCCGCTCGTAGGGCCGCGAGACGCTTGTCGCCGATTCCCTCGACTTGGCCAAGCTCGTCGATCGATCGAAAGCCGCCGTGCGCCTGGCGGTAGGCCACGATCCTCTGCGCGAGCGCGGGGCCGATCCCGTCGAGACCGTCCAGCTGCTCGGCCGTGGCGCTCGACAAGCTGACGGGGCCTGCCGGGGCAGACGCCGGCCCAGCGGACGCCGTCGCCGAAGCCACGCCCTGTTTCGGCACGATGATCTGCTGCCCGTCGTGCACGCGCGCCGCGAGGTTCACGCCCGTCAGGTCGGCGCCCCGGCCGAGCCCGCCGGCCCGCGCGACGGCGGCGGCCACACGCGAACCGGCCGGCACGCGGTAGAGACCTGGGCTTCGCACCAACCCGACAACGGCGACGTACACCCGCGCGGCGGATCGAGGCGAGGGAGGCGATGCCCTCGGTGTGCGGACGCCAGCTCCATCGAGCCGCACCGACGCCTGCGGCGATTCGGTCCGCCCGCCGAGGAAGCGCCAGCCGGCAAACAGGACGAGCAGCGCGATGGCGCCCCACACGATCAGCCTCAGCCTGTCGCTCTCGGCCATGCCCGCAACCTACGAATCCGCGTGTGACGGGTGGGTTACGTGTGCTCCCTCTTAGGATCCGCGCATGGCGGCTCACCGCTACAGCGCAAACGCGCACTGGCACGGCTCGACCGGGCAAGGCTGGGAGCACTACGGACGCGCCCACGAGGTAACCGCCCCGCCCGCGGAGCAGACGTTGACGGTGACGACCGGCGAGTCGGCGGGAGACCCGCGCCACCTCAACCCCGAGCAGTTGCTGCTCATGGCAGCCTCTACCTGCCAGCTGCTGTGGTTCCTTCACGTGGCGGCGAAGGCGCGGATCGACGTGGTCGAGTACCGCGACGAGGCCGAGGCGGAGATGCCGGACGACGACAAGCCGGTGCGCATCACGCGCATCGCGCTGCGGCCGACGATCGTGGTCCACGTGCCCGAGGGCGGCCAGGCGCCGAGCGAGGAGCGCATCAGGAGCCTGTCTGACCTCGCGCACCGCGAGTGCTACATCGCGAACAGCCTCAGGAGCGAGGTGACGGTCGAGCCGCGGCTCGAGCTAGCGGACGCTGAAGCCGTCTAGGCCCTGCGGGTCGGCATCGTCGACCTCGACGCGCTCCACCGACGCCGAGCGCGGCCCCTTGCTCGCGAACTCCACGAGCGCATCGACGTCCTCGGGGTCTCCCTCGAAGAGGGCCTCCACCGCGCCATCCCGCCGGTTCGCCACCCAGCCCGCGACGCCGCGCTGCTCGGCGCGCTGCCGCACGCTGTCGCGGAAGAACACGCCCTGCACGCGCCCGTGGGCGACAACGCGCTTTGCCACTCGCTCGCTCATCCGCCCGCCAGTGTCGCAAGCGAGTCCACGAGCACTCTGGTGGCGAGCTCGAGGTGCTCAGGCTCGGCCCACTCGGCGGGATGGTGGCTGAGGCCGTCGCGGCAGGGCACGAAGAGCATGCCGGTCGGGACGCGGCCGGCGACGTAGCCGGCGTCGTGGCCAGCCGGACTTACCATTTCGAGCGAGGGGCTGCCGGTGCGACGCGCGGCCTCCCGGACCACGTCGAGCACCTCGGGGTCGAAGCGCACCGGCCCGTATTCCATGTACGGCGGCTCCACGCCGGCTTCCACCCCGCTCGCGGCCACCGCATCCTGGGTCGCGTCCGCGGCCTGGCGCACCAGCTCGTCCGGAGGGTCGAGACCGGCGCCCCGCACGTCGACCTCGAGCGCGACGCTTCCGGCGACGACGGACGGCGCGTTGGGAGAGACCTCGATGCGCCCCACGGTGATGCTCGCGCCTTCCGACCTGTCGCCGAGCCCGCCGGCCGCCTCGATCACACGAGCCGCCGCTCTGAGCGCGTCCCGGCGCCCAGCCATCGGGCTGCCCGCGTGCTGCTCGCGCCCAGTCAGCGTGACCCGGAACTTCCGGATGCCGCGGATGCCCTCGACGATGCCGAGCGGCACCCGTTCGCTCTCCAGCCGTGGCCCCTGCTCGATGTGCAGCTCCACGTAGGCGCTCGCGGGCGCGGCTCCCGGCTCCTCTTCACCGGCGAAGCCCACCCGGTCGAGCTCCTCGCCGTAGGTGGGGCCGTCGAAGGCGCGCAGGGCGCGCACGTCGTCGAGCGACTCGACGCCGGCATAGACCGCCGAGCCCGTGCAGAACTGCGGAAAGCGCCCGCCCTCCTCGTTCGCCCAGACGACCACGTCGATGGGCGCCTCGGTCTCCACCTCGGCGTCGTTCAGCGCGCGCACCGCCTCGAGCGCCGCGAGCACTCCGAAGACGCCGTCGAAGCGGCCGCCGTTCGGCTGCGTGTCGAGGTGGCTGCCCGTCATCACCGCCGGCCTCGACGGGTCACCGCCGGGACGGCGCGCAAACAGGTTGCCGGCGCGATCGGCTCGCAGCTCGAGGCCGGCTGCACGCGCCCACTCGCCGAACAGATCTCTGCCCGCGCGATCCTCGTCCGTCAGCGCCAGCCGACTACACCCGCCCTCCGGCGTGGCCCCCACCTCGGCCATCGCCATCAGGTCGGCCCACAGGCGCTCGCCGCGCACCGCGTCGGCGGGCGCCGTCACGCGGGTTCGCGCACCAGCTCGATTGTCGAGCAGTGCACGCCGCCGCCGTTCTTGTGGATCTCGTCGTACGGGATCGTGACGACCTCCACGCCGGCCCGGTCGAGCAGTTCGGCGGTTTGCGGGCTGCCCTCGGCCATCAGCACGCGGCCGGGACGCAGGCACAGGAGGTTGAGGCCCCAGTCCTCGTCGCGAGCAGCCTCGATGGTGTGGATGCCGAGCTCGCGCAAAGTGACTAGAAAGTCGTACGGCAACCCGGCCGGATCGACGAGCGCCCTGTCGACGTCGACCATGGCGAAGTGCAGGTCGATGTGGATGCTGTATCCGGCGACGGGCACGCGGATCAGCTCCACGCCGATCAGCTCGAGCAGCGCGCGCAGCTGGCGCTCGCCCTCGTGGTTGCAGCGGATCGACGTGCCGAGTGCGGCAAGGCCGGGACGCAGCTTCACGAACGAGCCGCCCTCGAGCGTGCCCGTGCCGGTGATGGTGCCGAGGATCGGCACGCCGAGCCCGGCGAGCGTGCGAGTCACCTGGGGCTCCTCGCCTCGCCGCATGCGCACGCCCATGCGGCCGATGATCGCGCCGCCGGGGACCGTGATCGACGGGTCGCGCGCGTACACGGCCTTGACGAAGCGCCCTCCGAGCGGATCGGCGACGTCCACCTCGATGCCTTCGGCCTCGAGCGCCCGCACCAGCCCCTGATGCTGCTCCGCCACCAGGTCCAGATCTGGTGCGTGTCGATCGGTCCAGTACCAGCCGCCGTCGGGGTCGACGAGCGCGCCGAGGCGCTCGTCCCACGCGTTCTCGCGAATCGCCCGCAGCTCCTCGCCGGGCCGGCGCACAAGTACCCGGCGCAGGGGCCCAACCTCGTCGGCGGCGCCCCAGGGGGCGCCCCAGACTTCGACCAGCTCCTCGTGAAACGGCGGCTCGGCGGCGCTCGCCATCGCGGCCTGATGCGCCTGCGGCGGCGCGACGCCTGGCTGCTCGGCGGTCTCGCGAGATGCGCTCACTGCTCCATCACCACCCTGATCGTCTCGAAGCTCCGGTCGCTCGCTCCGCGCAGCACGCCGCCCAGCTCGAGCGTCTGCTGGATGTGGTCCACCGTGTCCCCCGTGAGGCGCTCGCCCGGGAGTACGTTCGGGATCCCGGGCGGGTACGCGGCGAGCGACTCCGCGGCCACGCGGCCGACGGCGTCGGCGAGCCGCACCACCTCCTGCGGTCCCAGGAACGCCTCGCGCGGAGAGAGCGCCAGCGGACCCCAGGCCGGCGGTGGCGCGAAGGCCTCCCGGCGGCGGTCACCCGGCACGTCGAGCGAATCGATCGCATGGCGGAGGGCGTCCACCAGGCGGGCGCCCTGCTCCGATGCGCGTTCGCCCATTCCGAACAGCGCCACCACCACGTTCTCGCCGTACAGCTCGAGATTGATGTCGTCCTGGCGGAGCATCAGCGGGGCGATGTCATAGCCCGTCGCGCCCGTGCCGCGCACGTCCACTGCGAGCCGCAGCGGGTCGTACGCGAACACGCCGGGCCGGCCGACCAGGCGCTCGTCCAGCACATCCAGGCCGGGGATCTCCCGTACCGCTGCGCGCGTCGCGTCGAGCGCGAGCAGCGTCTCGGCGAGCAGATCCGCACCGTGCACTGCGGCGTGGCGGCGTGCGGCGTCGAGCGAGCCGAACAGCAACGAATTGGGACTGGTCGACTCGATCAGCGTCACGCAGCGGTCCACCACCCTGTCGTCGAGCATGCTGTCGCGGCCCAGGTGCAGCATCGCCGACTGCGTGATCGAGCCCACGATCTTGTGGATGCTCGAGATCACGAGGTCGGCCCCGAGCTCGAGGGCGTGGACGGGCAGCCGGTCGCTGAAGGCCATGTGGGCTCCCCACGCTTCGTCCACGATGAGCGGCACGCCTCGCTCGTGGGCCACGTTGGCCAGTGCCTCGATGTCGGCCACGGCGCCGAAGTAGGTGGGCGACACGACCATCGCGCCCACGGCGTCCGGCGTGTCGTCCAGCGCGCGGGCAAGCGACTCGGGAGTCACGCAGTGCGCGATCTGCAGCTCAGGGTCGAGCTCGGGCGCCATGAAAGTGGGAAGCAGGCCGGACAGGACGAGCCCGTCGATTGCGCTCGAGTGCATGTTGCGCTGCACCACCACGCGGCGCCCGGCGTGGGCCAGCGCAAGGCAGGCGACGTGGTTTCCCTGGGAGGCGCCGTTGATCAGGAACCAGGTGCGCTCGGCCCCCCACGCCTCCGCGGCCAGGCGCTGCGCCTCGGTGAACGGCGTCGGCTCCGGGCCCGCGTCGATCCCCTGGGTGAGCGCCGGGATGTCGATCGCAAGGGCGCGCTCGCCGATCGCCTCGCGGAGGCCGTCGTCCGCGGCGGGGCCGCCCTTGTGCCCCGGCACGTGGAACCGGCCGGGATTGCGCGCCGCGTACGCCCGCAGCGCGTCGAGATAGGGCGTCTCGCTCTGCGTGGCGGCGCGCATGCGGTCGTCCGGCGCACCGGGACGGATCGCCCGCTTGGGTTCCACGTGGGCCATACGGCGCGAGTCTAGGCGAGCGGGTACAGCACTTTGTCCACGGCGTCGGCCGGCGAGCTCGCCGCCACGACTCCGTCGATCTCCCAGCTGCTCAGCGCGACGACGGGCTTCCCCGCCTTCAGGGCGAGGGCTATCTCGGACAGCGTGCCGTAGGCGCCGCCGACTGCGATGACGCCGTCCGCGGCCCGCACCACGAGGGCGTTGCGGGCCTCCCCGAGGCCGGTCGGCACGGCGACGTCCACGTGCGGGTTGGCCGCGCGGCGGTCCGTGCCCGGCAGCAGGCCCAATGTCGTGCCGCTGCTCTCCTTGGCGCCGCGGCACGCCGCCTCCATCACGCCGCCGAGGCCCCCGCACACCACCAGCGCGCCCAGCTCCGCGAGCCGGCTGCCGATCTCGTGAGCGGCGTGCAGCTCGTACGGGGACGCATCGCCCCGACCGACGACCGCGACATAGGTGCCGTCGGCGCTCAGCCGGCGCTCCGTGGCGGCGGAGGCGGCTCGTCGCCGAGCGCCGCCGTCTCGTCCTCGGGCCCGGCGCGCCATGGCTCTGGGTCGTCCGACCCGAGCGGCGCATTGCCGCGCGGCTCCGGATAGAGCTCGTCCTGCACCTCGGGCTCCACCGCAGCCGCTTCGCTCGCCGCTTCGGCGTGCGGCGGCGGGGCCGCGCGCTCGCGCGGTTCGACGTCGAGCGCGAGCGAGATCCGCGCCTCGGCCAGCGCGCCGCCAATCGCCATCAGCGCCGCGCCGCCGAGCCCCAGCCAAGCCCCCAGCTCGGGCGCGCGGCCGACGGCCGCGGGTGGGTGCTGGATCAGCTGCGACGCGACGACCACGAGCGCCGCAAGCCCGATGATCAGCAGATCGCGGCGCGGCCCCGGCGGGGCGTTCGGCGTGAGGGCGCGCGCAAGCGGGACGAGCGCTGCGAGCGCCAGTGCCGCGAGCAGCAGGTCGAGCACCTCGAAGACCGTCCAGGCGCTCAGGTCCGGCTCGAACCAGTCGAGGAACAGACTCACCAGCAGGAGCAGCGCCCCCAGCGCACCGATCAGCGGACCCGCCTCGATCCTGTGCCGCATCGCAACCTCCATCGTCGCCGTCCCCCGGCAATATGACGGAAACCCCGAGCGCTAGCGCACGACGAAGTTCACGAGCTTGCCCGGCACCACGACGGTCTTGACGATGGCCCCGCCGTCCAGGTGCTGCGCCACCTTCCGAGAGGCACGCGCCACCTCGGTCTGCTCCTCGTCTGACGCGCCGGCGGTCACCTGGATGCGGTCGCGTAGCTTGCCGTTCACCTGAACGATCACCTCGACCGTCGCGGTCTCGAGCAGCGCCGGGTCGTACTCCGGCCACGGCTCCTCCCACACGCGCCGGCCGGTGAGCAGCTCGTATGCCTCCGCGCCCAGGTGGGGAGCAAACGGGAAGATCAGCGAGGCGGCCGTGGCCGCGGCGAAGCGGACCTGCGAGCGACCCTCCGGCGTGGCGTACAGCTCGTCCTTCGAGGCGTTCAGCTCGTTCACCAGCTCCATCACCGCGGAGATCGCGGTGTGCATGGCGAAGCGCTCACCGAGATCGGTCGTGACCTTCTGGATCGCCCAGTGCGCCTTGCGCAGCAGCACGCTGGGCTCGCCGGCCGGCTCGAGCTCGGAGGCATCCGTGCGCATGCCCACCTCGACCGCCAGGCGGTACAACCGCGCCAGGAAGCGGTTGATCCCGGCCACGCCGGCGTCGGACCAGTCGGCGTCCTGGTCGGGCGGGCCGATAAAGAGGATGTAGCAGCGCGCGGTGTCGGCGCCGTAGCGCTCCACGTAGTCGCGCGGGCTGACCACGTTGCCGCGCGACTTGGACATCTTCGCGCCGTCGCGCGTGATCATGCCCTGTGTGAAGAGGTTGGCGAACGGCTCCTGGAAGCCGAGCAGGTCGAGGTCCGCGAGCGCCTTCGTGAAGAAGCGCGCGTACATCAGGTGGAGGATCGCGTGCTCCACGCCGCCGATGTACTGGTCGACCGGCATCCAGCCGTCCACCGCCTCGCGGCTCCACGCCGCCTGGTCGTTGTGGGCGTCGCAGTAGCGCAGGAAGTACCACGACGAGTCGACGAAGGTGTCCATCGTGTCGGTCTCGCGCTTGGCGGGCCCGCCGCACTTCGGGCAGGTGGTGTTCACCCAGTCCTCGGCGGCAGCGAGCGGCGACCTGCCCTTCGGGGCGTAGTCCTGGATGTCCGGCAGCCGGACCGGCAGCTCGTCCTCAGGTACCGGCACGAGGCCGTCGGTCTCGCAGTAGAGCATCGGTATCGGGCAGCCCCAGTAGCGCTGCCTGGACAGCAGCCAGTCGCGCAGCTTGTAGTTGACGGCCGCGTGGCCGCGCCCCTCGCCCTCGAGCCACTCGACGATCTCGGCGAACGCCTCACGGTTGTGCCTGCCGTCGAACGGGCCGGAGTTCAGCATCACGCCGTCGCCCGTGTACGGCAGCTCGTCCTCGCCGTCCTCGCTCTGGATCACGCGGCGGATCTCCAGGCCGAACTTCTTCGCGAACTCGTAGTCGCGCTCGTCGTGCGCGGGGACCGCCATGATCGCGCCGGTGCCGTACTCCATCAGCACGTAGTCGGCGACGAACATCGGGATCTCCTCACCGTTCACGGGATTGGTGACGGTGCGGCCGAGCGGAACGCCGGTCTTCTCCCTCTCGGTCTCGCCGCGCTCCTCGGCGGATTCCGTGAGAGCGCGATTCACGTAATCCCGCACCTCCTGCGAGTCGTTCAGGCGCAGCACGTCGGGGTGTTCGGGCGCCATGACGAAGAAGGTCGCGCCGAACAGCGTGTCCGGGCGCGTGGTGAACACCTCGTAGTCCTTGCCGGCGGACTCGCAGCGGAACGTGACCTCCGCTCCCTCGGAGCGCCCGATCCAGTTCCGCTGCATCGTGACGACGTGATGGGGCCACTCGACCGTGGCGAGGTCGTCGAGCAGGCGCTCGGCGTAGTCCGTGATCTTGAAGAACCACTGCTCGAGCTGCCGCGCCTCGACGACATGGCCGCAGCGCTCGCAGTGCCCGTCGATGACCTGCTCGTTGGCGAGCACGGTCTGGTCGAACGGGCACCACTTCACGGCGGCCTCCTTGCGGTAGGCCAAGCCCTCCTCGAAGAGGCGCAGGAAGATCCACTGGGTCCAGCGGTAGTACTCCGGCTCGTGCGTGCCGAACTCACGCGACCAGTCGATCGAGATGCCCCAGCTCTTGAACTGCGCTCGGAACTGGGCGATCGACTCCTCGGTCGAGATGCGCGGGTGCTGGCCGGTCTTGATCGCGTGGTTCTCGGCCGGCAGCCCGAAGGCGTCGTAGCCCATCGGGTGGAGCACGCGCATGCCGCGGCGGCGGCGGAAGTGCGCGAGCGCGTCGCCCACCGAGTAGACCTTCAGGTGGCCGATGTGAGGCTCGCCCGACGGATACGGAAGCATCTCGAGCACGTACGACTTCTCGCGCCCGTCGGGGTCATTCGACACCTCCCACGTGCGCTCGTCGGCCCACACCTGCTGCCATTTGCTCTCGATCGCGTGCGGTTCGTAGCGAGCTTCCATGAGCAGGTGAATCTAGCGTCTGGCAACATCGCTACGCATGAGTGCTGGGGAGAGCTCCTCACGCGCCGCACAGATCGCCTCCGAGCAGGTGGAGACGATCCTCGCCGCGGCGCACCAGGCCGCGCGGGAGATGCGCGAGGAGGGGCGTCAGGAGGCCGCCGCCGCCCTCGCCGACGCGCGCGAGGAGGCCGACAAGATCGTGGCGGACGCCCGCGTTCAGGCCGAGCGCGCGCGCATGGATACGGAGTCCGCGCGCCGCGACGCCGAGGAGGCGGCCGCGCGCCTGCGCGGCGAAGCGGAGGAGCTTCGCGCACAGGCACAGGCGGAGCTCGTGCGAGCCGGCAGCGAGGCGCGCCAGCGCGCCGAGGCGGCGATCGCCGACGCCGAGGCCGAGGCTGCCCTGCTCCGAGACGAGGCGCTGGCCGAGCGGCGGGCCGCGGCCTCCGAGGCCGAGCAGGCGCGGGCGCAGATCGCCGAGGAGGCGGAGCGCGCTCGCGCTGAGTCCGCGGAGCAGGCGCGAATCGTGCGCGCGGCAGCTGAGCAGGCTGCCGACCAGCGCCGGCGGGATGCAGAAGCCGAGGCCGCGGCGAAGCGCGAGGAGGCGGCGGCGCAGGGAGAGGCTGCGGTCCAGGCGGCGCGCGAAGAGGCCCAGCGTGTGACCGCCCGGGCGCGCGACGAGGCCGACAAGCTGCTCGCCGAGGCGCGCACCGAGGCCATCCGGCTCGGGCAGGAGGCGCGCCGCGAGGCCGCCGAGCGGGTTGCGTCCGCGGAGCAGGCGGCCGACGAGGCGCTCGCGGACGCGCGTGCGGTGAGCGCCGGGCTGCGCCAGCTCGGAGCGTCGCTCACGGACCACGCCGAGCGCATCCTGCGCGAGGTGCAGACGGGGCACAAGCGGATGCGGTCGAACCTGCGAGCCCCGGTGGGCGAGCCGGAGCGCCAGCCGCGCCCGTTCCCCGAGCCGGAGCGCCGGCCGCGCCCGCGTGAATTCGAGGACACCGGCATCCGCGAGTTCGAGGTGCCGAGCTGGGTCGAGCCGGAGGGCCCCTAGACGCGAGTCCTAGTGCAAGTGCGCCCGCGAGGTGGCCGGACAGCCGTGCCCGGGTCTACGATCGCGTCCTTGCGGCCCGCCTTGATGGACTCGCCCCGCCTCCGTGCCGTGCGCGCGCGCCTGCTCGCGCCCGTGCTGGTGTGCGCGGCAGGCGCTGTCCTCGCGCCGCCTGCCGGGGCCGCGGTTCCGGCCTCGTTTCGCGACTGTGGAGGCGGGTTCAAGTGTGGTCACGTGAGCGTGCCGCTCGACCGCTCGGGCACCTTGCCCGGGGCGATCTCGCTGGCGGTGAAGGTGCACGAGCCGCTCGGCACGGGCGCGCCCCGGGGCGCCGTGGTCGCTTTGGCCGGCGGTCCTGGACAGGGAGCGACTGCCTATGCGACTGACTTCCTCACGGTGATGCGCTCGTCGCTTCGCACGCGCGAGCTGGTGGTGTTCGACCAGCGGGGCACCGGGCACTCGAACCCGCTCGAGTGCTCGGGGCTCGGAGTCGAGCAGACGCCGCTCGAGCGCCGGCGCGCAGCCGCCAGCTGCGCGCGGAAGCTCGGGCCCTCGAAGGACTTCTACAGCACGCGCGATTCGGCTGACGACATCGACGCGGTGCGCCAGGCGCTCGGCATCGGGACGGTCACGGTGGCGGGCACCTCGTACGGGACGAAGGTGGCGCTCGCGTACGCCAAGCGCTATCCGGATCGGGTGGAGCGGTTGGTCCTCGACTCGGTGGTGCCACTCCAGGAGCACCAGTTCATGCTCCCCACGTTCAACCGGATCCCCTTCCTCCTGCGCGACAACTGCGCGCTCGGGGGCTGCAAGGGCATCACCGGGACACCCGTTGGCGACGTTGCGACGCTCGCGCAGCGGCTCCGGGCGCACGCGCTCACCGGGCCGGTGATCACTGCGAATGGCCGGCGAGTGAAGAGCCGCCTGACCGAGGAGGACCTGCTCAACATCGTGATCGGAGGCGACCTCGACCCCACGATCCTCGCCGACCTGCCCGGCTCGGTGAAGGCCGCTCTGGCGGGCGACCCCACTCCGATCCTGCGGCTGCTCCAGCGCGGCAACGCGACCGAGGGCGAAACGTCGCCGCAGATCTTCAGCGACGGACTGCAGTTCGCGACCGTGTGCGAGGAGGCGCCGATGCCGTGGTCGCGCACCGAGCCGATCGATCAGCGCCCGGCGACGATGGACGCGGCGATCGCGGCGATCCCGCCGGCCCAGTTCTTCCCGTTCGGCCCGCCGGTCGCTCGCTCGTCGGTGGAGGACTGCCTGCTGTGGCCGCAGGCGCCTCAGGCGCCCGACGTAGGCGGCGGCGCGCTGCCCGACGTGCCCGTCCTGATCTACTCCGGCATGGACGACGTGCGCACGCCGCTTTTCCAGGCCGAGGAGGTGGCGGCGATGTTCCCGCGCGCGTCGCTCGTGCAGGTGCCCTACACCGGGCACTCGGTGCTCACCTCCGACGGCTCCGGCTGCGCTGACCGCGCGCTTCACGATTTCTTCGGGGACCGCCCGGTGAAGCCGTGCCGCGGCGGGTCGCCGTTCCTGTTCCCCACCGAGATCCCGCCCGTGTCGCAGAAGCAGGCGCGGCGCACCAGGGGCGTTCGGGGCGAAGCCGGCCGCACTGTCACCGCGGTGCGCGCGACGCTGGCCGATGCTGTGGTGGCGACGATCGCCGCCTCGTTCGGCACGGCGGGGCCGTTCGCCCCCGTGCACGTCGGCGGGCTGCGAGCGGGCCACGCGGTGGGGCCGCCCTTCGGGGTGATGACCTTCCACGGGATGTCGTACGTGCCGGGCGTGAGGATCTCCGGACGCGTGAAGCTGATGGAGGGCGACGGGAGCCTGCGGGTGTTCGGACCCGCCGCCGTGGCGGGACGGGTCGCGCTACGGCGCGGCGAGTTGAGCGGAGTGCTCGGCGGCGTGCGGTTCAAGAAGATCCCGGTCGCCTCCGACGTGGTGACGGGCTCGGCCGGACGCCATGCGCTGCCGCTGCTGGTCGCGGCGCGGAAGCTGGTCAGGCGCCCGGCACCAACCGGGTAGCGGTCGCCTTCCAGGCCACGGCCGCCGGGGCGCCCTCCTCGAGGCGGAGCCGCTCCACCGATGCCGTGGTCACCTCGGCTATCACCGGCTGCGGCGTTGCAACCGCCACGCGGGCGCGATTGCCGAGCAGCGTGAGCGACGACACGCGCCCTTGCAGCCGGTTCACCTGCGAGCCGCTCGGCTCGTCCTGCAGCGGCTCGATCGAGATGTCCCAGGGGAACACCGCGGCGGCGACCCTTCCGCCTGCCGTGTCCGTGCTCCACACGATGCCGCCGCCGTCGAGCTCCACCGTCGTGAGCGCGGCCCTCCCCTCGCCCCGGCGAGCGTGGCCGTGGAGCAGGTTGGCGCCGGCGAAGTCCGCCACGAACGCCGACGCCGGGGCGGCGACGAGCTCGTCGGGCGCTCCCTCCTGCACGATGTGGCCGCGGTCCATCACGGCGATCCGGCGGCCGAGGGCGGCGGCCTCGAGGAAGTCGTGGGTCACGACCAGCGCGGGCACGGCCGCCGCGTCGATCACTGCGCGGAGCTCGCGCGCGGCGGCGGCGCGGGTGGCCGGGTCCAGCGCAGCGAGGGGCTCGTCGAGGAGCAGCGCCTTCGGCTCCCGGGCAAGGGCGCGGGCAAGGGCGACGCGCTGGCGCTCGCCGCCCGAGAGCTCGCGCGGGCGCGCGGCGGCGAGGTGGTCGATGCCGAAGCGCTCGAGCAGGGCGCCGGCGCGGCGCTCGCGCTCGGCCCGCGAGAGGCCCCGCCGCAGGCCGTACGCCACGTTGCCGGCTGCGCTCAGGTGGGGGAAGAGCGCGTAGTCCTGGAACACGTAGCCCACCCGCCGCTGTTCGGCGGGGACGTTCGTGCCGGCGGCGGAGTCGAACCAGGTCTCGCCGTCGCACGCGACCGTGCCCTCGTCCGGGGTTACCAGGCCGGCGGCGATGCGAAGGAGCGTGGACTTGCCGGCCCCGGACGCGCCGGCGAGCGCGAGCCCGCCGGGCGGGGCGTCCAAGCGCGCTTCAAGCTCGAGCCGGGAGAGGCGCCTGCGTACGTGGATCCGGAGCATCGGACGGAGAGCCGCCGCGGAGCGAAGCGAGCTTGGTGGCGCCGAGCAGTGCCCCGCTCACGATCACGAGCAGCGCCGACATGGCCAGTGCGGCCGGGAAGTCGTCGCCGAAGCTGGCGTAGATGGCGAGCGGGAGTGTCTGCGAAACGCCCCGGAGGCTGCCGGCGAACATGAGCGTCGCGCCGAACTCGCCGAGCGCGCGGCCGAACGCGACGACTGCCCCGGCCCCCAGGGCGGGCGCGGCCACCGGCAGGGCGACGCGCAGGAAGGTGCGCGCCTCCGACGCGCCGAGCGTCCGCGACGCCTCGGCCAGCGAGGGGTCGAGCGCGGCGAACGCGGACAGGCCCTGGCGCAGGTAGAACGGGCTCGACACGAAGCAGAGCGCGAGCACGACGGCGGTGGTGCTCAGCGGCAGGGTGATGCCCGCGCCGGCGAGGGTGTCGCCGAGCACGCCGCGAGGGCCAAAGGCGGCGAGCAGGCCGATGCCCGCGACGGCGGGAGGGAGCACGAGCGGGAGCTCGAGGGCGGTGATGAGCGCGGCGCGGCCGCGGAAGCTTCGTGTGGCGAGCAGGTAGGCGGCGGGCGTGCCCACGAGCACGATCAGCGCGAGGGCGATCAGAGTGCAGCGGAGGCTGAGAAGAAGTGCGTCGCGGGCAACCGGGTTGCCGAGGCTGCGGACGAGCTCGGCGGGTGAGACGTTCACGAAGATGGCGACCACGGGCAGCACGAGGAAGGTGAGCGCCAGGGTGAGGGCGGCTGCAAGCAGCGCGGTAAACGACCGGCGGCTCACCGCGCGGCCCCCAGGAAGCCGGCGTTCAGCAGGTCGGTGCGGCCGGGGCCGGAGCGGAGGCCGTCGATGAACCGGCGCGCCAGGTTCGCCTGTTTCGACTTGGAGCCGACGGCGGCGTCGTAGAGGATGCGCGGCTGGGCGGACTGCGGAATGGCGATCGTCATCAGCTCGCCCTTGGCCGCGTTCGCGTCGGTGACGTAGACGATGCCCGCGTCGGCGGCGCCCTGCGCGACCTTCGCGACGACGCTCTTCACGTCCGGCTCCTCGCTGCGGATGTTCTTCAGCACGACCGCAGGGTTCACCCCCGGGAGCCGGGCGATCGCGTAGTGCGCGTATTCGCCGATCGGCACGGAGCGGTCGCCGATGGCCAGCTTCACGCCGGAGCTGCCGAGGTCGCTCAGCGTCTTGACGCGGCCGCCCTTCGCGGCGGCGACGACGAGGCGGTTGGAGGTGAACGTGACTGGGCTCTGCACCGCACCGCCGTGGTGGAGCGTGCGCGGCTGTTTCTGGTCGGCCGAGAGGAAGACGTCGGTGGGCACCCCCTGGCGGATCTGCGCTGCCAGTTCGTCGGACCCGCCGAAGCGGACGCGGACTGTGGCGTGGTTGGCGTTGCCGAACTGCGTGGCGTAGGCGGTGACCGCCTTCGTGAGGGACGCCGCGGCTGCGACGTCGAGGCGCGTGTTGGAGTCGCCGCCTCCACCGCCGCCACATGCGCCCACGGTGAGCGCGAGGATGGCGCAGGCCGCCGCCGCGCGCTTCACGAGCCGCGCTCGATCATGACCGAGGTGGCCTTGACCGCGGCGGTGGCGCGAACGCCGGGCGCGAGACCCAGGTCCTCGACGGAGTCGCGGGTGATCGCGGCAATTACGCGGTGCGGGCCGGCCTCGATCTCGACGAGGGCCATCACGCCATCGACCTCCACGGAGCGCACCACTCCCGGGAAGCGGTTGCGCGCCGAGAGCTGGTCGCCAGGACGCGAGCGAACGGGATGTTCGGAGAGCCGCTCGACCTCGGACGGCGGCACGCGACGGCGGTTTGCGGAGTCTCTGACTGTCTTCAGGCGGCCGGCGCGCTCCCATCGGCGGAGCGTGTCGGCGCTGACGCCGATCGCCTTGGCGGCCTGGCCGAGGGTGAGGCCTTCGTCCGACATCTGCCTAAGCATTGCATAGGCATGGCCAGGGTGTTCTCGCCCTCGCCCTCCACGATCGGGCCGCCCAGGACGATGAAGCCATCCTCCATGTAGTCGGCCATGGTGTCCTCAGAACGGATGAAGCCGCCCGAGGGGCGGCTTCAAAGGAGTGGAGCTAGCCGGGCTCGAACCGGCGACCTTCTGGCTGCCAGCCAGACGCTCTCCCAACTGAGCTATAGCCCCAAGCTCGTAATCCTTCGCCCAGTTTATACGTCTCTCCTGGTTGTTTCTTGAGGGCGCCAGCCGCAAATGAACCGTCCTGCGGCCGCAGACGAGGCTAGCGGGAAGCAGGTATGACCGTCCAAGTTCGTGGCAATACGCCGCGACTGCGTCGATCTCATCAGCGGTGTAGCGACGGTTGACCATCCCTTCAATGGTGCGGCGGCTCGAGTAGGACCGCACGGTCACGACATCTCCCTGGCGCGTGGCCCACTTGCACTGGACCCGCATGAGCCGGCCGTCGATATCGAAGACCATGTCGTAGCGGCCGCCCTCGGACATCGGCCGGTAGACCATGATCCCGTTTGCCAGAGCCTCCGCGGTCACCGCGTTCTCGGCGATGCCGCCCTTCTGATTCGTTGTAAGAGTCCGTTCCATGACACGAACACTAGTTCGTGTATCGGACGGAAAAGTGGCTCTGGGAAGCGGTTTTGCGCCTATGCGCTGCGTGCCGTCCACTTGACCGCACCCGTGTCGCAGCTCAATCTGCTCCCGTCGGGCTGGCGGAGCGTCCCGGATGCCCTGTAGGTGCCGGATGCCTGTCGCGACCCCACCTTGCCGTCCAGCGCGAACCGGCCGGTGATTGTCGCGCCTTCGGGCGTTTTGATCGGGATGCCCGACAGGCCGCGCTTCGAGAAGCTGCCGTCGCGCCGTACAGGTGCGCGGACGGCGTGTCGAATCGAGTAGGCGAAAGTCGACGAACCGCACGTGACCCGGAAATCGACGAAGAAGACACGGACCTGCCGGCGGCCGCCGTCCACCCGCACGCTCACGGCACCGAACTGGTCCGTCGCGCCACCGTAGACACCCGGACCACGCGCGAGTGCCCAGCGCACGACCCCGGAGTCGCAGGTATCTACGATGTTGCCCGCCGCGTCCCTGACCGGACCGAACAGCCGGATCGTGCCGGCCGCTCGAGTCGTGCCCACCCTCCCCTTCAACACCGCCTGGAAATCGAGCCGCTTGCCATCGACGACCGTCTCCCCCGTGATCTGGCTCGTGTCGCTGAATTTTCCGTCCGCGTGAAGACGCACGGCCTCGCTGGGATCGACCTCGAGCGTCACCGTCGGGTTGAACGTGGGAGAGGTGCAGCTGTCCGCATTGACGCGGATGAACAAAGTACGAACCCTCTTGCCGTCGCGCGTGAGTTGCAGGCTGACCGGATGATGCTGAGAGCTCGCGCCCGCGTACGCGCCGCCGGCCGGCCCACCGGA
>JBJMLG010000099.1:0-5059 GCA_045805385.1 Thermoleophilaceae bacterium
GCCACCGGCGGCAACGGGCAGATCTACAACCCCACCACCAACGCCCTGATCTGCACCGGCGATGGCATCGCGATGGCCTACCGGGTGGGCGCAAAGCTGATGGACATGGAGATGGTCCAGTACCACCCCACCACGCTTGCGGGTAACGGGCTGCTGATCACCGAGGGCGCTCGCGGCGAGGGCGCGCACCTCTACAACGCCCTCGGCGAGCGCTTCATGGAGAAGTACGCGCCGAACAAGATGGAGCTCGCCTCCCGCGACGTGGTCTCCCGCGCCGAGCAGACCGAGATCAACGAGGGCCGCGGCTTCCCCGACGGCACCGTGGCGCTCGACATCACGAAGGTCCCGCGCAAGCGCATCCACGAGGCGCTCCGCGAGATCGTCAACGTGGGACGGGACTTCGCCGGCGTGGACATCACGCGCGAGCCCATCCACGTGAAGCCGGGCAACCACTACACGATGGGCGGCGTCGACACCGACATCGACGGGCAGACGAACATCCCAGGCCTGTACGCCGCGGGCGAGTGCGCCTGCGTGTCCGTGCATGGCGGCAACCGCCTCGGCGCCAACTCGCTGCTCGACACGCTCGTGTTCGGCCGCCGCTCGGGCGAGCACGCCGCGCGCGTCGGGCATCAGCTGCCGATGCCCCACCCGGGTCGGGCGTGGACCGAGACAGAGGAGCGCAACATCGGCGAGATCGTCGGGCGCGAGCGCACCGGCCGCCGCACCTCCGAGATCAAGGCCGAGCTCGGCGCGACCATGGACAAGTACGCGGCGGTGTTCCGCGACGAGCAGGGCCTCCGCACGGCGCTCGACATCGTTCGGCGGCTGAAGGAGGAGGCCAAGACCGTCGCGACCGACGACAAGGGCGCGGTCTTCAACCAGGACGTGCTCGGAGTGCTCGAGCTCGGCTTCATGCTCGACAACGCCGAATGCGTCGTGACGGCCGCCATCGAGCGCAAGGAGAGCCGCGGAGCGCAGTTCCGCACCGACTTCCCGGAGCGCAACGACGACGAGTGGCTCAAGCACATCGACCTGAGCCTCGACGGGGACAGGCCGGAGATCTCCTACTCGGAGGTCACCATCACCCAGTGGCAGCCCGAGGAGCGCCGCTACTAGATTCCAGGCACAGGAGCGCAATGGCCGAGTACACGCTGAAGATCCGCCGCTTCGACCCGGAATCCGGGGAGGCGGCCTACTGGGAGAACTTCCAGGTCGACCTGCCGCCGGAGCGGTCCGTCCTCGACGGCGTGCTCCAGGCGCGCGACCGAACCGACGGCTCGATCGCCATCCGCTGCTCGTGTCAGGCGGCCATCTGCGGTTCCTGCGCGGTGCGCATCAACGGGCGCACCGGGCTCGCGTGCAACACCAAGATCGGCGAGGCGGCTGAGCGCGCGGTCACCGGCGACGGCGCGATCGTGGTCGAGCCGATGGGCAACATGCCGGTGATCAAGGACCTGATCGTGGACATGGACGCAGTCCACTGGAAGAAGGTCCAGCGCGTCGTGCCCTGGCTGCTGCCCGCCGGACCGCCGCCCGAGCGCGAGTACATCGTGCCGGCGGAGTCGATGATCGACGTGACCCAGGCGATGGCGTGCATCCACTGCGGCGCCTGCGTGGGCGCCTGCCTGTCGCTCGAGGTGGACCCGCACTTCGTGGGCCCTGCCGCGCTCGCGAAGGCCTACCGCTTCGTCGGCGACCCCCGCGACGGCGCGACCGAGGAGCGCCTCACCGACCTCGCCGAGGACCCGCACGGCATCTACGACTGCACCCACTGCTTCGCGTGCGTGGAGGTCTGCCCGAAGGACGTCGCGCCGATGGACCAGATCATGCGCCTGCGGCGCCGGGCCACCGCGGACTACGGGATCAAGGACCGCAACAACGGCTACGGCCACGAGAAGGCGTTCGTGGACCTGGTCGGCAAGTACGGCACGCTGCACGAGTCGCAGCTCCTGCCGAAGTCCTACGGCAACGGCAGCATCATCCGGGCGAACCTCGAGCCGAGCGGCATCAAGCAGCTGATCGAGGCCTTCCCCACGGTGGTGAACGGCCTGAAGTCCGGCAAGGTGTCGCCGGTCAAGGCGCTCGTGCACCACAAGCTGCCGAACCAGGACCAGGTGCGGCGCATCTACAAGGAGATCGAATCGAAGGACGAGCGCATCGAGCTCAACCTCTACATCGTCGGCGAGTCCGGCGGCGAGGAGGAGGGCGCGATGGCCGAAGGAGGACAGGAATCGTGAAGGTCGCGTACTGGCCCGGCTGCGTGTCGCGCGGCTTCACCCCCGAGCTGCACGGCTCGATGGCCGCGGTCGCGCCGAAGCTCGACATCGAGCTCGTCGAGCTCGATCGTGCGAACTGCTGCGGCGCCGGCGTGATCGCCGAGCACAACCAGGAGCTCGTCGACGCGCTCAACGCGCGCACGTTCGCGCTCGCCCAGTCCGTCGACGGCGCCGCGGGCATGATGAACATCTGCTCCACCTGCCAGGGCGCGCAGTCCGAATGCAAGGAGCGCCTCGACGCGAGCAGCGAGTACCGCGAGCACGTGAACTCGCATCTGGCGCCGGAGGGGCTCTCCTACCAGCGCGACGGCGACTGGTGGAACAAGAACTTCCTGTGGCTGCTGGTCGAGGAGATCGGCCTCGACTCGCTGCGCGAGCGCGTGGTGCGCCCGCTCAGCGGCCTGAAGGTGGCGCCGTTCTACGGCTGCTACATCGTGCGGCCGAGCAGCCGCCTCGGGCTGAACGAGCGGCCGGAACGCCGCGATTACCTGGAGATGGTGATCGAGGCGATCGGCGCCGAGCCGGTCGACTACGCAGGCCGGCACAAGTGCTGCGGCTTCCCGCTCATCACCATGAACAAGGAGACGTCGCTGCGCCAGGCGGGGCGGCACCTGGCCGACGCGATCGACGCCGACGCGGACTGCATGGTCACCCCGTGCCCGCTCTGCCACCTGAACCTCGACCTCCAGCAGCCGGACGCAGAGAAGCGCGTGGAACGCGATCTCGGCCTCCCCGTGCTGCACTTCCCGCAGCTCGTGGGCCTAGCGCTCGGGCTCTCGCCGAAGGAGCTCGGGATGAACAAGCACGTGGTCGGCACCGACGACGTGCAGCGCATCGTCGCCGGCGCGGCCGCCGCGGCTTAGCGCCTACGCGCTGATCGTCTCGACGCGGCCGTCAGGCGTGCCGAGGAGCGCGGCGCTCGCCATCCCGAGGAACAGCCCGTGCTCGATCACGCCGGTCTCGGCCTTGATCGCCGCCGCAAGCTCCTCGAGGTCGGCTCCGGCCGGGATCGCGCAGTCGACGATCCAGTTGCCCTCGTCCGTCACGAAGGCCTGGCCGCGGTCGTCGGCTCGCCGCTCGGCGGAGCCGCAGATGCCGACGAGGCGGGCGCGGGTGGTCAGCCAGCCGAAGCGCACGATCTCCACCGGCATGCCCCAATGCGTGCCGAGCCGGTCGACCAGCTTCGGAGTCTCGGCCACCACGAGCAGGTCGCTAGCCGCCTCGGCCAGGAGCTTCTCGCGCAGGTGGGCGCCGCCGCCGCCCTTGATCAGGTTGAGCCGGCGGTCGAGTTCGTCGGCGCCGTCGATCACGAGGTCGATCCTGCCGGCGTCGTCGATCGACAGCGGCTCGATGCCGGCCTCGCGCAGGCGTTCCTCGGTGCGAGTGGACGCGGCCACGGCGCGCTCGGGCGCCCGCTCGCCGAGCAGCTCGATCACCTTCCAGACCGCGCGACCCGACCCGAAGCCGAGCATTTGCCCGGGCTGGATGCGGTCCGCCGCGGCGCGCGCAGCTGCCTCACGCGCGAGCGTCTGCTCCTCGATGGCCGGCGTCATGAGGACGGATCCTACGGTCGCCGGAGGACTCCCGCCGTCCCCCGGCGACCGCTGTGATCCGTCTCTCCCCTGAACGAGAGAACCGGCGCTTCGGCCGGTTCCCCGTGTGATTGGCGTCGTACCCCTACTTCGCCCTGAGAAAGTTTGGTTGCCATCCGTGGCGCACATGAATGGTGCCCTTCTGACCAAACGTTCACATCCCCTCTGGCGAGTGAAATTGGAGTGATCTTGGGGGGATGCGCCCGCTCACCCGCGGGTGGTTTGAGGGGGAGGCCGATGGGGGGATAAGGGGTGACATGACCTCACCCCCCTCCTCCGCCGTGACGGTGGTGGCAGCGCAGTTCGAGGATCTCGTTCGCGTCGGGCTGCGGCAGCTCATCACCGAGGATCCGAACCTCCGGCTCGTGGCGAGCGACGTGCCGCTCGAGCGGCTCGGTGCCGCGATCGACGAGCTGGGGCCGCAGGTGGTGCTGCTCAACTTCGGCTCGCTCCCGTCCTCCGGTTACGTGCACGATCTGCACGAGGCGCATCAGGACACGCGCATCGTGGTGCTCGCCAACCGGCCCACGTCCGCCGAGTGCAACCAGATGCTGTCGTTCGGCGCGACCGCCTGCATCTCGAAGGAGACACAGGGCCGCGACATCATCAACGCGATCCACCTCGCCTCCCGCGGCATGCACGTGCTGCCCCGCTCGGCGTCGCCGCGCGCGGCGGCAGTGAACGGCGAGCGGCGCTTCGTGACGGCGCAGGAAGCCGCAATCGGGCCCGACGTGCTCACCGCTCGCGAGGCCGACGTGCTCGAGCTGCTTCAACAGGGATGCACGAACGCGGAGATCGCGCACCGGCTGTCGATCGGCCGCGAGACCGTGCGCACGCACGCGCGCAACATCTACCGGAAGCTCGGGGTGAGCTCGCGGCGCGACCTGGCGTCGCTGTCGCGCGAGCCTGTCGGGTAGCGCCGGGCGCTACGCGGCCACGAGGGTCATCCTCGTCGGGCCTGGGCCGTTTTGACCGGAATTATTCATGTCAAAACAGCCCACCCCCTCGCGGGGCGGCCTCTCGGCTGCCGCCCTACGCGGCTGAGGCCGTAACGGCGCCGCGCTGCACCAGCAGCTCGGCGAGCTGCACCGCGTTCGTCGCGGCGCCCTTGCGCAGGTTGTCACCGACGATCCAGAGGTTGAGGCAGCGCTCGTGGGATGGATCACGGCGGATGCGCCCGACCAGAAC
>JBJMLG010000100.1:0-8200 GCA_045805385.1 Thermoleophilaceae bacterium
GAGGCCGGAAAGATCAGGCCGCGCCGCTTGCAGAGCGCGACGATCTTGTCCATGGTCACGGGCTCGGGCATCGCGCAGGAACCCTAGCGAGCGCCCTGGGGCGAGCGCCGACGCGCCAAACCCGAACTCGAAGACCCCGCTCTTTGCAGAGAGGCTGCAGTTTCTCTTCGAGAGAGGTGGGGTAGCGTCGGCGGCATGGTGAGAACGGCGCTGCGAGCGACCAATCACATCCGGGCCTGGATCGTCTGGCACTCGATGAAGGTGTCGCTGCTCGACGATCTTGACGCGCGGCGGCCGCCCGCCGGCGGCTGAGTTAGGCCGTAACTGGCACTCATATACTCCGAGTGCCATGCCTATCTACGAGTACCGCTGCGACAACGGGCACACCTTCGAGGTGATGCAGCGCATGACCGACGAGCCGCTGACCGTGCACGACGAGTGCGGTGCGCCGGTGCAGCGCGTGTTCCACCCCGTGGCCGTGCACTTCAAGGGCTCGGGCTTCTACAACACCGACTACGGCAAGAAGAGCCGCGGGGCCGCTTCTTCCACCTCCGAGTCCTCATCCGGCTCCGACAACTCGTCGTCCTCCTCGTCTAGCGAGACGAAGTCGTCGTCCTCGTCCGCCAAGTCGGACGACTAGCCGCTTCCCAGCAGCTGCTGCACAGCGCGACTCTTCTCGTTCGCGGAGATGATGAGGCTGCCGGCCGGGCCCGGCGCGCTCGGCTGAAGCACGTGCGTCTGGCTCCCGCCGCCGCCCGTCATGAGGTCGCTGAACATGCCGAGCAGGCCCACCCCGCCGAGGTCGGTGCGCACCGTGCGCGGCGCCTCCCAGGCCACCCACGGCAGACGGAAGAACGTGCCGGGCGAGAGCCCCTTCGAGCGCATCTGGGAGAGCACCTGCTGCTGGCGCGCGGCACGCTGGCGGTCGTCCTCGTTCGGCGCGCAGAAGTTCTCGCGCACGCGCGCGTATGAGAGCGCCTGGCGACCGTTCAGGTGATGGTCGCCCTTGGGCAGCTTGAAGACGCGGCCGTCGAAGGAGTTCGAGCGGATGCAGCGCTTGAGCGACACGTCGATGCCACCGAGCGCGTCGATCAGCTTCGGGAAGTCCTGGAAGCTCACCTCGACCACGTGGTTGATCTTCACGCCGTTGCCGAGGAACTGCTCGACGGTCTTGACGGTGAGGGCGGGCCCTCCGATCGCATAGGCGGCGTTGATCTTCTGCGCGCCGTGGCCGGGGATCTCGGCGTAGGAGTCGCGCAGGATCGAGAGCTTGCGCACGCTGCCGAAGCCCGCGTGGAGCAGCATGATGCTGTCCGAGCGGCTCGGCCCCCCGGGATTGGCGCCGGGCTCCTTGCTGCCCGGTGGGCGCGCGTCGGAGCCGAGCACGAGGATGTTGCTGCCCGTCAGCAGGCTGCCGCCGCCGGAGAGCGAGTCCTTCGTGCTCGAGGAGACGCCCTTCTCGACCTGCGCCGAGATCACGAACAGCACCAGCGAGAGCGCGAGCCAGAACAGCACGGCGAGCGCGACCCACTTCAGCGCCCGCTTCCAGGTGATCGGGCGGCGGGTGCGCCGGCCGGGCTCCTGCGGCAGCTGATCCCTCTGCCGGCGGCGCGTGAAGTCGCCGATCGCGCCGCCCGCGCGGAACCTGTCGAGCAGGCGCTTCCGCGAGCGATAGACCTTGTAGTCCGGTGCGGGGGCGTCGGGCATGCGTGTCTCTATACAGTCGGGCCTCATGCCTCCGGGGCGAGTGATCGGGTTCGACGCCGGTGGCACGAAGCTGCTCGGCGGAGTCGTGGACGAGCGCCTGCTCGTCCACCACAGGGTTCACCGGGCCCTGCGGGGGCTGACTCAGCGTGAGCTGCTGGACCTGATGGTAGAGGCCGCCGAGGAGGCCCGCGCGGCGGCCCCCGATGTGGAGGCGGTCGGCTTCGGCATTCCGTCGCGAATGGACTACGGGCGCGGGGTCTCGGATGCCTCCACGCATCTGCCGCTCGAGGGCGTGCCGTTCCGCGACGCGATGAGCGAGCGGCTGGGGCTGCCCGTGGCAGTGGACAACGACACGAATGTCGCGCTTCTCGCAGAGACTCGGGCCGGTGCGGCGCGCGGCGTCCGCGACGCGGCGATGATCACGCTCGGCACCGGCATCGGCGGCGCGCTGCTGCTCGAGGGGCGGCTTTACCGGGGCCCCCACGGGGGAGCCGGCGAGTTCGGTCACATGATCGTGGAGATCGACGGGCCGCCCTGCCCTTGCGGGTCGCGCGGCTGTCTCGAGATGGTCGCGTCCGGCAGCGCGATCGGTCGTGCGGGGGCTGAGGCGGCTTCGGTGTCGCCGTCGTCTGCGCTCGGGCGCGCGCTGGCCTCAGGCCGGGAGATCACGGGCGGGCTCGTCACCGAGCTCGCCCACGACGGCGACGAGACCGCCCGCGAGGTCGTGACGGGCGTGGGGCGGCGGCTCGGCGTGGGCATCGTCTCGATCGTGAATGCGTTCGAGCCCGAGGTGGTCGTTGTCGGCGGCGGCGCGATTGCCGCCGGTGAGCTGCTGCTCGAGCCGGCGCGGGAGGTGGTGCGCGAGCGGGCGCTGGCGCCGTGGCGCGAGCGGGTGCGGATCGAAGCCGCCCAGTTCGGCGACGAGTCGGGGATGGTGGGAGCTGCCGTGCTCGCGATGGAGTCGCTCGCGTGACCGGCCGCCTGGTCGTCTGCCCGACGCCGATCGGCAATCTCGAGGACGTGACCCTGCGCGTGCTTGCGGCGCTGCGCGAGGCCGACGTGGTCGCCTGTGAGGACACGCGCCGCACCCGCGTGCTGCTCGACCGCTACGGGGTGAAAGCGCGCCTCGTCTCCTACCACGAGCACAACGAGGAGCGGCGCGCCGCGGAGCTCGTGGAGGACATGCGCGCGGGGAAGACGGTGGCGCTCGTGTCGGATGCGGGCATGCCGCTCGTGTCGGACCCTGGGTACGTGCTCGTGCGCGCGGCGGCGGCCGCCGGTATTGCTGTCGAGGTCCTCCCCGGGCCGTCGGCGGTGCTCGCGGCGCTCGTGGCGTCGGCTTTGCCCGCGGACCGCTGGCGGTTTGCGGGCTTCCTCCCGCGCAAGAAGGGCGAGCTCCGCACGGTGCTCTCGGAGCCAGGGACGCTCGTGGCTTTCGAGTCGCCGAGGCGCGTGCCCGCAACGCTTGCCGTGCTGGCCGAGCTGTCGCCGGAGCGCGAGGCTGCGGTGGCGCGCGAGCTCACGAAGGCGCACGAGGAGGTCGTGCGGGGCACCGCCGCGGAGCTTGCGGCGCGCTATGCGGACTCGCCTCCGCGAGGTGAAGTGGTGCTCGTGATCGGCCCTCTGCCGGGCCGGGGCGCTGCCGACGAGCCGAGCGAGGAGGCGGTCGACGCGCTGGCGCGGCTGGTCGAGGCGGGGGCGAAGCCACGCGCGGCGGCGGCTGTGGTCGCGGAGCTCACCGGCGGCAGTGCGAACGCGCTGTATCGCTCGCTTCCGTCACGGCGCGGCGACAAATAGCCACGGCTTCGTAAAGAGCTGTAACGGGACCGTGACGGGCGGGGCGGTGCCGCCGGGATGCGCGCTTACCGTGGCCGCGTCATGTTCACGCGCACCTTGATCGGCGCCCTGCTAGGGCTGGTTCTGTTGGCGCCGCCTGCGCACGCTGACGCCGGCTGGGTCTGGCCGGTGCGGGGCGACGTCATCACGCCGTATCGCAATGGCGACGACCCGTATGCAGGCGGGCAGCACCGGGGAATCGACATCGCCGCGGCGGTCGGCACGGACGTCGTTGCGGCGGCGGAGGGCGTTGTCTCGTTTGCGGGCGTCGCCGGAAGCTCGGGCGTGGTCGTGTCGATCGCGACGGCGGATGGCCGCTTCGACACGTCGTATCTGCACCTGTCTTCCGTGTCGGTCCGGAAGGGCGACCGCGTTGCGGCCGGCGACCGGATCGGCGCGGTGGGCACCAGTGGCAAGCGTTCGGCCGAGCAGCCGCACCTGCACTTCGGCGTTCGGGCCGCCGGCAGCGACCACGACTACCGCGATCCGCTCACGCTGCTGCCGCCGCGACCGCCGGCTGCGCCCGCCGAGCCGGAGCGGCCCGTCCCCGTGGCGGCGCCGGTCCCGGTCGTGGCGCCGCCCGCCGCGAGTGCTCCGGTGGCGGTCCGGCCGCGGGTCGCTCGCCCTCGGTTTTCGCGGCGCCCCGTGAGCCGTCGCGTGCCGGGCCCGTTCCGGAAGCCGGTCACGGTGCCCTTGGCTCCTCGAGCGCACATCCCCATAGCGGTCGCGCGCGCCACCGGGGCCGCCACGGCTCACATCCCTACGCCGCGTGCGTCCGCTGGTCCGGCCGCCGTCCTAACGCCGCCTGCTCACCACCGGCCGGCCACGGCGCCAAAGGCGCACCGCGGCGTCGACTACGGCTGGCTCGCCGCCTGCGCAGGGCTGATCGCCGCCGCCACGCTGCTCGGTCGCCCGGAGCGGGCGCGAGCCGCGGGCTTGGCCGGCCGCTCGGCTGTGCGCCGGCTACGGGCTCGTCTGGCGTCGTAGCCGCGGCGCGGTTGGGCTGAGCACTTAGGAGCTGTGGCCGGAGGGGGAAAAACTTCCATGCGGAGCGACTTGCCGGGCCGGCGACGTCGGGATGGAACTTGTTCCCGTATAGCGCGACAAACTTCCATGCCGTCGCCGTGGGTCGGGTCCAGATGGAAGTTTTTCCCGCCTGCCGCGCGCCTCGCGCTAATGCAGGATCAGCGAGCGCACCTGCGAGTCGAGCGCCAGCTCGTCCAGCAGCCGCGGGTGCTCGTCGAGGTGGTCGAGCACGAACTCGTCGCCCAGCATGTCGAACAGGCCGCGTCCCTCTGCGGCGTGGTCGGCGAGGTAGCTGCCGATCTCCCCGCTCATTCCGGGACGTGGCACAGCTGCGAAGGGAACACCGTCGTATGCGAGGTCCTCGAGGAACATGCGGATGCCTCCTGTCGGGTTCGGCCGAGTGTCCCGCCCCGGGGCGGGCGCTCGGTAGGGACAGCTGTCCGAAAACGGCTCTTGTCAATTCGACGCGGGGTCGGAGTCACCCCCGCAAGTAGCATCGACTCTCCATGTCGTTCTACGTGACCACGCCGATCTACTACGTGAACGCCCAGCCCCATCTGGGCCACGCCTACAGCACGATCGCGGCCGACGTGCTGGCGCGGCACATGCGCCAGCGCGGGGAGGACGTCTTCTTCCTCACCGGCACCGACGAGCACGGCGAGCCGGTGGCCCTCGCGGCCGAGAAGCTCGGGGTCTCGCCGCGCGATCTCGCGGACCAGAACTCGGTCCGCTTCCGCGATCTCGTGGCGGCGGTCAACGCCACCAACGACTTCTTCATCCGCACCTCCGATCCCCAGCACGAGGCGAAGGTGCAGGAGGTGGTTCAGCAGATCCACGACAACGGCTACGTGTACGCCGGCCACTACGAGGGCTGGTACTGCCCGCGCTGCGCCGACTTCAAGACCGACGCCGAGCTGATCGACGGGAACAAGTGCCCGATCCACCTGATCGAGCTCGAGCGCGAGGTTGAGGACAACTGGTTCTTCAAGCTGTCCGCCTTCCAGGAGCCGCTCGAGCGGCTCTACGCCGAGCACCCCGACTTCGTGCTGCCGGACGTGCGCTTCAACGAGGCGCTCTCGTTCATCAAGATGGGCCTGAACGACATTTCGTTGAGCCGGGCGCGGATCAGCTGGGGCGTTCCGGTGCCGTGGGACGCGAGCCAGGTGATCTACGTCTGGATCGACGCGCTGCTCAACTACTACACGGCGCTCTCATACGCGCGCGAGGGCGAGGATCTCACGGAGCGCTTCTGGCCGGCGACGGTGCACGTGATCGGCAAGGACATCCTCAAGTTCCATGCCGTGATCTGGCCGGCGATGCTGATGGCCGCGGGCCTCGAGGTGCCGGAGCGCGTCTTCATCCACGGCTACCTGCTCATGGACGAGCACAAGATGTCGAAGTCGCTCGGGAACGTGATCGACCCCTTCGGGGTGATCGACATGTACGGCGTCGACGCGCTGCGCTTCTACGTGCTGCGCGAGGTTGCCTTCGGGCAGGACGGCAACGTCTCGACCGCCGGCTTCGAGAGCCGCTACACGAGCGAGCTCGCAAACGAGTACGGCAATCTCGCGAGCCGCATACTCGCGATGATCGGCCGGTACCGCGACGGCGTCGTGCCGGAGGCTGAGACCGATCCCGCGCTGGCGCCGGACCTCGCCGGCATCGCCGAGCGCGTGTGCGAGCGCTTCGACCGGCAGGACGTGAGCGGCGCGCTCGACGAGATCTGGCAGGCCGTGCGGCGGCTCAACCGCTACGTGCAGGACGAGCAGCCGTGGCAGCTCTCGAAGGACGACGCACAGGCGCGGCGGCTCGACCAGGTGCTCTACTCGCTCGCCGAGGGGCTCCGGGTCGTGTCGGTGCTGGTGCATCCGGTGATCCCGGACTCCGCGCAGAAGCTCCTCGAGGCGCTCGGGCGCGACGACCTCTCGCTCGACTCCGCGCGCTTCGGGGCCGTCCCGGGTGGTGCGAAGGTCGGCGAGCTGGCGCCGCTGTTCCCGAGGGTCGAGCAGCGCGCCGCCTAGGAGGCGCGGTGGTCGACACCCACTGCCATCTCGACTCCATCCGCGAGCCCGCCGCCGCGGTGGTGGAGCGCGCGCGCGACGCCGGCGTCCAGCGGCTCGCGAGCGTCGGTATGCACGACGACTCGATCGCCAGCACGCTTCGCATAGCGCACGAGCACGAGGAGGTGTTCGCGATCGTAGGACGCCACCCGCACCACTCGGAGGGGTTCGACGACGCCGACCTCGCGCGAATCGAGCAGGCGGCCGCCGACGACCGCGTGCGTGCAATCGGCGAGACCGGCCTCGACTGGTACCGAGACCGCGCTCCCCGCGACGACCAGCGCCGAGCGTTCGAGGCGCAAATCGATCTCGCCGCCAGGCTCGGCCTGCCGCTCGTGATCCACACGCGCGAGGCCGAGGAGGACACGTTCGCGATCCTGCGCGAGCGCGCGTCCGAGTTGACCGTCGTGATGCACTGCTTCTCCGCGCCCGGCCGGATCGACGAATGCGTCGAGCTTGGTTACCTGTGCTCGTTCGCGGGCAACGTCACCTACCCGAAGAACGTCGAGCTCCAGGCAGCGGCGCGCGACCTGCCCGAGGAGCTGCTGCTCGTCGAGACGGACTCCCCGTACCTCGCTCCTCAGCCTGTACGCGGCAAGCCGAACGAGCCGGCGCACGTGACGATGACCGCGCAGGCCGTCGCCGGCATGCGCGGCGTGCCCTACGAGGACCTCGAGGCGTCGGTGGAGCGCAACGCCGCGCGTGTCTTCGAGTGGTGACGGAGCAGACCCGTCAGGCGAGCCTGCGGCGGCTGCGCGAGTTCGGCGTCAGGCCCAACCGCGAGCTTGGCCAGAACTTCCTGATCGACGACAACGTGCTCGGAGTGATCGGGCGCGAGGCGGCGCTCGGACAAGAGGATGTGGTGCTCGAAGTCGGCGGAGGGCTCGGCGTGCTCAGCGAGTACATCGCACCGCGCGTGTCGCATCTGCACGTGGTGGAGGTCGACGAGACGCTGCGCGCGCCGCTCGAGCAGGCGCTCGAGCCGTTCCCGAACGCGACGCTCCACATCGCCGACGCCGTGCGGCTCGACTACGCCTCGCTCGACCCGGCGCCCACCAAGGTCGTGGCGAACCTGCCTTACGGCGTCGCGGCCACGGTGATCCTCAAAGCGCTGGAGGAGCTGCCGGGCGCCGAACGCGTGGTGGCGATGGTGCAGCGCGAGGTGGGCGAGCGGCTCGCCGCGGCGCCCGGCTCGAAGACCTACGGGGCGACCTCCGTCCTCGCCCAGCTCTCGGCTCGGGTGCGGGTCGCGCGCCGCATTTCGGCGAACGTGTTCTTCCCGGCGCCCAACGTGGAGTCGGCGATCGTGGTGCTCGAGCGAGTCGCGCCGGCGCCCCGTCCGGAGCTGGCGTCGCTCGTCGCTGCCGGCTTCGCGCATCGGCGCAAGGCTTTGCCGCGCTCGCTCGCGCTGTCACCGGGGGCACCACCGGGTATCCGCGATGCCGCGCGCGTCGAGCTCGAGTCGATGGGTCTCCCGGCGGACACGCGCGCCGAGCGGCTGTCGCCGGAGCAGTTCGACGAGCTCGAGCGGAGGCTGTCGGAATGACGCAGCGCGAGCAGGCGCCCGCGAA
>JBJMLG010000101.1:0-12351 GCA_045805385.1 Thermoleophilaceae bacterium
CCGCCGCCGTGCGGCCAGTTGCAGGCGCGCAAGCGCCTCGACGACCGCGAGGTCCGCGCGCTCCGCGCGCAGGTTCGCGAACTCAACCGCGGTGCCGTCGTGATCGACCAGCACCAGCTCGATCGTTCCCCGTTGCCCTGGTTGCCGCTCCTGCCCGCCGCCGTCGAGCGCGAAAGCGCTCATGCCCGGCAGCTCCTCGTACGGCTCGCGGATTCCTCGCGCGTTCCGAGGTTGTGGGCGGACACGGTAATTCGCCTCGATTCAGAGGATTCGTGCACTTGCTGCCACCAGGACGACCCGGCGGGCCGGAACTAATCGGTTGGCTGCGCCGCCCGCATCGGCGTCAGGCGCCCTCGCCGCCGCGCCAGACCGCCTCGATGTTGTTGCCGTTCGGATCGAGCACGTAAGCCGCGTAGTAGTCGGCCGCGTACTCCCCGCGCACGCCCGGCGGCCCGTTGTCGCGGCCGCCGGCCGCGATCGCCTCCGCGTGGAACGTCTCGACCGCCCCGCGAGAGCTGCTCCGGAACGCGATGTGCACTCGCGCCTGAGGGCGGCCCTCGAAGATCAGGAAGTCGTCCTGCCCGTCCGAGCCGAACGTCGCGGCGCGGTTGTCGGTGTCGCGCTGCTGTACCAGCTCTATCCCGAGCGGCTTGAGCGCGCGGCTGTAGAAGGCGAGGCTCTCTTCGAAGTCGCGTACACCGATCCCGACGTGGTAGATCACGCGCTCATCACCCCCGGGCATCCGCGCAGAGTACCTGCCGTTTGGCAATATGCCGCGCCGTGACGCCCGCCGAGCGAATCCCGCCCGCGTACCGCGCCGTCATGGCGGCCTGCTCGCCGGTCACGCGCTGGTGGGGCCGGTTGCAGGTGTCCGGCTTGGAGGCATTGCCCGGGACCGGGCCTGTGCTGCTCGCGGGAAACCACGACAGCTACTGGGATCCGGTCGCGATCGGCACGGCCGGCCTGCCGCGCCGGCAGATCCGCGCGCTCGCGAAGTCATCGCTGTGGAAGGTGCGGCCGCTGGCGCCGTTGCTCGACGGGATGGGCCAGATCCCGATCGAGCGCGGAGCGGGCGACGCGGGTGCGCTCGACCGGGCGATTGCCGAGTTGCGTGGGGGCGCGTGCATCGGCGTGTTCCCCGAGGGAACGCGCTCGCTGGGCCGCGAGCTCAGGGCTCGGAGCGGCTTCGGCCGCCTGGCGCGCGCGGTGCCGGAGGCGGAGGTGGTGTGCTGCACGGTTGTCGGCACCACTCAGGTTTCGCGCTTCCCGGAGCGCCCGAGCATCGCGGTGCGCTTCTTCCGGCCCGAGGGCGGCGGGTTGCAGGACGGCGAGAGCGAGGCCGACTTCGTGGCTCGCCTGCTCGGCGAGATTCGCGCCCAGGCGCCGATCACGGCGACCGGGCGGAAGCGCCCGGCCCCGGAGCCGCAGCCGGCCGAGGGTTAGCCGAAGCGCTCGTCTACCCTGGGCCGGTGTTCGTCGACGTGGTCAGCCTGATCGCCGCCGCCGGGGGCGTGGCCGTGATGCTGTGGCTGATCGTCGTCGCCTTCCGCGGCGACCCTGAGCGCCGGGCCGAGGAGGCCGCGCGCGCCTACTTCGACGAGCACGGCCGCTGGCCGGACGACTAGCCGCTCTGGAGCAGTGCAACGAGGCTGTCGTGGTCCTCGCGGCACGCCGGGCAGCCTTCGAGGTGGGCCAGCATCCCCGGAGTGGCGGCGTCGGCGTCACGCCCGGCCAGCTCGACCTCCACGTAGCGGTCGAGCTGCTCGAAGCACTCCTCGCAGCTCAGCTCCGGGCGGCCTGGCCCGAGCAGCGAATCGAGCCGGTCGGTCACGAGCTGCCTCCTTCGGTAACGAGTCCTTGGGCCCCGAGTCGCCCCCGCAGCTTCTTGCGCGCGTCGTGGAGCGTCTTGTAAAGGGCGCCGCGTGTGGTGGCGAGCCGCTCGGCGAGCACGTCGATCGGCACGTCGTTGAGGGTGAGCGCGATCAGCACTGAGCGCTGATGCGGCGACAGCTCCTCCGCTATCGCCGTGCGCAGCGCCTCGAGCAGCTCTCCCGTCTCCGCGCTGCGTGCCGGGGATTCCCGCAGGTCGGAAAGCCGTGCCCAGCCGTCGTCTTCGAGCGGGACCTCACGCCCTTCCCAGGTGCGCCGGCGCAGCTTCACCCCGGTTTCGAGCAGAGCGAACTTGTAGGCCCAGGTGGTGAAGCGGCTGTCGCCGCGAAACGTTTGGAGCTTGCTCATGATCGCCACCAGGGCATCGTCCGCGGCCTGGTGCGCCAGGTCGTCGAGGCGCTCCGACGGCCGCCGGCGCGCGATCTCGAATCGCGCGGCCCGCAGCAGCAGGGTGTGAAGCCGGTCGAGCGCTTCCCGCTGCCGCGCGCCGCTGCCCGACAGCGCCTCCACCCAGGCGGCTGATTCGACGTCCCGCGCGGGATGGCGGCCAGAGACGGCCGGCTGCTGCACGCTCACGCCGTCCACCATGTCAGCACGGACGCGGACCGTCCAGTGGAGCGAGGATGCGAGCCGCGAGGTCTGGTGGACAGCCGCGGTCCGTCAGCTCGAGCACGGCGTGGAGGTCGATGCCGCAGTCGCCCGCGAGCGCGGCTGCAAGCGCGGGCGTGAACCCGGCGGCAACGAGGCGGTCGCGGCGCCAGTCGACCACGGGGCTCACCGGCTCCGGCGGCGGCGCGGTTGCTCTGCGACGGCTCATGTCCTGTTCGCGACAGCCCGCGTCCGGTCCTTACGTAAGGAACGCGCGGGCGCCGACGCGAACGCGAGGACAGGCACCCGGGAAGAGGAGCTGTTCGCATGACCACCGCACCCGCCGTTCAGCCGGACACGGCGCCCAGGACCGGACGTTCAGTCGCGCCCGCGCACACCGACTGGCGCGACCCGCGCTACCAGGCGTTCGCGCTGCTGCGGCTGGGCTTCGCCATCGCGCCGATCGCCTTCGGCCTCGACAAGTTCTTCAACGTGATGGTGCACTGGCCGAAGTACCTGGCGCCGTGGATCAACGACATCGCACCCGGCAGCGCGCAGCAGTTCATGTACTTCGTAGGCGTCACGGAGATCGTGGCTGGCCTCGCAGTCGCGATCAAGCCGCGTTACGGCGCCTACGTGGTCGCTGCCTGGCTGGCAGGCATCGTGATCAACCTGCTCAGCTACTCGGGCTACTACGACATCGCCCTGCGCGACTTCGGCCTGATGCTCGGCGCGCTCACTCTCGGGCGGCTGGCGTCGGTATACGACTGATCCGTCAACGGGATGACCGCACTCAAGGTCAGTCGGCGTCAGAGCGCGGCCGCGCTCTGAGGTAGCTCAGCAGGTCCGGATCTGCCGAGCGGAGCTCGTCCACGCGCTCGCCCGTGCACGTGCAGAAGTCCACGATTGCCTCGTCCTCGTCGATCGAGCGCGCGCGCCAGACGCCGCCCTGGCGCTCCCAGCGCTCGAGGACGGCTAACGGCTGGTCGTCCATTCCCCGGATTGTTCCAGCGCGCTGGCGAAACGGGCTGCAGCTTGGTACGAATCCCACCCGGCGGGTACCTTCGTTCTGCCACAGCCGGGAGCGGGACACGGGTTCCGAAGGCGGCTTCCGGGCTGAGCACGAAGAAGGAGCGCAGTGCCAGAGCCGCCCGGCATCGCCCCTCCGGGCTCTTCCGCCGAGCGAACAGCCCGGGAGGAGATCGAGCGGCGCGGTTCGCGCTCACGGCGCCCTCGCCCTGACGCCAAGCCGCGGCAGCTCGCGACTGGCGAGGGCGACCGCGACGAACTCGACGCGGCCATCCTTCTCCACCACACGCGCTGTCGCCGCCGCCGTGGCCGGCGTCGCGGATGCTTGCGACGCACCGCGGCAATCGCCGGCATCGCGCTGGCCGGCATCGCCGCTGCAGCTGCGGGCGCAGCATTCCTGGTCGCATCCGCGCCCGGCCTGGCCGTCGGCGGCTGCGACCTCGCCTCAGCTCATCCGCGAGTGTTCGGGCGCGACTCATTCATCCGCGCGGAAAACGGCTTGATTCTCGGAGCGGTACCAACGACGCGCAACCGCGAGCCTGTGCCGCTCGAGCGGATATCGCCATGGCTTCCAAAGGCGACGGTAGCGATCGAGGACCGTCGGTTCTGGCGCCATGGCGCTCTCGACTACGACGCCATCCTGCGGGCGGCCATCGCAGACCTGAAGGCGGGCCGGACGCTGCAGGGCGGCTCGACGATCACCCAGCAGCTCGTGCGCGCCCGCTACCTGGCCGGCCAGGGCGCGACCTTGCGACGCAAGCTCAAGGAGGCTTGCCTGGCGGTCCAACTCTCGCACGCATGGCCGAAGCGGCGCATCCTGCAGGCGTACCTCAACGTGGTGTTCTACGGCGCGCATTCCTACGGCGCCGAAGCGGCCGCGCGCACGTTCTTCGGACGCAGCGCGAAAACCCTGACGCTCGCACAGGCCGCGCTGCTCGCCGGCCTCCCGCAGGCTCCTTCGGTCTACGACCCGTTCGACACCCCGGCGGCAGCGCGTAACCGCCGCAACGAGGTGCTGGCGGCGATGCGAAAAGCCGGATACATATCCGCAGCTCGCTACCGAGCTGCGTCCGCGACTCCCCTGCGGCTTCATCCCGGGACCAGATACACGCGTATACGCGCGGCGCCGTTCTTCGACTACGCAATGCGCGAGCTGGTGCGTCGCTACGGAGCGCGGCGGGCGCGGCGCGGCGGCCTCTCAGCCGAGACCACGCTCGACCCGCGCCTGCAGAGACTGGCGAACAAGGCGATCGCCGGCTGGCTCCACCTGCCGTCCGATCCCGCTGCCGCTCTCGTCGCCGTCGATCCGCGCAGCGGCGCCATCCGGGCGATGACCGTCGCGAACCCGGGGCGGGCGCCGCTCGCGTTCAACCTCGCGAGCCAATCGCACCGGCAGGCGGGCAGCGCGTTCAAGGTTTTCACGCTCACCGCCGCGATCGAGCGGGGGATCCCGTTGAACTCGGTGTGGCACGGCCCCGCCTCCCTCACGATCCCAAGCCGAAGCTGCCTCAACGCCAACGGCCCGTGGGCGGTGCACAACTTCGCGGACGAGTCGACGGGGACGATGACCCTGCTCCAAGCGATCGCCCACTCCGTCAACACGATCTTCGCGCAGGTGGTGATGCGCGTCGGCCCCGCGCGAGTCGTCGAGGTCGCCCACCGGATGGGGATCCGCTCCCCGCTCAAACCGGTGTGCGCGATCACGCTTGGCCCGGAGGGCGTCTCCCCGCTGGAGATGACCACGGCCTTCGCGACGCTGGCCGCGCGCGGTGTTCGCCATCGTGCCGAGCCGCTGCGGACTGTGGGGCGGGCCGGCAAAGTCCTCCTGCGCCCCGATGGGAACGGCAAGCGAGTGCTGTCCATGCCCGTTGCCGACCGGGTCACGTACGCGCTTTCGGGCGTCGTGCGCGGCGGCACCGGCATGGCCGCCGACCCCGGTCGCCCGGCAGCCGGGAAGACCGGAACGGCTGAGAACTTCAAAGACGCGTGGTTCTGCGGCTACGTCCCACAGCTCACGGCGTGCGTCTGGATCGGCTACCCCCAGGCGGAGATCCCGATGCACGGGGTAGCCGGCTTCGCGCAGGTCGTGGGCGGTTCCGTACCCGCCCGGATCTGGCACGACTTCATGGTCGGGGCGATGGCCGGAACACCCGCGCGCGCACTGGCGGGCCCCGGCCAAGGACGCCTCCGTGGCGCGCCGGAGACTCCTTTCCAGCCGCCACCCCCGCCGACGCCGAACACCCTGCCCGCGCCGCGACCGGCTGGCCCAGGAGTGCCGCCGGCGACTGGGCCGCCGGCGCTGCCGCGTTGAGCCCTCAGCCCCGACCCGTCAACGGCTGGTCGTCCATTCCCCGGTCAGTTGCAGGGGCTCGCTCGAAACCTCGGCGACTGCCGGGTTCATCAAGCGGTGCAAGAGCGCGAGCACCTCACGGTGCGACTCGTCGGTCGCCCTTGCGCCGGCCTGCTGCACGGCCACGGCGAGGTCGTACAGGTTGCCGCCGGGCGCGGGCAGCCGCGCGAGCTTCACATCGAAGAACTCCGAGCACATCTTCAGCCGCTCGCGCCGCACGGCGCGCGGGCCGCGAGTGCCCACGGCCGCGGCCGCGAAGCCGTAGAGGTCGCGTCGCCGCTCGTCGTCGAGCCCGTCGTTGTAGGCGCGAAGGACCGCGCCGATCACCGGGCAGACCGATCGCGGGTGGTCGCTGAAGCGCTCGCCCCCGAGCATCGAAGCGAGCTCCATCACGCATACGCCCTGGCTTGGGGACGAATGCCTTCCGGAGCTCAGACGAACGGTTTGGTAGCTGACTTGAGACATCTGCACTCCCTTCTGCGTCCTGCCAACCGCTTTCCCGGGGCGCGCCGCCGCAAACGACGCAGGCCCGCCATGTCCGCCACGTGACCTGTCTGCGCGGCGAGCCGGGCGTGAAGCACGGCCAGTAGAAACAGCTACCGGCGGCCGCTCGCGGGCGGAATTTCGTTCCGCTTTGCCCGCAGTCGGGCGGAGCGCGGCCCGTTGCGCGAGCCGGCCGCCATGGCGGCTCGCGCCGAGCTGCGGGCGGTCCACGACACGGGCGCCGGCGGGTATCGCAGCAGCGCGGCCCAGGTGGCGTTGTCCACGGAGCCGGTTACCGGGAGCTGGTTCGCGGACTGGAAGCTCGAAACCGCCTGCTTGGTCGCGGTATCGAACACGCCTGTCGCCTGCACGGCGTACCCCGCGGCGGTGAGGTGCTGCTGTGCCCACACCACGACGTCGCCCTTGGATCCTGAGCGAAGCGCCGGGGAGCCGGTGGCGGGAGCGGTCACCGCGGCGGGCGCGGGCGGCGCAATCGTCGTCCAGCCGGACGCGGCGGCGGACTGCCACGACCACCAGCTCACACCCGACGCTCCGTAGCCGGCCGCGAGGCCTCGGAAGCGCTTGATGTCGCTCGTCGATGGCGAGTTGTACAGCTGCCCGAGCGGGAAGATGCGCCGCCCGTACACGCCGTTCCACGTGTAGGTGTGGGTGAAGATGTTGTCGACGCTCGTGCCGATCGTCTTCCAGTACATCTGCGGCTGGTTGTACTGGGCGCCGTTCGGCCCTAGGAAGACGGAGTACGGCAGCGACGGGTGGTAGTCCACGTACGGGAAGCTCGACAGCGACAGCGGGTAGTCCGGGCCGATCGCCCCGCGTAGGTTGTTGATGTAGGTCTGCGCCTGGGCGTACTTGCCCTCGTACTGCCCTTCGGCGTCGATCACGAGGCAGTCCGCGCCGGTCTGTGCGGCGCGGGCGCCGAGCGCCGCCTCGGTGTCGGGGTGGTCGCCGTAGACGAACTGCCACGCGCATACGTGCACGCCGGCCGCCTTGAGCTGCTGCACGAAGGTGGGCGAGAACTGGCTCCACCACGAGCTGCCGTCCGAGCTTTTCACGAAGACTGTGTTCACGCCGTACTGCTGCGCGCGCGCGGCGATGGCGGCGGCGCTGCCGCCGCTCTTGCTCACGTACCAGATCCACATGCCGTTGCCGTCGAAGGCGGTGCCCGTGCCCTTCGCTGGAGTGTTCACGATCGTGAGCGGACCGGCGAGGTTCGAGCGCCTGCCGGTCGTCGACACGATTCGCACGCGCCCCGAGCGCGCCGTCGGGGGCACCGTCACGACGAAGCCGTCCGGCCGCCGCAGTCTCAGCTTCGCGACGAGTGCAGTCCTCTTCCCGGCCGTCGCCGTGCCCGGGAAGCGCACCTGCATGCCGTGCCTCAGGTTGCGCCCGCGGAAGCGCAGCCGGCCGCCGGCGCGCACCGTGTGGAGATCGCCGGTGCACGCGACCACGGGCCAGCAGCGCACCGACGTGATCTTCGGCGCGGGCGTGCGCGGCTTCGCGGGCGCGCTTGGCGCTGCCGAGAGGCCGAGGGCGGCCAGCACGAGCATGGCCAGGGGGAGCCGTTGCGGGAATCGGTGCACTTGCCTCTTACTGCCTGCGGGGTTAGCTGACGGGCTCGCGCTCGAGACAAGCGCGTCGGCACTCTCCGGCCGATTCGCCCCCGGCCGGTTGATCGGCCAGTGGGTCCCCCGCTCCAGTCGCGCGGGGCGCGACCGGATTAGGCGGTCTGCCTACGTATAACAGCCCGGCGCGCGGGAGTTGCGGCGTTTCAGACGGACGCGGCCCGGTCGCGCGCCCGCCGCGCCGACTTCACGCGCGAGTTCTTGTCGAGCTCCACCTTGCGCAGCCGCACGCTCCGCGGCGTCACCTCGACGCATTCGTCCTCGCGCAGGTACTCGAGTGCCTGATCGAGCGACAGCTCCCGGTGCGGAACGAGTCGCACCAGCACGTCGCTCGTGGACGAGCGCATGTTGGTGAGGTGCTTCTCCTTGGTGGCGTTCACGTCGAGGTCGTCCGAGCGCGCGTTCTCCCCCACGATCATGCCCTCGTAGAGCTCGGCGCCCGGGCCCACGAAGAGCGTGCCCCGCTCCTGCAGGTTCATGAGCGCGAATTGGGCTGCCACGCCGCGGCGGTCGGCCACGAGCGCCCCGGTGGGACGCGTACGCAGGTCGCCGGCCCACGGCTCCCAGCGGTCGAACACGTGGTGCAGCAGGCCGGTTCCGCGCGTCTCGGTGAGGAACTCGGTCCGGAAGCCGATCAGCCCGCGCGCCGGCACGAGGTACTCCATCCGCACCCAGCCGGTGCCGTGGTTCACCATCTGCTCGAGGCGGCCCTTGCGCAGCGCCAGCATCTGCGTGATCACGCCCACGTACTCCTCGGGCGCGTCGATGGCAAGGCGCTCGACCGGCTCGTTGATGCGCCCGTCGATCTCCTGGGTCAGCACCTGCGGCTGGCCTACCGTCAGCTCGAAGCCCTCGCGGCGCATCAGCTCGACGAGCACGGCGAGCTGGAGCTCGCCGCGGCCCTGCACCTCCCAGGCGTCGGGCCGCTCGGTGTCGCGCACGCGCAGGGACACGTTGCCGACGAGCTCCTGGTCGAGCCGGGCCTTCAGCTGCCGGGCGGTCAGCTTCGACCCCTCACGGCCGGCGAGCGGCGAGGTGTTGATGCCGATCGTGACCGCGAGCGACGGCTCGTCGACGGTGATCACGGGGAGCGGCCGCGGGTCCTCGGCGTCGGCGAGCGTCTCCCCGATTGTCACCTCCGGGATGCCCGCCACGGCGATGATCTCCCCCGGGCCGGCCTCCTCCGCCTCCACGCGGTCGAGCGCCTCGGTCACGTACAGCTCACCGACCTGCGCCCGTTCGATCGTGCCGTTCGTGCGGCACCACGCGATCTGCTGGCCGCGGCGCACCGTGCCCTGGCGCACCCTGCACAGGGCGAGCCGGCCCACGTAGGGCGAGGCGTCGAGGTTCGTCACGTGCGCCTGGAAGGGGTGCTCCGGGTCGTACTCCGGCGCCGGGATGTGCTCGATCAGCAGCTGGAAGAGCGGCTCGAGGTCCTCCCCCTCCTCGCCGGCCTCGAGCGACGCCCAGCCGGCCCTCGCGTTCGTGTAGACGATCGGGAACTCGATCTGGTCCTCGCGCGCGTCGAGGTCGAGGAAGAGCTCGTACACCTCGTCCACCACCTCGCCGATGCGAGCATCGGGCCGGTCGACCTTGTTCACCACGAGGATCACCGGCAGCTCCGCTTCGAGCGCCTTGCGAAGCACGAAGCGGGTCTGGGGCAGCGGGCCCTCACTTGCGTCCACGAGCAGCAGCACGCCGTCGACCATGGTCAGGGCGCGCTCGACCTCGCCGCCGAAGTCGGCGTGGCCGGGCGTGTCGACGATGTTCAGCTTCACGCCCCCGTGCCGGACGGCGGTGTTCTTCGCGAGGATCGTGATCCCCTTCTCGCGCTCGAGGTCCATCGAGTCCATCACGCGCTCGTCCACTTCCTGGTTCGCGCGGAAGGCCCCGGATTGCCACAGCATGGCGTCCACGAGCGTGGTCTTGCCGTGGTCGACGTGGGCGACGATCGCCACGTTTCGTATGTCTTCCCTGGCTACGGGCACGACGACTGAGGCTAGTAGCCGCTCAGACCGCTTCGAGCGGCCGGTGCGGCTCGGCCGGCAGCTCCACGTCGATGGAGTCGCCCGGGCGGACCTCTCCCCCGCCGATCACGATCGCCATCACGCCGCACTTGCGCACGAGATTGCCGCCCGGGTCGCGGTCGAGCACGGCCTCCATCAGACCGTCCTGGAACCCGTCCAGCTGTACGCATGGGTTGCGCAGGCCGGTGATCTCGATCTCGGCTTCGGCGCCGAGGCGCAGCCGCGCACCTGGCGGGAGAAGAGCAGGTCGAGCCCGCTCGTGGTCACGTTCTCCCCCATGTCGCCCGGCTTCACGTCGTAGCCGGCGCCGCGAAGCTCCTCGTGCAGCTCCTCGTGGATCAGGTGCACCTGGCGCAGGTTCGGCTGGCTCGGGTCACGCCGCACCCGCGAGCGGTGCTTCACGGTCTCGCCCGCGTGAGCGTCGCCCTCTACGCCAACGCCCGCGATCAGCCGGATCACGGCGGTCGGCCGCTTGCTGAGGGCGTGAGTTGCGTTGAGGCTGACGGCGGTCACGCGTGCCATGCCTGCAGCCTAGGTCGTTAGAGTCGCGCGACCATGGCTCGCGGCGGCGCTCTCCACGCTCCTCCCCGACCGGCTGCTCGACCGCACCATCAGTCGTCTTTCGCGCGTGTAGCGAGCCTGTCACCATTCAGTGTGGTTCTCGAGCCGCCACGGAGGTGGTGCGCATGTGTCACAGCCGGCGCCGGTATGACGAGCGCGACGAGCGCTTCGAGCGCGAGCTGCGTGACCTCTACGACCGGCAACGCGAGCGGCCTGACAAGGTCACGCCCGTAGTCGAGAAGGAGCCGGCGGAAACGCCGGCCGAGCCGGAGCGCGAAGAGGCTCCGGTATTCCGCAGCTGAGACAGCCACGGCGGGGCGGTCGCCCGGGGCGGCCGCTCCGCCTCAGGCTTCGGCATCGAGCTCGGCCACGAGCTCGATGACGCGCTGCTCTATCTCGTCACGAGTGGCTCGCACCTCGTGCAGCGGCCGGCCCTTCGGGTCCTCGAGGTCCCAGTCGACGTAGCGCTTGCCCGGGATGTAGGGGCATTCGTCGCCACACCCCATCGTCACGACCACGTCGGCCTGCTCGGCGAGCTCGCGCGTGAGCTTCCGCGGCACGTTGCCGGACACGTCGATGCCGAGCTCGTTCATCGCCTCCACCACCTCGCGATGCACGCGATCGCCCGGCCTCGTCCCTGCCGACAGCGAGTGGTGGCGCCCGCCGGCCGCGCGCTCGAAAAGCGCCTGGCTCATCTGCGAGCGGCCGGCGTTCTGCAGGCACACGAACAGCGCGGTGGCCATCAGCTCTCCACCGCCACGGGGTGCTCGCCGCGCACGAGCTGGTACGCGAAGCCGCCGATCAGCGCCCCGGTGACGGGCGCGACCACGTACACCCAGAAATCGGCCCACTGCCCGCTCACCAGGGCGGGCCCGAAGGTGCGGGCCGGGTTCATCGACGCCCCGGTGACCGGACCTCCGAAGAGTGCATCGAGGCCGATCGTGCCGCCGATCGCGATCGCCGCGGCGGCTCCCACAGCGCGGGTGTCGGTGGCCACGGCCATGATCACGAACATCAGGAACGCGGTCAGCAGCGCCTCGTAGACGAAGGCGCTTCCGGCCGAGACGCTCGGCACGGTTGCGCCGAGCTGCGCGGGCTTCGAGGTCCAGACCGCCAGCAGCGCGAGAGCTCCGGCGGTGGCCCCCGAGAGCTGCGCGGCCACGTACACGACGGCGTCGCGCGGCGGGAAGTGGCGCGTGGCGGTGAAGGCGATTGTGACCGCCGGGTTGATGTGCGCGCCCGACAGGTGCCCTGTGGCGTAGACCATGACCATGATCACGAGCCCGAACACGAGCGCGACCCCGACCGTGCCGAGCGCACCGTGATAGTGCGAGTCGGCGACGATCGCCCCGCAGCCCGCGAAGACGAGCGCGAAGGCGGCGATCCCCTCGGCGAGCGCGCGTCGGGTGAGCTCGGGGCGCGTCACAGGCTGCTCAGCGGGACGCCGATGATGTCGAGCCGCCTGGTCAGACCCGTTAGGGCGAAGTCGCGGATCTCATCGGAGCTCGCCCCGAGAGCGTCCCAGTCAGTCCCCTGCCGGTCGGGCGGCGCGAGCGCCGCAGCCACGGCCGGCAGCAGCCGCCGCAGTGTGGAGCGCACCTCGTCGGCGGAAGCTCCGTCGTCGCGCACGGACTCGCGCAGGAACCACACGCCGTACGCGATGTGCCGCTGCTCGTCGTGGTGGATCTTGGAGTAGCCGTCCACGAAGCCGGGCAGCAGGCCCTCGCGCTCGAGGAACGCGGTGATGAAGCGGAACGCCGTGAGGCCGAGCGTGCTCTCG
>JBJMLG010000102.1:0-18338 GCA_045805385.1 Thermoleophilaceae bacterium
GCTCGAGAAACGTCGTGGTGCGCGCGGCGTCCGCAATCTTGACAACTCGGCCGGCTCAGTAGTGATGCCCTGGTTCAGTCAGCGTGATGCAGCCAAAACCGGCGACTCCAGGTTCGAGTCCTGGGTGCCCCGCTAACTCTCAGACGCCGTTTTCCTGCTGTGGCGGCCAAAAAACGCCCGCTTCCCGCGGCAATCATCATTTGACGCGAAGGGGTTGCGGCATTCGTGGAGGGGTAGGCTGTGTTCTAGGGCGGCATCGCCGTACTTTGGCAACGCTGCAACCGAACCCAGTATTACGGCAATTCCGTAAATCCGATACGATGGGCGCGTGCCAGACGAAACGACGTTGCCGAAGTCACGATGATGGCGAAGCCTCGCGCCGTCAACCCATTCACCTACCAGCACCCGGTTTCGGCGGAAGAGCTGATCGACCGCGAGCCGGAGCTCGAGCAGCTGCTCTCGCTCGTCGACGGGGGCCACTTCGTTCGCTTATCGGGGCCGCGACGGTACGGCAAGACGACACTTCTGCACCGCCTCACGGACGAGGCAAACAAGCAGCTCGACATGACCGCGCTAATCGTCGACTTCTACGACGTGCTGTCCCTGGCCGACGTCGCGATCCGGATCGAAGCTGCCTACCGACGGTCCCTTGAGGGCCCGGTGCGGAACTTCGTCCGCGATCTGTTCCTAACTTGGAACGTCGGGCTCTCACTCGGCGCCGGCGGACTGTCCGCGAAGATCGAGGCCAACCCGCACACCGATCCCCTACCCGCGCTTCACAGGCTCCTGGACCTGCCGGGCGAGGTCTTCAAGAAGCACGGGAAGCGCATCCTGATCGTCTTCGACGAGTTCCAGGACGTCCTCGACCTCAAGGGCGTCGACGGCATCATCCGAAGCCACATCCAGCACGACAGCGAGGCCGCGGCGTACGTCTTCGCCGGCTCCGAGCCGGGCCTCATGGAGAAGCTGTTCTCGGACCGCGAGCGGCCACTGTTCGGCCAAGCGCATCCGATCCAGATGCGACCGCTACCGGACGACGCGCTGGCTTTCTACATCAGGGAGCGGTTCGTTCGCACCGGGCGCGACGTCGGCGACGCGATCGACCCGCTGATCGAGCTGGTGCGAGGGCACCCGCAGCGCGCGATGCTGCTCGCGCACTACGTCTGGGACCTTGTCCCTCCTGGCGAGGCCGCTTCGATAAGCACCTATTCCGAAGCGCTGAGCGCGGCGCTCGCACCGCTCGTCGACGGCTTTGAGCGCTTCATCCGCACGCTGCCCACGAACGAACACCGTGTCCTCACCGCCCTCGCGCTTTCGCCGCGGTCGCTGTACAGCGACTACACGCTCTCGCGCTTCGGGCTGCCTACCGCCAGTAGCGCAAGGTCCGCGCTCGACTCTCTGATCGACCGGGGCGAGGTGGTGTCGCACGACGGCAACCCCGAGCTCGTCGATCCGCTGCTCGCGTTCTGGCTACGCCACCGACGCCTCCCGCCGAACGCCAGCGGCGGCGACGCTGCCGCTGAGTAAGGGGTTCGCCCGGGGCACGCCCGCGCGAGGTGCGGTCACCGAGACAAACGCTCGCGGCTGACCGTCGCCTTCCTTCCCTTGATCGTGCTCCCGCGCAGCGCCGCGATTACCTCTTCGGCTGCGGACTCAGGGACCTCCACAAGTGAGAAGCGGTCCGCGATCTCGATGGCCCCGATCTCGCGCCCGCTGAGGTGCGACTCGCCCGTGATCGCACCGACCAGGTCCTGTGGCCGGATCCCCGCGCTGCGGCCGGCGCCGACGAAGAGGCGAGTCATCCCGCCTGCCGCTTCACGGCCGCGCCGGCCTTCGCGCGCGCCGCGCTCACGGCGACCTCGTCCCTCCCGTGTGCGCCCCGGGGGAACCTCCGGTATCTCCTCCTCGTCGGCAGCGGCGCCGCCGGCCTCATGTGCCAGCTTCACCGCCGCGAGCGCCACCTCCATGACGTCGAACTCATCGGCGAGGGTCTCAACCACAACACGGAAGCGCTCGAAGTCGTCCTCCAAGATGCTTTCGTGGAGCGCGGCGCGCGTAAGCTCCAACCGCCGCGCACGTAGGTCGGCGATCGTGGGCACCTTCTCGACCGGGATGTGCTGTTTGGTCACCCGCTCGATCGTCTTGAGCAGCCGGTGCTCTCGCGGCTCCGCAAGCGTGATCGCTACGCCCTCGCGGCCGGCCCGGCCGACCCGGCCAATCCGGTGCGTGTACGCGTCAGGCGCGGAAGGAACGTCGTAGTTCACCACGTGGGTGAGCTGCTCGATGTCGAGCCCGCGCGCGGCTACGTCGGTCGCGACAAGGAGATCGGCGGTCCCGCTTCGCAGCCGCCCCATCACGCGATCGCGCTGCTCCTGGTCCATCCCGCCGTGCATCGCCTCGGCGCGATAACCGCGACCGTTCAGAGTCTCCGTGAGCTGGTCGACCTCGTCGCGCGTGCGGCAGAAGACGAGCGCAGCCGCGGGCGCTTCCACGTCGAGCACCCGTCCGAGCGCTGCAGGCTTGTGCGCTCTCGGGACCACGTGCGCGCTCTGCCTCACGCGCGCAGCATGCCCCGGACCCGCCGTCTCGCGCCCTATCTGGATGCGCACCGGCTCACGAAGATGGCGGCGCGCAATCCCGTCGATACGTGGGGGCATCGTCGCCGAGAAGAGGACTGTCTGGCGCTCCTCGGGAGTGGCTTCGAGGATCTCCTCGATGTCGTCGGCGAACCCCATGTCCAGCATCTCGTCCGCCTCGTCGAGGACGACCGTCTCGAGGCCGTGCAGCCGCAGCGTTCGGCGGGCGAGGTGGTCTAGCGCGCGCCCTGGCGTAGCCACCACCACATCGACCCCGCTCTGGAGTGCCCTCAGCTGCCGACCGATCGGCTGTCCGCCGTAGATTGGGACGACACGCGCGCCAAGGTCGCGGCCATAGCGGTGGATGGCCTCCGACACCTGGACCGCCAGCTCACGCGTGGGCACGAGCACCAGCCCCATCGGTTCCGCCCGCCTGCGATCCGCGGGCATCCGCTGGAGAAGGGGCAGTGCAAACGCGGCCGTCTTTCCAGTCCCCGTTGCGGCCTGTCCGAGCAGGTCGCGCCCCTGGAGCAGAGGGGGGATTGCTTCGCGCTGGATCGGCGTGGGCTCCTCGTAGCCGAGATCGGACAGCGCGTGCAGAAGCTCGGGCCGAAGCGCCAGGTCGGCGAAGCTCGCCGTGTCGTTGGTCGCGTTCGCCGTCATGGTTCGGGCTTTTCCTTGCAAGCGATCACGCGTCACGCGAGGCTGGCGGGCGCCGCTCGACGACATACCAGCGGTATGGCCCCCGGGCGGCGCGCTCGACGACGAACCGGCCCTCCGGCGCCTCTGGGTGCGCTTGCTGCCTCCGTCGCTCCGCGGAGCGCGCACGACGTCGGAGGAAATGGCGGCTCACGATTCTGCGCGGCTTCGCCCCTACGGCCTGGCGCTCCTGCGCTGGGGCATTGCCCCGCGCCACGTGAGCGGACCCGGGGACATCCGGTTTGGCCGTGATCGCCAGGATGATTTCAGAGGTAGTTCGGCGCGGAGGACGGTCAACCTCGGGTCGGATGCCTGCGATTGGCAAACCGCAGGACACCTTCACCCTCGTGGTCACGCGCCGCGAGCGCTAGACTCGTCCGCAGGGGTCGGGCGTCCGTCCGACCAAAGCCGTGCCGCGCGTTTCCGCAGTCGTTGCCTCAGCACCCTCCGCGTTTCGCAGTGCACATATCCCGGAGGGGAACAAAGATGGCCACAGGAACCGTGAAGTGGTTCAACGATGACAAGGGTTTTGGATTCATCACGCCCGACGACAGCGGCAAGGACCTGTTCGTGCACCACAGCGCGATCGAGGGCAGCGGCTTCAAGTCGCTCGCCGAGGGAGCGAAGGTGAGCTACGACGCCGAGCAAGGGCCCAAGGGCCCGGCGGCCGCGAACGTCCGGGCGCTCTAAGCCCGCGGACTTACAAGCAGCGACGGAGGGGCTCGTACGCGGGCGCCCTCCCGTTGCGTCGCCCGCCGGCGAGACGCCGGCGGTGCGCGGCTCTCGAGGGAGGCCGACAGCGCGGCTCCGGACCAAGCCAGGGCCCGTGACGCGCTCCACTCCACGAATAGGAGGACAAGCATGGCCTCAAGCGGCAAGAGGAAGACCACGATGGCGAAGCTCAACCGGGAACGAAGGCTCATCGAGCGGCGGGTCGAGAAGCAGGCCAAGAAGGACGCCAGGAAACGGGCGTCGGCAGATCACCCAGGCCCGCCAAGCGACACGCTGACCGACGACGACCGGTAGGTCACCAGGGCCAGGTGCCAGCCGCCCGCTCTCGCTCCGCGCCTCTGCGCTGAGCGCGGCGACTACGACGACTCGGGAGCATCGATTTGCGCCGGTCGGGTAGCCCGAGGGAGAGAGCGGCGGAAGGAGGCGGAAATCGTGGCAAGTCCCGAACTCAGCGGGCGATCGGTAAGCGAGCTGCTGCAACAGGCATCGGAGCAGACGGCGAAGCTGGTGCGGCAGGAGATCCGCCTCGCACAGGCCGAATTGCAGGAGAAGGGAAAACGCGCGGGTATCGGCGCTGGGATGTTCGGAGGCGCCGGACTGGTCGCGGCCTATGGCATCGGTGCTGTGATCGCGGGCGTGATCATGCTCCTGGCCACCGCGATCGCGCCCTGGCTTGCAGGTCTGATCGTTGGCGTCGTGTTGCTTCTCGGAGCGGGAGCACTCGCGCTCAGCGGCAAGAAGCAAGTCGAACAGGCCACACCGCCGAAGCCGGAACGCGCGCTTGACAGCGTGCAGCGGGACGTCGACGAGGTGAAGACGAGGGCGCAGCGGGCATGACACCACAGGGCAATCAGGAACAGGGACGGGAAGAGGTCGCGCAGGAAGCGGGTGACACCACCGCCCGCGGGCGCGTTGATCAACCCGGCGCACCCGAGACGCCGAGCGACCCGGAAGAGCTGCGCAAGGACATCGAGCAGACTCGCGAACAGCTCGGCGACACAGTCGAGGCGCTGTCCGAGAAGGCGGACATCAAGGCGCAGGCGAAGGACAGAGTCGAGGAGCGCAAGGAGGCCCTGAAGGAGAAGCAGGACGAGATCAAGGCCAAGGCGTCCGCGCTTCGCGGGCGTGTACAGGAGGCCACGCCGGAAGACGCCAAGCGCGTGGCAACGCAAGCGGCGGCGACGGCCCAGGAGAAGCCGATGCCGGCAATAGCGCTCGCCTTCGTCGCAGGGCTCCTGGTCGGCCGGCTGATCAAGAGGAGCTAGCAATGGCACCGGCGTCTGGCCGGGCGACTAGAGCCCGCGACCGCCGACACAGGGGAGGCAAGATGACTCAGCAGACGAGGGAGCGAGCGTACGCGGACCCGCGGGCCGACGGTCACGCGCCCGGCCAGCCCACCGACCTGGGGGCGCGCTCGTGGCTCGCGACGATCAAACGCACGATCACCGAGTTCAAGGAGGACGACCTCACCGACTGGGCGGCCGCTCTCACGTACTACGGCATCCTGGCGATCTTCCCCGCGCTGTTGGCGCTCGTGTCCGTGCTCGGTCTCGTCGGCCAGTCCGCGACGCAGCCGCTGATCGACAACCTCGGCAAGCTGACGCCCGGTCCGGCGAAGGACATCTTCACGAGCGCGCTCCAGAACCTCCAGAAGAGCCGTGGAGCCGCCGGCACCCTGTTCATCATCGGGCTCGCGGGCGCGATCTGGTCGGCCTCCGGCTACATCGCCGCCTTCATGCGGGCGTCGAACGCGATCTACGACGTCGAGGAAGGCCGTCCGGTTTGGAAGACGCTGCCGACTCGCGTGCTGACCACGGTCGTCCTGGTGATCATGCTGGCTGTCGTAGCCATCGCCGTGACGGTGACCGGGCCCCTGGCGGACCAGGTCGGGAAGGTGCTCGGCGTGGGGAGCACGGTGACGACGATCTGGGACATCGCCAAATGGCCAGCGATCCTGGTGGCCGTGATGATCATGTTCGCGATCCTCTACTGGGCCGCGCCGAACGTGAGGCACCCGAAGTTCCGCTGGATCACGCCGGGCGGCGTGATCGGCGTACTGATTTGGCTCGTCGCATCCGCCGGGTTCGCCTTCTACGTGGCGAACTTCGCGTCGTACAACAAGACGTACGGCACGTTGGGCGGCGTGATCGTATTCCTGATGTGGTTGTGGATCTCGAACATCGCGATCCTCTTCGGCGCCGAGTTCAATGCGGAGCTTGAGCGTTCTCGAGCGATCGAAGCGGGCCACCCCGAAGACGAGGAACCCTTTGTGGAGCCGCGTGACACGCGAAAGATGAAGGGCTAGCGCGGTTCGGCCTCCAGTCGCAGCTAGGAGTCCTTCCGCTCGCGTGCCCTGATGTCCTCGGCCACCTTTTCCTTGAACGGCTTGAGCTTGTCGTAGAGCTCTTCTGGCGGCACGGCCTCGTGCGGCTCCGATTCGCCCACGAGCCAGGGCGAGGCCTCTACCGCGGTGCGCCAGGCGGCTTCTTCGGGATCGGTCTCGGCGCTCGGGGGAGGCGCCTCCTGGGGCGCGGGCTCGACCTTGTCGAGGTAGACGTTCGTGTACTGACCGCGCTGCTGCTCGTGGTAAGCGATCCGCACGGGCTTGCCCTCGAGCTCCTGCGCTCGCTTGCCGATCGCCTCGCGAAAGGTCGTGTACTCGTTTCCCTCCGCGTCTCGCACCACGTACCGGACGTTGCCGCCGCGGGTCTCGGCGGTGCGCACCTCTTCGATCGTCGTTGTGGCTTCCAAGGTGCTCTCCTGATACCCGATTGCCGGCTGCGCAGGCGGCCGGCGCGGCAGCGCAACGGGTTTCCGCCGCCGTTTGCTGGGTAGCCCAAATGTGGGAGCTAGAGACGTAAGGAGGATGGCCATGGCCCAGGACGTAGCTGACGTCGTCGGTGCCGCCATCGGGCGCGTGGCGCGCGAGGCCGTTGACACCGTGTCGTCAAATGCACGCAAGCGCTCGAACGGGGCGCTTTCCGGCCCGAAGGGCGTTGCCGCAGGTGTAGGTCTCGTGGCACTCGCCCCGCTTGCGACCAAGGGCGCGGGAAGGCTCGTCAGGGGGCTCGGACGGAACGGTGCCGGACCGCTGAAGAAGGCTGGAGACAAGCTTGGTGGAACCGTGAAGGACGCGGTCGGCGAAAAGGTCGACCAGGCCGGCGGCGCGGCCGGCGTCGCCAAGGAGGCCGGCAAGGGCTTGCTCCCAGGAGCCGGTGGCAAGGGCGGCAAATCGCAGGGCGTGCCGGGCGTCGGGAAGGGCCGCCGGATGCCGGTACAGCAGGACATCGACATCGGCGTGCCGCTCAAGACCGTCTACAACCAGTGGACCCAGTTTGAGGACTGGCCGAAGTTCATGCACCGCGTGGACCAGGTCAGTCAGGAGGACGAGACGCATCTCTCCTTCAAGACGAAGATCTGGGGAATCTCGAAGGAGTTCAAGGCCGAGATCGTCGAGCAACGCCCCGACGAGCGGATCAAGTGGCGCGTGACCGAGGGTGTCACCCACACGGGCGTCGTCACCTTCCACGAGCTCGCGCCGCGGCTGACGCGCGTCGAGCTGAACCTGGACGTCGAGCCCGGCTCGCTGCTCGAGAAGGCGGCGCGCGGTATGCGTCACGTGAAGCGGGCCGTTCGGGCCGATCTCGCACGCTTCAAGGCCTACGTGCTCATGGAGGAAGAGGAGACCGGCTCTTGGCGCGGCCGCGTGGAGGACGGCGACGTGAAGAAGTCGTCGAGCCGCAGCAAGTCCTCTGGCGGGCGCAGCCGCTCGTCTGGACGCTCACGAACACGAGCATCCTCATCGGGCGCTCGCAGCAGCCGCTCGTCATCGAGCCGAAGCCGCTCCTCTTCGAACGGTGGCGGCTCGTCGAGCGCGCGCGGCCGCTCATCGTCGAAGAGCACTCGGTCTTCGTCGTCCAACGGCGGCGGCGGCTCGCGCTCCGGTCGGAGCAAGAGCGGATCGCGGTCGTAGGTGACCGGTGATCAGGCGATGGTCGGAATCGTCAAGCGAACCGTTGCGGAGCGTGTAGGCGGCAAGCGGCCCTCGGCCGCGCGATCGATCGCCGCAGCTGCGGCCATAGGTGCGGCGGCAGCCGGGATCACATACCGGGTGCTGCGGGGGTAGCCATGGCATCGCCCGCTGATGGGAGGCGAGACGGTGGCGTTTGACATGAGTCGGATGACCGCAGCGGCAATCGAAGCCGCGCTCAACAACGACGAACGGCCTCGCCGCCGTCTCTCGGGAATGCGAGCGGTCCTCGCGGGGGCTGCGCTCGCCGCGGTGGCCGGCGTGGCCGTGCGGAAGGCACCGGATCTCCCTCGTGTCCCGACGCTCTCGGAGCTCCCGGACACGCTGCGCGACCGCTTGGAGGAGCGAGGGTGGATCGGCGGGGATGAAGGCACGGACGAGGGCGAGCCCGAGAGCGAAGGCGAGTACTCCGAGGACGAGCAGGAGCCCGTCGCGGAGGACGACCAGGAATACGAAGACGAAGACGAGGACGAGGACGAGGACGACGAACCGGAGAACGAGGCGGATGAAGAGCCGGAGGACTACCGGGACGAGGAGGCAGACGACGAGCCAGACGATGGCGACCGGGAATCCGAGGACGACGGCGACGACGTCTGGGAAGACGACGAGGACGAGGACGAGGACGAGGAGCCGGATACACCGCCCGCTGTCGCACTCGACTCGAACGGCGCCGATCCGCACCCGTCCGCGCAAACGCCGGATCTCATGGATGCGCTGGCCGCCGACCGCTCGCCGCCACCGATCCTGGAGCGGGCGAAGAGAAGGAAGCGGGTCGACCCGGCGCTCCGTCCCCCCGAGCCGCCTGACCAGGATTCTGGTGATGACAACTCGCAGCAGCGGCGCAGCGGCCGTCGCTCGAAGTCCAGCTCCAAGTCGAAGGCGAAGGCCGGCAGGAAATAGCCGGTCCGGAGGTACGAATGGCGCGCGATGACAACAAGCAGGAAGAGGCTGACCGTTACCGCACGGCTGCAGAGGACGCCCTCCAGCAGCTCGACTGGGCGATCGGCTACCTGCACGGGATCCGAAAGACCGACATCTCCAAGGCGCTGGCCAAGAACCGCTCGTACATCCGGCGGCGCCTCATGGGCGAAGCGGAGGAGCCGCTGCCCGGCGAGCAGACCAGTGAGACCTAGCCCCGATCAGCTTCCGAGCGGAGAGAGGAAGGCATGACGGTAGCGACAACACCACGCGGATATATCGAGCGCCCCAGGCCGAGCGGCCTTGCCGACGTAGTCGACGTGATCCTGGACAAGGGTCTGGTGATCGACGCGTACGTGCGCGTGTCGCTGATCGGCATCGAGATCCTGACGATCGACGCAAGGATCGTCGTGGCGAGCGTGGACACCTACCTGCGCTTCGCGGAAGCGGTCAACCGGCTCGACATCGCACACACCGATGACTCGAAGGGGCTGCCTGAGCTCATGGAGTCGATGACTTCCGGCGGCGCGAAGTCCAAGACGAAGGGCGCGCTCGAGGGGGTCAAGGAAAAGGTCATGGGCGACGGGGACAGCGGGGAGAAGCAGGAGCGCTCCAAGAGCCGCTCGCGGAGCAGTTCCTCGTCGTCGAAGTCATCCGGATCGCGATCCAGCAGCCGGAAGAGCAGCTAGTGAACGAGGCCCTGTACGTCTACGGGGTCCTGCCTGCGGCCGAGCAGAGGCCCATCTCCGCGACGGGTGTCGAAGGGTCCAGGGTCGGCACGGTGGAGCACGCCGGGATTGCCGCTCTCACCAGCCCGGTGCATAGCAGCGCGCTCGCCGCTGCGCGTGAGGTGCGGGCGCACTGGCGTGTGCTCGAGGAGGCCTCTGAGACGGCGACTGTGCTGCCGGTCCGTTTCGGGACGTTGATGGAGAGCGAAGAGGCTGTGCGCGAGAGCTTGCTCGAGCCCAACGCCGAGCGGCTCGCCGGCCTGCTGCAGGAGGTCGCGGGCTGCGTGCAGCTGAGCGTGAAGGGCGAGTACGACGAGGAGCGGCTGCTGCGCGACGTCGTGCGCCGGTCGCCCGCAGTCGCCCAGCTCCGCGAACGGCTCCGCACGCTTCCGGGCGCGGCGGGCTACTACGACCGGATCCGCCTCGGCGAGCTGGTGGCAGGGGAAGTGGCGCGTCAGCGCGACGAGGACACACGGCTGGTTCTCGAGAGGCTCGAGCCGCTCGCGGCGGCCGCGGCGCAAGAGCAGCCGACACAGCAGAACGCCGCCTTCAACCTCGCTTTCCTGGTGAACCGCGATCGGCAGTCCGCGTTCACGCAGGGAGTGAGCAAGCTTGGCGAGGAGCTCGCCGAGAGGATCGAGATGCGTTACGTAGGGCCGCTGCCGCCGTACAGCTTTGCCGAGGCCGACCTGGGGACCGCGACGTGGGATTGATCACAGGTCTCCTTCTGCTCCCGCTCGCCCCCGTCCGCGGGACGATCTGGCTCGCGGAGCGGATCGAGGAGCAGGCGGAGAACGAGCTTTACGACGACTCCGCGATGCGCGATCGCCTGCTCGAGCTCGAGGCGGCTCGGGAGACCGGCGAGCTCAGCGACGAGGAGGTCGACGCAGCCGAGAACGAGCTGCTCGAGCGTCTGGTGGCGGTTCGCGGGTTCGGGGAGGAGACCCATGGCGACGTCCAATGAGGACGGACGGCTCTCGGCCAGCGAACTGGGCGCCGCGGCCCTGCTGACCGTCGAGGAGCTGACGGGCTACAAGCCCGAGGCCGTTACGGGCCTCGAGTGGGATGGCGAGTTCTGGCGTGTGACCGTGGATGCGCTCGAGCTGGCTCGCATCCCGAACACGACGGATGTTCTCGGCGAGTACGTCGTCCGGCTCGACGACCGTGGCACGCTGCGCGGCTACCAGCGCACCAAGCGCTTCATGCGAAGCGAGACACAGGAGGAGTGAGCGTGGAAGAGAGCCATCTGCCGAGCCGCGCCCCGGGCGCGTTGCCCGGTCGCCCACTGCCCCAGACGAACCTCGCGGACATCCTCGAGCGCGTGCTCGACAAAGGCATCGTGATCGCCGGCGACATTCAGATCAACCTGCTCGACATCGAGCTCCTCACGATCAAGCTGCGACTGCTGATTGCGTCGGTGGAGCGTGCGCAGCAGATGGGGATCAACTGGTGGGAGAGCGATTCCTCGCTCCACAGCCTCGGCCCGGGGGAGGAGAACGGCGGCGGCCGGCTCGAGCAGGAGAACCGCGAGCTGCGCGAGCGGCTCGAGCGGCTGGAACGGCAGCTGGGAGTTGGGGAGGGCTCGAAGGAGAGTTCGGCACGTGACTGACGACCTCGCCCGTTGGGCGGCCGAGCGCGCCCCTCATCTCGTCGCGAGAGCGGAGGCCGAGGCGTCAGCGGCTCTGCGCGATGCCCTTGTGGCCGCCGCGATCGGCGAGCGTAGTCGCGGCGAACGCGCTCCGGCGGAGCGGAGGCCTTTGTCTGCGGACGCCGCCGAGCCCGGCGAGCTCTACTGGACTTACTGTGTGCTTCGTGCCGGGGATCGGTACCCGGCCGACCTGACGGGCGTGCAGGCGTCCGGCCCGGTGGAGCGAGTGGAGGCGGCGGGCCTCGCGGCGCTGGTAAGCCTCGTGCCTGGCGCCGAGTTCGGCGCCGAGCCGCTGCGAGGCAACCTCAACGATCTCGCCTGGCTCGAACGCGTCGCACGCGCCCATGAGGCGGTTCTCGAGCGGACGCTTGGAATGAGCACGATCGTGCCGCTTCGCCTCTGCACCCTCTACGAGAGCGAGAGCAGCGTCCAGCAGATGCTCGAGCGCGAGCGCGACTCCTTCGTCGAGGCCCTCGATGCGCTCTCGGGACGTCAGGAGTGGGGCGTGAAGGTGCTCGTCGACCCCGACAAGCTCGCGGCCGAGGCCCGCGCGAACAGCGACGAGGCGGCGGCTCTCGAGCAAGAGCTGAGCGCCCGCGGCGGCGGCGGCGCGTACATGCTCCGCCGGCGCCTCGAGCGCCATCTGCGCGAGCTGTCGGACGCGCTCGCCCGCGAGGTTGCCGAGCACGTGCACGCGCGCCTCCAGGACTGGGCGATCGACGCGGTCACCCGACCGCCTCAGAACCGCGACCTGTCCGGGCACGAGGGCGAGATGCTGCTCAACGCTGCCTACTTGGTGGAAGCCGATCGCGTCGGCGAGCTCGGCGACCTCGTGGCCGAGCTCGAGGCGCACCACTCGAACGTCGGCGTCCGTGTCGAGCTCACCGGTCCTTGGCCGCCGTACAACTTCGTTCCCGGCGGCGGAGCGGAGGCGATCGCGTGACCACCACGATCGCCGAGCGCGAGGTCGCGCTCATCGACCTGGTGGACCGGCTTCTCGGTGGCGGCGTGGTCATCGCGGGGGACATCACACTTGCTGTGGCCGACGTCGACCTCGTATACGTGGGCCTGCGGGCGCTCGTCACCTCGGTGGCGACGGCGGAGGAGAAGGGGATGCTGCCCGACCTCGGAAGCGCGCTGTGATCGAGCTCTACGCGATCACCGACGACACGGGCCCTCCACTGCCGGCCGTCGCGCCCCTTCGGGCAGTGGCGATCGACGGGCTGGCCGTGGTCTGCGCGCCCTCGGGCTCGGGCGAACTGTCGCCCGAGGCGCTGTGGCGCCATGAAGAGGTGGTGGAGGCGCTGATGGAGGATCGCGACCTGCTGCCCGTCCGCTACGGCACTCGCGTCGATGACGACGCTGCCGCGGCGCATGTCCTCGAGGAGCGGCACGACGATTTGCTGAGCGCACTCGAGTTGGTGCGGGGTGCCGTCGAGCTGTCGCTGCGCGTGCAGGGCGATCCGGTCGAGCCCGCCGATCCGGCGCCCGGGGACAGCGGTGCCGAGTACCTCCGCTCGAAGGCGAGCTCGGCCGCTGCACGCGAAAGCGCGGTGCACGGCCTGCACGCACCCCTCGAGCGCAGCGCCCGGGCGAGTGCTCGAAGGCCGGCGCGAGCTCCGGCGGAATTGCTGCGCGCGAGTTACCTCGTCGATCGTGAGGCCGTGCACAGCTTCGTCGGCGACGTGGCGCAGCTTCAGCGCGCGAACCCCGGGCTGCGGCTGCTCTGCACCGGCCCTTGGCCCCCGTACAGCTTCACTCAGCAATGAGGGACAAGTTCCTTCACGTGCCACCGGACCTCGACCTCTTCGCGAGCGACCGCCCGCGGATCGACGACGCGCTTTCGCGGCGGGTAAACGCGGATCCCGAGAGCGTGCAGCGCGGCCTCGCCCAGCTCGTACTTACGATCGTGGAACTGCTCCGGCAGCTGATGGAGCGCCAAGCGCTGCGCCGCATCGACGGCGGCACGCTCTCCGAAGATCAGGTGGAGCGGCTGGGACGCACGTTCATGGAGCTCGACAAGCGCATGGAGGAACTGCGGAACGAGTTCGGGCTCGAGGCGGAAGACCTCAACCTCAACCTCGGCCCTCTCGGCAACCTCCTGTGAAACGGCTGGGCTAGGAAAGCTTCTTACCGACCCTCTTCGCCTGCGCGCTCGCCGAGCGCACGTCCTCGCTCGTGTGCTCGAGCTGCTCGGCGACGTTCGCGACCTGCTTGGCAACCTTCTTCAGGTCGAGCTTGCGCAGGTTGCGCGGCGTCAGGTCGCGCGGGATCGCCACGCCGAGCACCCGCGGGCGGCGCGCACGCTTGACGGCGGCTCGACCCGCGAGGCCGACCGCGGCCGTGCCCGCCAGCGCGCCGAGCGCGCTCTTCGCGATCCTTGCGCGTCCGTCGCCCGCCGCTGCGGAAGCGGGTGCGGCGGTCTTTGCCGCGCTGGCCTGCGTCCGGCTCGGCGAGCGGGCGCTGGTGGCGGCGTTGGTGCGCGACTGCTTCCTACCCGACCCGGACTTCTGCCGGGACGCGGCGGCTCTGCCCGAGTTGCCGCTCTTCGTTTTCGCTCCGGACGAGCTGGTGTTGGGCTTGCTCTGTGTAGCCACAGATTCCTCCGTGGTCTTGGGTACACCATTCGAGGTACCCGCCGTCACGCGGCGACTAACTCCGTCGAAAGGAGCTCGCGATGGCTTGACGGTCGCGCCCGGTGACCGACGGTCGCGGTCGGTCAGGCAGCGAGACGGGCAGCGCGCTCTTCGCTACGCAGGCGCTCGGCCAGCACCGACGCAGCCTGGCCCTCGCGATCCAGCGCCGCGATGTACACGGTGAACGCTTCGGAGCGCTCCTCCGGTGGGCAGTCCCACCACCTGTGCAGTGCGAGCTCGGTGTCGACCTCGGCGAATATCCATGCGTCCCAGAGCTCCATCGTCGGTGGCTCCGAGGACCAAAGTTCAGTCGGGCCGATCAGTGACGGTGGATTCGGGAACAGCTCGCTTTCGGGATTAGGCGAGAGCATGAGGTCCTCCTCAGAGAAATGACGGGGCGTTAGAAGCCAAACGTCCCGGCGAGGGCGCCTCAACAGCGCCTGGCGCTCACGCGAATGGACCCGGCGATCACTGGCGTCCTGTGATCGATGCGGCTTCTCAATTGAGCCGCGATCGGTCTTGCGGGGGGTCGTGCTCGGGTCTTCACTCCAGTCGTGGCCCCCGCTGCGTGCCCACCAGTCGCCGAGAGCACGGCTGTGTGCTGCCCGCGGCCAGGCGGTCGGCGCGTCGCCGCACTCGGCTTGTGCTCCGTACCCTCCATCCCGCGGAGTCCGGCCCGGGTTAGCCCCCCACACGGTGCGGGACGCGCCGCCGCCTCGGGCCCTCTCGGACCGGGCGGCGGCTGAGCGATGCGCGCCTGGACCCGAGTGCCGACCGGGCTGGTGGCTCTGGCCCTGATCATGTGCCACTACCCGTCCGCCGCGACCGGCGCGACTGCACACCCGAGCGGCAGCGACCAGCCGGCCGGCAAGAAGTGCGTAGCGGCCGAGGAGGCGCGGGCGCGCTCCGCGGGCGGCGACGGGGGAGCGCCGCCGAAGTTCAGCGCCGCTTTCTACCGCCACACCTTCACTATCAATTCCTCACTCGACGGACTGGACGGCAAGGATCTCCCGCTCGCGATCGAGGAGATCTGCGACGTGCCGAGGTCGCTCAAGAAGCAGGCCGTTCAGCTCGCCGGCACGGATGGGATTGCGCGGCTGCTCACGCGCACGAGCGTGTGGCTTGGCAAGACGCACCTCCGGGGAGCCGCGGCCACCAACGCCGTCGCCGGCGCCGACACCGCGCTCCTGCGCGCCCGGCTCGCACCACCGTCTTCCTGGGGTGAGGACGAGGACGGCAACAAGCTGCCCACCTTCCAGGCTCTGCGCATCACGATCACCGACTGATCGACGCGCCGCTCAGCCGTCGAAGCGCGAGCCCCGGATGTAGTCGCAGAAGTTCGGCCGCACGTACCCGGGCACGGTGGCCTCGAGGATGTCGGTGTTCATCGTCCCGAAGGTCGTCTCCGGCTTGTCGCGCATGCCGGCCGAGAAGGCCTCGACGATCCCTGTCTTGAAGTCGGTCCGCGGGTGTACCGCCAGAACAGCCTGGCGCTGTTCGGCCGAGAGCTCGTCGAAGTGCAGGCCCAGAACGTCGTACTCGACGCCGAGGGTGACCAGCCTCACCTCGGGCTGCTTGTAACGCGGTATCTCCGGCGTTGTGTGGAGGGCGATCGACTCCCAGACGGTCATCACACGCTCCTCTGGGAGGCCGTGGCGCTCCAGGAAGGCGCGGGCCGCGTTGGCCCCGTCGATCTCGAAGCGCTCGTGCTTCGAGCGGTGGCCCTCGACGAGTCCGATGTCGTGGAACATGGCGCCGACGTAGAGCAGCTCGGGGTCGTAGTCGAGGCCGGCCTTCTCGCCCTGCAGCGAGGCCCAGAGGAAGACTCGTCGCGAGTGGTCGAACAGGAGCTGCGTCGAGGTGTCCTGCACGAATTCGGTCGCGTCGCGAGCGACTCTGCTGTCGGGGATCGGAATTCCGGCGATGGTGGCGTGGGTGGTGGTCATGCCAATGAAGGATGGAGCCTCGCCGGCGGCCGGCGATAGGCGCGGCGGCACGACTGATCGGCGCGAGCTATGCCCCGAGTAGACGCGTCGGGTCAACCCCACCCACGCACTCCAGCCCCCCCAAATCATCTCTCGGGCCGATGGGTATTCCGCCGGCCTCACCCATGCGGGACAGTCCCGCCATGTCCACTAGAAGCTCAAGTCTGGTTGTTCTTCCGAGAAGCGCCCCCGCGACCTCGCTGAAGATCGCGGCCTCGGAAATCATTGAGTCGAGCATTCCCGCCGACATGACGATCGCCCAGTACAGGCGCGCCCGCATGCGACCGCGGCCGTCGCGCGCACGTCGGCTTTCCAGCACCATCGGACTCCGGGCGGCCGCCTGATGTGCACGCATCTGCACGACACCACGACCCGCTACGACCGCGAGCGGAAGGTGCTCACCTTCCTCATGGTCTGCACAGAATGCGAGACGGAGAGGGTCATGCACGCGCTCGACTACGAGCCGGACTTCATCCCGACCGTCCCGCCCCGGCGTCACCTCAGTCTGGTGCCGACGGCGGTCGCTGACGAACTGCCGCTCGCGGCTTAGCGGTCTCTAGCCGGTCGCGAGCAGGCGCTCGAGCGGCGCGTCGGGCAGCTCGTCCTTCGGCACGAAGGCGAGGCCGTTTCGCTTCGCGCGCGGCCCCCTGTCGGTGGCGTCGCGGTCGCACGAGGTAAGCACGACGCGCGGCCGCCACGGCAGCGCGGCGATCCGGTGGGCGAGCTCGACGCCGTCTCCATCCGGCAGCCCCACATCGACGAGCGCCGCGTCCGGCTGCAGTGCCATTGCGCTGCTCATTCCGGCTTCGGCCGTCGACGCCTCGCCACAGATCGCGAGCCCGACGTTCCGCAGCATGCGCTTCGCGAGCCCGCGGAACACGGGATCGTCGTCGATCACCAACACGCACGTACCCATGCGGACGATGATCGCAGTCGCGCCAGCGCCTGCCGGTAGGGAGAACCAGAGGCTCAAGTGGGGTAGGGCTAACCCCACCCGCGTCTCCGGTCGAAGCCACCGATGTATCGGGCCGAGGCCCATAGTGAGGGCGTCGCCGATCCGTAACAGTGCCGCCCATGGCTTCGAAGACCCTGAACCCGGTGCGCCGGCAGGGTGTGCGCCACCTCTCGCTGGTGCCGACCGGAGTGATCCGCGTGCTTATCCTCCACACGCACGCGCTCGAGCGTGCCGGGCTTTGCGTCCTCCTCGAGCGCGAAGCGGATATCGACGTCGTGGGTGAGGCGTCCGAGATCGAGCAGGCGGTCCTGCTGGGCTCTCGCCTCCGCCCCGACGTGATGCTCGTGGACGCGGGGCCGGGCGGCCTCGACGCCTACGAAGCCAGCCGGCGTGTGCTCTCGGATCCGCAGCTGCGGGACACAGCCGTGCTTCTTCTCAGCAGGAATCACGGTGACGAGCACGTGCTCGACGCGCTCCGCGCGGGCGCCAGCGGCCTCCTGTTCGAAGATTCTCAGCCCTCCGACCTCGTCAGCGCCGTGCGCCTGCTCGCGACCGGAGGCACGCTCCTTCCCCGCAGTGCCGCGCGCCGCGTGATGGCCGCAATCGAGAGAGCCGACCATCGCCCTTATCCGCGTCCTATTCCCGTGACGACATGAACCCCCCGCTCCACTCCGACGGCGGCGCCATCGCGGCCCTCCGGCAAATCCACCAAATCGAGAAGGCGGAATCGAGATGGAACTAAGGCACCTGAGATATTTCGTTGCAGTCGCGGAGGAATTGCACTTTCGCCGTGCTGCTGAGCGGCTGCACGTAGCGCAGCCCGCCGTGAGCGAGCAGGTGCGCAAGCTCGAGGAGGAGCTGGGCGTGAGACTGCTCGACAGGACGCAGCGGAGCGTCTCCCTGACCGTATCGGGCGCGGCGATGCTCGAGGAGGCGCGGCGGGTGCTGCGCCAGGCCGACGTGGCCAAGCTGGCCGCCCGCAACGCGCGTGATCACGCCACCGCCCGCCTGCGAATCGGCTACGTGGCGTCCTCGCTGGTCGGCTCCGTCCCGCGGGCGCTGCAGACTCTCGCCGCGGCGACGCCGCAGCTCGAGACCAGCCTCGAGGCCGGTTCTGCGCATGACCTGATCGAAGCCGTGCGCGGCGAGCGGCTCGACGCCGCCGTTGTCCCGCTACCGGCCGTGGTGACCCCGCTGCGCGTGACCTCGCTCGGCGAGCAGCACGCGGTGGCCGCGCTACCGGTCGGCCACCGTGACGCGGTGAAGCCGGCGATCAGCCTCGAGCGGCTCGCTCCGGAGCGCATCGTGTTGTTGCCGCGCGATGCCAACCGGCCGTTCCACGACGCAGTCGTTGCGGCGTGCCGTCAGGCCGACCTGTCGCCGACGTTGGTGGAGCTGCCCGACGAGCACGTCGAGCAGGCGCTGCTCGCC
>JBJMLG010000103.1:0-6527 GCA_045805385.1 Thermoleophilaceae bacterium
AGCGCTCGAGCCCGTCTGGGACCGCCTCGCCGCGTTCGCCTGTCCGGTGCTGGCGGTGGCGGGCGAGCTAGACGAGCACTACGTCCGCGCGGCCGAGCGGATCGCGGCGATCGTGCCCGACGGCCGCGCCGAGCTCGTCGCGGGCGCGGGCCACGCTGCGCATCTGGAACGCCCTGACGAGTTCGCGCGGATCCTGGCCGCATTCCTTGAGGAGCTCTGACTCAGGAAGGCACTGGCACCGCGCGACGGGAGCCTCCTCGGCGGGATCTTCCTCGTGCGCGAGAGCGCGTGCAGTCCTACGAGGCCCGGCTCGGCAGCTCGTCCACCACCGCCGACGCCAGGGCCTCCTGATCGACCGAGATCCCGAGGCCGGGGCCCTGAGGCACCGCAAGCAGCCCGTCCCGCGGCGGCGGCAGCGCGGCCGCAAGCGGCGAGTCGAACAGCTCGAGGGTGGCGAGCCCGCACGCGAGCAGCACCTCCTCCGAGGAGGCAAGCTGGAGCGCCGCGGCGATTCCCCACGGGCCGTCGAGCGTGCTCGAGAGGTACGAGGCCAGGCCGCGGCGCCGCGCCTCCCGCAGCGCCTCGCGCGCGGCGCTGAAGCCGCCGCTCGACGCGAGCTTCACGTTCACCACGTCGCACGCCTCGAGCACCGCGGCGGTGCGCACATCCTCAGGCGTGCGGACGGACTCGTCGGCGGCGATCGGCACAGCCACGCGGCGCCGCACCTCTGCGAGCTCCTCGAGCGTCGCGCAGGGCTGCTCCACGAGCTGGAGGTCGAACTCCGCCAGCGACTCGATCGCCGCCACAGCCTCCTCCACGCTCCAGGACCCGTTCGCGTCGATGCGCAGAGCCGGCCACGGCCCGATCGCCGCGCGCACGGCGCCCACGCGCAGGCGGTCGTCGGGCAGGCCGGTCTTGATCTTGAAGCACGAGAACCCCTCGCGGACGCCCTCGACAGCGTGGGCGGCCACCTCGTCGGGCGGTCCGGCGGGGAGCGTGCGGTTCACCGGGATTGCGTCCGCGCCCGGCTCCCCGAGCGCGCGCCCGGAGCGCCGCCCCTCGAGGTCGAGCAGCGCCATCTCCTCCGCAGCGCGGGCCTGGGGCGGGCCGTCCCCGTCCCCCCCTTTGAGAGCCTCGACCACCTCGTCGATGGACACGCCGTCGTAGTGCTCGAGGGGGGCTGCCTCGCCGTAGCCCACGACGCCGTCGCCGTCCTCCAGCTCGAGCAGCGCCATCTCACGCGCGGACACAACCCCGTTCGCCGTCGGGAACGGTTCCTTCAGCGGGATGGACAGCAGCCGGAGCGTGCGGGTCACGACAACAGAATGCCGCCTGAGAGCAGAAGGGAAAAGAGCGCGAGCAGCATGCCGGTGCCTGCCAGGGCCCCGTTGAGCGCGGGCCCGTCGGTCCGCGTGCCGACCGTGCGTAGCAGCCGCGGCACGAGCGGCAGCGACGCCCAGGGCAGCAGCAGCCAGGCGTCGAGGCCTCCCGCAAGCCAGATCAGCGCCGGCGCCGCGTACGCGAGCAGCACCATCGCGGCGTACAACGTCCGCGCTCCCTGACGCCCCAGCTTCACCGCGAGCGTGCGCTTGCCGGCGCGCCGGTCGGTCTCGATGTCGCGCACGTTGTTCACCACGAGGATCGCCGAGGCGAGGAGGCCGACTGGCACCGAGAGCGCGAACGCCTCCCATGTGAGGTGCTCCGTCTGCACGTAGTAGGAGCCGACGACGGCGACCACCCCGAAGAAGAGGAACACGAACAGCTCGCCGAGGCCCTCGTAGCCGTAGGGCCGCGGCCCGCCGGTGTACAGCACGCCCGCGAGGATCGAGGCGAGCCCGACCGCCAGCAGCTGCCAGCCGGCGATCGCGATCAGGTAGGCGCCCGCCGCCACCGCGATGCCGAAGGCCACGTAGGTGCCGATCAGGACCTGCCGCGGCGGCATCAGGCCGCCGGCCGTGACTCTCACCGGGCCGAGTCGGTCGTCCGTGTCCGCGCCGCGCCGGGCGTCCGAGTAGTCGTTCGAGAGGTTGGTCCCGATCTGGATGAAGATCGACCCGATCAGCGCGCACACGAACGCGAGCGGCCGGAACGTGCCCTCCTCGATCGCGAGCGAGGTGCCCACCAGCACGGGGGCGATCGCGGCAGGAAGCGTTCGCGGCCTCGCCGCCACGAGCCAGAGGCGCAGCGCGCCGGCGGGCGCGGCCGCGGCTGTGCGGGCGGAGCTCATGGCCGCTTCGGGAACTTCCCGAAGTCGGGCTTGCGCTTCTCCTTGTAGGCCTCGCGACCCTCCCGCGCCTCGTCGCTCGCGTAGAAGAGGAGATTCGCGTCGTGCGCGAGCTGCTGGATCCCGGCCATGCCGTCCTCGGCCGCGTTGAAGCTCGCCTTGAGCAGCCGCAGGGCAAAGGGGGAGAGCTCCAGCATCTCCCGGCACCAGCGCACCGTCTCCTCCTCGAGCTGGTCGAGTGGCACGACCGTGTTCACGAGCCCCATGTCGAGCGCCTGCTGGGCGTCGTACTGGCGGCAGAGGAACCAGATCTCCTTGGCCTTCTTCTCGCCCACCTGCTCGGCGAGGAGGGCGGCGCCGTATCCTCCGTCGAAGCTTCCCACCCGCGGCCCGGTCTGGCCGAAGCGCGCGTTGTCGGCGGCGATCGTGAGGTCGCATACCACGTGCAGCACGTGACCGCCGCCGACGGCATAGCCCGCGACCATCGCCACGATCGGCTTCGGCAGTCGGCGCATCTGCACGTGAAGGTCGGTCACGTGGAAGCGGCCGACTCCCTGCCCGCCGCTCATGTAGCCGGTGTCGCCGCGCACGCGCTGGTCGCCGCCCGAGCAGAAGGCGTCGGGGCCCTCGCCGGTGAGGATGATCGCGCCCACCGTGGTGTCGTCGCGCGCCCTGGTGAACGCGTCGGACAGCTCCACCACCGTCTCGGGCCGGAAGGCGTTTCGCACCTCCGGCCGGTTGATGGTGATCTTCGCGATGCCGTCCGCGAGCTCGTACCTGATGTCCTGGTACTCGTGGGCGGGCTTCCAGTCCGGTACTGCCAAGCTGTCCCTTTCTGCTGTGTCCAAGCCGGCCGAGCATATTGAGTTCGAGCTGCCCCTCAGGCGGTCGGTGCGCACGCTCCCCGAGCGGGTCGCGCTGATCTGCGGCGGGGAGGAGATCTCGTACGCCGAGCTCGGTCGACGGGCGGAGCAGGCGGCGCGCGGGCTGGCCGCGCGCGGGGTGGAGGCCGGGGACCGCGTGGCCACCACGCTGCCGCCGGGCGTGGACTTCGCCGCCCTGCTGCACGCAGTGCCGATGCTCGGCGCCTCGATCGTCCCGCTCAACACCCGCCTGAGCGAGGCGGAGCGCCGCTGGCAGCTCGAGGATTCGCGCGCGCGCCTGCTCGTGGACGAGCCGCTCGCCGGAGACGAGGCCGAGGTCGCGCTGCGCGACACCTTCGATCCGCGCACCGAGCACTCGCTCATCTACACGTCCGGTACCACCACGCGCCCGCGCGGCGTGTCGCTCACGCACGGCAACCACACCGCGAGCGCGATCGCCAACGCCTGGAACATCGGCGTGGATCCAGGCGACCGCTGGCTGTGCGTGCTGCCGCTGTTCCACGTCGGCGGGCTCGCGATCCTGATCCGCTCGGCGCTCTACGGCACCGCGGCGCTCGTGCGGGAGCGCTTCGACGTGGACGAAGTGCGGGCAGACCTGGAGGAAGGGCGCGCGACGGTCGCCTCACTTGTCTCCACGATGCTGCGGCGCCTCGCCGAGGCGGGCCTCGAACGCGCGCCGGCGCTCCGCGCGGCGCTGCTCGGCGGCGGCCCCGTGCCGCGCGACCTGCTCGAGTGGGCGGCCCGGCGCGGCCTGCCCGTGCTCCAGACCTACGGGATGACGGAGACCGCCTCGCAGATCGCCACGCTGCGCGCCGAGGAGGCGCTCGAGCTCAAGGGGTCGGCCGGGCGGCCTCTGCTGGGCGTGGAGATCTCGACCTCGCCCGAAGGGGAGATCCTGGCGCGCGGGCCCATGATCGCGCCGGGCGCAGTGGAGCCCGACGGCTGGCTCCATACCGGCGATCGCGGCCGCCTCGACCAGGACGGCTACGTCTGGGTCGAGGGACGCCTGAAGGACGTGATCGTGACGGGCGGCGAGAACGTGTCGTGCGCCGAAGTGGAGGAGGCGCTCCTCGCCCACCCCGCCGTGACTGACGCCGGCGTGGCGGCCGAGCCGGACGAGGAGTGGGGGGAGGTGGTGTCCGCGTTCGTGGTTGCGAACGACGGCGTGAGCGCCGAGGACCTGATCGCACACTGCCGCACGCGGCTGGCTTCCTACAAGGCTCCGCGCCGGATCACAATCGTGGAAGCGCTGCCGCGCAACGCGGCCGGAAAGCTGCTCCGCAGGGATCTGCCTGTCCGCGACAAAAGGACAACCTGAGGTTCGCAGAACCCTTCAGGACGCTTTAAGTCCCCATCGCTACCGTGACTTTCGAATGCAGCAAGCGCCGACACGTAAAGAGCGCCGCGATCAGGCGCGCGCGGAGCGAGTAGCCCGCGAGCAGGACGCCGCGCGCCGCGCCCACCGCAAACGCCGCCTGGGGATCCTCGGCGGTGTGGTCGGGCTTGCGCTCGTCGCGGTGATCGCCGCTATCGCGATCAGCTCAGGCGGCACGTCCACCAAGAGCTCGACGACCGGCCAGACCACGTCCCTGTTCTCCGGCATCGCAGAGAACGGGATCACCCTCGGCAGCGCGAACGCGCCCGTGACGCTCGAGGAGTACGCGGACCTTCAGTGCCCGTTCTGCCGCGAGTACACGGTGGGTGCCCTGCCAACGCTCGTGCGCGACTACGTGCGCACGGGCAAGGTGAAGATGGTCTTCCACGACCTCGCCTTCATCGGCCAGGATTCCGTCACGGCGGGCCGAGTGGCAGAAGCTGCGGGCTTCCAGAACAAGCTCTGGCCGTTCATCGACCGCTTCTACGCGAACCAGCAGCAGGAGAACACGGGCTACGTGACGAGCGACTTCCTGACGAAGGTGGCGTCGCAGGTGCCGGGCCTCGACCAGCAGAAGCTCTTCCGCGACGCCAATTCTTCGAAGACTGAGCAGCTCCTGACTCAGGCCCAGGCCCGGGCGAAGACGTTCGGCATCAACTCCACGCCTTCGTTCGTGGTTGGCCGCACCGGGCAGCCCGGCAAGCTCCTCCAGGTCACCTCGTTCACGCCCGACGCCTTCCGGCCGAGTATCGACTCGCTCCTCGCGAGCTCGAAGTGACCGAGCGCAGGCTGCGGGTCGCAATCGCGGCGCTTGCGCTGCTGGGACTCGCGATCGCGAGCTACCTCACGTACGTCCACTACGCCCACACGACCGTGCTCTGCGTTGCGGGCGGGGGCGGCTGCGAGAAGGTCCAGCATTCCGACCAGTCAAAGCTGGCCGGCGTCCCAGTCGCCGTGCTGGGGCTCGTCGGCTACGCCGGCATCTTCGGATCGGCCCTCATCCGAGGCGAAGCGGGGCGCATCGCCGGCGCGCTGCTCGCGCTCATCGGCATCGGCTTCAGCCTCTACCTCACCTATGCGGAGATCTTCCAGATCCACGCGATTTGCCAGTGGTGCGTGGCGAGCGCGGTGGTGATGGCGACACTCGCAGTGCTCACCTGCCTGCGCCTGTTGCTCCCCGAGGAGGGGGCCGCGCGGGCGCCGAGCGCTGATCACGGGGAGCTCGGCGCCCGCGCCGGCTAGGCGGCGCGGCCGACCAGAGGGAACCGGCCGAGGAAGCCACGGGGAGTGCGGTGCCTCGGCGGAGTCAGCTGCGCGGCGCGGAGCTTCAGGAGCTCCACGACGTCGGCGGTCGAGACGAACGGGTCGGCGATCGCCTCGCCGGCGAGAAGCGGGAGAGCGGCGACGATGCGGCCGCCCACATCGGCCACGAGCACGGCGCCGTCGGGCTCGCTCTTGTCGTCGAGCACCGCCAGGTGCCGGATCGCGTCGATGTCGCGCTCCTCGAATGGGCGCACGGTGATGCTCCGCGGGATGCCTCTGCGCGGTCGCCCGGCGGAGCCGTTGCGGCCGGCCGCCTCGATCAGGTCCTTCGTGTGCTCGTCGGCTGCCAGGTGGTTGAAGTACGGATCCATGTGATGCCTCCGGGTTCCGCCGCGCCTTCGGGATAACTCGTGTCGTAATTATACCGGTTACGTAACCACTGTCAAACAGTTACCGGTGCATGGTGGAGCCGTTCGCGGACTCGCCTGTAGAACGCCGACGCGAGCCAGGTTGTGACAACCGAATAGAGTCGCGCCCGTGATCTACGACAACGACGCCGATCTCGGCAAGCTCCAGGGAAAGACCGTCGCGATCCTCGGTTATGGCTCGCAGGGCCACGCGCACGCCCTGAACCTGCGCGACTCCGGAGTCGACGTGATCGTCGGCCTGCGCGAGGGCTCCAAGTCCGCCGAGAAGGCGCGCGCCGAGGGCCTCGAGGTCCTGTCGGTGGCGGACGCGGCCAGCCGCGGCGACGTCGTGAGGGTGCTGCTGCCCGACGAGA
>JBJMLG010000104.1:0-3362 GCA_045805385.1 Thermoleophilaceae bacterium
AGGTCGGCCCGCTCCTCGTCGGCGATGTCGAGGATCGCCTCGGCCGGGTCGCCGTCGACCGCGTGAATGTGTACCTGGAGGCCGGCGTTGCGCATTCGCACCGCAGCCTGCTCGAGCACCGAATCGGCCTGCATGCTGCGCTGCACGGTCCAGTGCGCGGCCTCGGGGCCCGGCTCTCCGCCTACACGCGCGCCCGACATCGGCCGGTAGGCGCTCACCAGGTGCACCTGCGCGCCCAGCGCATTCGCCAGCTCGGTCGCCCTCTGAGCCGCAAGGGCCGCTGTGTCCGAGCCATCGATTCCCACAACGATCGATCCGATCATTTCCGCTCCCTCTGTCGCGAGTCCTGGAGCGATCGTAAACCCGCGCGACGCGACGGGCTAGGCGCTTTGCTCGAGAGGGCGCAGTTCCTCGTCGTCAGACAACGTTCCAGCGCTCCACGCGCCGCCGGGTAACCAGTCCGTTCGCCACGTAGGGGTCCTCAGCGGTGAACTCGTCCACCTCGCCGGCGTCGTCCACGCGGAACACGAACGCCCCGCTGTGCGGGGGGTCGCCGAGCGCTCCCGCCAGCTCGAGGCGGCCGCTCTCCTTCCAGCTCCGGATCAGCGCCAGGTGTTCCTCGCGGTACGGCGCGCGCCGCTCCCCGATGTCCGGCACGTATTCGTAGAACAGCATCCAGTACGGCCTGTCGTCGCTCATTGGCTGCACGCTAACTCAGGCGGCTGCCGCGGCGGCCACGTCCGGCGTCACGTGCTCGCCGTCATAGGCGTAGAGCTCGGGGAAAAGCACGGCGATCAAGCCGAGCCCGGCCACGCAGGCGAGCCCGCCGGAGACGACCGAGAAGCGCGGCGAGGCGACCGACGCCACCGTGCCGGACTCCGCGTCGCCGAGGCGGGGCCCTCCCGCGACCACGAGGCTGAACACGGACGACATCCGCCCTCGCATGTGGTCCGGCGTGAGCGTCTGCGCGATCGTGGAGCGGCACACCGCGCTCACGCTGTCGGCGGCCCCGGCGAGAGCGAAGAGCGCGAGCGCGGGCCAGATCGCCGTCACGAGGCCGGCAGCCGCGATCGCGATCCCCCAAACGCCCACCGCGGCGAACACGATCCGCCCGAGGTACCGCGCATGGCCGAGCCAGCCCGTCGTGAGCGCCGCCACCGTGGCGCCCGCCGACACCGCCGCGTAGAGCGCGCCGGTGCCGGTGGCACCCGCGTGGTACACGCTGAGGGCGAGCACCGGGAACAGCGCACGGGGCATCCCGAAGGTCATCGCCAGCAGGTCGATCGCGAAGCTGCCCATCACCGCGCGGTCGCCGCGCACGAAGCGCAACCCGGAGGCGATCGAGCGCGCCATCGGCTCGTGCTCCTCGATCCCCACGGGCGGATGCGGGCGCATCGCGGCGGCTGCGAGAGCCATCCCGAGGCAGCTCACGGCGTCGACGGTGTACGCCGCCCCCACTCCGAGCCAGGCGATCAGCAGGCCGCCGACGGCCGGGCCGACCACCATCGTGAGCTGCATCAGCCCGAAGTTCGTGGAGAGCGCGGCGCGCAGGTTCGCGGGCGACACGAGGTTGGGCACGAGCGACTGCCGGGCCACGCGCTCGAGCTGCCCCGCTCCGGCGGTGGCACCGGCAAGTAGGTAGAGCAGCCACACGGGCGGGTTGCCGGCGAAGGCCGCCGCCGCCAGGGCGCCCGCAACGACGACTAGCGCGAGCTGGCACAGGAGGAGCATCGTGCGGCGGTCGTGGCGGTCGGCAAGCGCACCGCCCACGAGCGACGCCGCCACGAGCGGGCCGAGCTCCACGATTCCGAGCAGGCCCACGAGCAGCGGGCTGTGCGTGAGCACGTACACCTGGTAGGGCAGCGCCACGAGCGCAGCCTGCGTGCCGAGCCCGGTGATGACGGCGCCCAGGCTGAGCAGTCGGTAGTCGCGCGACTCCCGGAAGGGCGCGAGGTCCGGGGTCAGCGACCGCAGCAGCGAGCGGAACACGCCGCCGAAGCTAGCGTGCGCCGCGCCGTCGGCGCCAAGCCGATGCGATCGCCGGCGGCTCGTAACCCGCGTCCGCCGGGTTCAGGTTCGTGCCCGGCGGCACGATCTCGTCGATCTTGTCGAGCACCTCACGCGGCAGCTTCACGTCGGCCGCGCCGAGCTGGCTCTCGAGCTGCTCCATCGTGCGCGGGCCGATGATTGCGGCGCTGACGGCAGGGTGCTCGAGCACGAACGCGAGCGCGAGGTGGATCAGGCTCACACCGTGCTGCTCGGCCAGCCGGAACAGCGCGTCGGCCGCCTCGAGCTTGCGCTGGTTCTCGGGCTTCGAGAGATCGTAGCGCTCGGGGATGCGCTCCGCGCGCCGGCTCGTGGGCGCCTCCGCGTCCTTGCGCCACCTGCCGGACAGCCAGCCGCCGGCCAGCGGGCTCCACGGGATCGCGCCGAGGCCGTACTCCTGGCACACCGGCAGCACGTCCTTCTCGACCGCACGGACGAGCAGCGAGTAGGGCGGCTGCTCGGACACGAAGCGCTCGCGGCTCCGCCGCTCCGCCACCCACTGCGCCTCCACGATCTCGTGCGCGGGGAAGGTCGAATGGCCGAGGTAGCGGATCTTGCCCGCGTGGACCAGGTCGGTCAGCGCCCCGAGCGTCTCGTCGATGTCGGTCGAAGGCTCCGGGCGGTGGACCTGGTAGAGGTCGATCCAGTCGGTCTGGAGCCGCCGGAGGCTGTTGTCGACCTCCTGCATGATCCAGCGCCGCGAGTTGCCGCGCTCGTTGGGGTCCTCCCCCATCTGCGCGTGGAACTTCGTCGCGAGCACCACGTGATCGCGCCTGCCGCCGGCGAGCGCCTTGCCCACGATCTCCTCCGACTCGCCCGCCGAGTAGACATCCGCGGTGTCGATGAAGTTGATGCCGCCGTCGAGCGCCGCGTGGATGATCCGGATCGAGTCGTCGTGATCCGGATTGCCCCACTGGCCGAACATCATCGCCCCAAGGCAGAGCGGGCTCACCTTCACTCCGGTGCGGCCGAGCGTGCGGTAGTCCATCCGCCGCATCCTACGGAGTGGCGGTGCCCGCCTCGGGGGCGTAGCGTCATGTGAGCGGATTCGGCCCCTGGGCAGGGACGCCCGCTCTCGACAGGAGGAAGAGATGTCTCGACTCGCACGTCCGAAGCGCGGGCTCGTCCTCGCACTCGTGGCTCTGATCGCGCTTGCGCTGTCGGCCACGGCGCTGGCCGCCAAGACGGTGAAGAGCCACAAGGTGAACGCCACGATCACCGCGACAGGCCTCACGTCCGCGAACGGTGTGACGACAATCGTCGGCACCGTCAAGGGCAAGCCGTTCCGGGGCGAGGGCGCCGTCGTGTATCGCGTG